>NZ_CP100350.1:1988750-2325000 GCF_024204685.1 Gilvimarinus sp. DA14
ATCGTCGGCCTCGGTCGCCAAAGAGCGCCTGCAAATTATCGTCGCACACGAACGCAGCACCCGCGGCCAACCTGACTACCTGCCGCTGATGCAGCAGGAAATTCTGGAGGTGATCCGCAAGTATGTGGACATTGATCAGGATCAGGTGTCCGTGCAACTGGATAACGAAGACGACTGCTCGGTGCTGGAGCTAAACATTACCCTGCCCGACGCCAAGTAAACCTGTGCGGCCGGCATTTATCTGTCGGCCGCATACGTATTCAATACCAGCAGCCCGGGTTTAACACCCCCTTAACACTCAATGCTGCGCACTTAGCGTACAATAGCGCCCTTTCCATAATTCCAATCACAACCCCAACTATCATTTATAACCGGACATGCCTGCATGTGCCGGGTACAGCTCGTTAATACGCGAAGGATATATGCACACAGAACAACCCAAACTCAGTAAAGGCACTATGTGGCTTATCGAAATCGCCCTCGCACTAGGCGGCTTTGGCATTGGCACAGGTGAATTCGCCGCTATGGGGCTGATGCCCGCCATCGCCACAGACATGGGCGTGAGTGAACCACAAGTGGGGCTGATTATCAGCGCCTATGCGTTTGGCGTGGTGGTAGGCGCGCCGGTACTGGCCGTGTTTGGAGCCAAACTTTATCACCGCCACCTGTTGCTGGTGCTGATGGGCTTTTACGCCCTCGCCAATATCGCCAGCGCCTTTGCCCCTAATTACGAATCACTGTTAGCGCTGCGGTTTATCGCAGGCCTGCCCCACGGTACCTACTTTGGTGTTGCCGCCTTGGTGGTGGCGAGCCTGGTGCCGCCCAACCAGCGCGGCAAAGCCGTCAGCCGGGTAATGGTGGGGTTAACGCTCGCCATCTTAATTGGCAACCCGCTCGCCACCTGGCTGGGGCAATCGATTAGCTGGCGCTACGCCTTCGCCCTGGTAGGTATTATTTCGGTGATAACGGTCGCCATGATTATTGCCTTTGTACCGCTCAACCGACAGCAGCTGCGCAACAAACCACTGGCTGAGCTGAAAGCGTTTAACAACCCGCGGGTGTGGCTGGCGCTTATGATTGGCGCCACCGGCTTTGCCGGGGTTTTCTGCGTATTCAGCTATCTGGCTCCCACCATCTTGCAGGTAACCGGCGTAGGCGAGAATTGGATTCCCATCGCCATGGGCGTGTTTGGCTTTGGCGGCTTCTGCGCCAACTTTTTGGGCGGCTGGCTGTTCGACAAATACCAGTTTAAAGCGGTGGGCTGGCTGTTAGTCTGGAGCATTGTTGTTCTGCTCATTTACCCGTTTACCACCGGCCACCTCTGGAGTTTATTAATCGCCATATTCACCGTGGGTACAGTCGCGGCCATTTCGCCACCACTGCAAACGCACTTAATGGATGTCGCCACCGGCGCTCGAACCCTGGCCGCCGCCTCGCATCACGCGGCCTTTAACACCGCCAATGCTATTGGCCCATTGCTGGGCGGCTTTGCTATTTCGGCCGGTTTTGGTTGGAGTTCGACTGGGTTTGTGGGGGCGATTACGGCGGTGATTGGGTTGGTGTTTTTTGGGTTGGCGTGGCGGTTGGAGAAACGGTGAACTAAAGTTCACATAATTTGAGATCTATAACCATTATAGCGTCGTAGCCCGTCTCGATTCATATATCGGTTTTTCGTTACTCCAGTGGCCGAATACCGGCACTGCAATGCACCAAGCATGTCATATTAATCAACCGACTACCCCTGGCTCAATTGTGTAAGATACCAAACAACGTTAGCGCCTTTAATGTGTAAAGAGAGGAACCACTATGAGACGGATATTCCAAGTAACAGCCTGTGCCGTGCTTTGCCTGGCAGGGGCTGCGGCCAGCGCAGCATCCAAGGGAATCGACCGAACCACACTGCCCATTGAGCCTGCCAAATTCAACGGCAAAATTAGCGAAACTTTCGAAGATTCCAAGCAAGATTATCCGCAACCCATTACTCCTCCCGACGGCGCACCCAACGTCGTTGTCGTGCTCATTGATGATTTTGGGTTCGGCCACCCCGGCACCTTTGGTGGGCCAGTACCCACACCATCATTGGATAACCTAGCCAACCAAGGCTTGCGCTACAACACCTTCCATACCACCGCCATTTGCTCCCCTACACGGGCGGCACTGCTCACCGGGCGCAATCATCATCAGGTCGCCTTCGGCACAATTTCTGAACTATCAACCGGTTACCCGGGTTACCACTCGGTATGGCCCAAAGAAACCGCGAGCATTGCTGAGATCCTCAAAGGTAACGGTTATAGCACAGCCGCTTTCGGCAAGTGGCATAACACACCGGACTGGGAAACCAGCCCTGTCGGCCCGTTCGACCACTGGCCAACCGGCCTTGGTTTTGAATATTTCTATGGTTTTCAAGGGGGCGAGACCAGCCAGTGGGAGCCCCAGCTGTTTCGCAATACAACCCCTGTTGAACCCGAGAAAAAGCCAGAGGAAGGCTACCACCTAACAGAGGATTTGGTTGACGATGCCATTGTATGGATGAACCAACAACAGTCCATTGCGCCCGACAAACCATTCTTTGTTTACTTCGCCACGGGCGCAACCCATGCACCACTGCACGCCCCCGAAGAATGGATTAACAAATTCGACGGCCAGTTTGACCAAGGCTGGGATAAAGTCCGTGAAGAAACCCTGGCTCGACAAAAGCAGCTGGGCGTTGTTCCAGAAAATACACTGCTCACCCCAAGGCCCAAGGAAATCTCCGCCTGGGACTCTCTGTCCGACGATGCCAAAACCCTGTACGCCCGTCACCAGGAAGCATTCGCAGGTTTTGCTGCACACACTGACTACCATGTCGGTCGCTTACTTGCCGCCATCGAAGCCATGCCGGACAGTGATAACACTTTGGTTATCTATATCGCCGGCGACAATGGCCCCAGTGCAGAGGGAAGCCTGTCGGGCACACTCAACAATATGATGACCCAAAACGGTATTCCAGACTCGGTCGAGGCTCAGTTACCCAAAATGGATGAAATTGGTGGCCCGCTGCATGAAAACCACTTCCCGGTAGGTTGGGCTTGGGCAGGCTCGGCACCATTTCAATGGATGAAGCGCGTACCCTCGCACTTTGGCGGCACTCGCAACGGCATGGTGATTTCCTGGCCAGAAAAAATTAAAGACAAAGGCGGCTTGCGTAGCCAGTTCCATCACGTCATCGATGTTGCACCAACCATTCTCGAAGCCGCCGGCTTGCCAGAACCCAGCAAAGTGAACGGCGCCAAGCAAACGCCAATGGCTGGCACCAGCATGCTGTATAGTTTTGCCGAGGCCAAGGCCCCAAGCCAACGCACAACACAATACTTTGAAACTGGCGGGCACCGAGCCATTTACCACGACGGCTGGGTGGCGGCATCATTCCACGGCGTACCCTGGGCCCTATCCGGCTCAGCCGGCTTTGCCAACGACACGTGGGAGCTCTACAACATCGAGGAAGACTTCTCGCAAGCGGTAGATCTGGCAAAGCAACACCCAGACAAACTCAAGAAGTTAAAGAAAATCTTTGATAAGGAAGCGAAAAAATACAACGTTTACCCTCTCGATGATCGCTTTGTTGAACGCGCTAGCAACCCAGAACGCCCGAGCGTCACTCGGGGTAAAACTCACTTTGAGTATGTACAGGGTGTGAAAAGAATTCCCGAAGGCAGCGCGCCTCCGGCTTATGCACGCAGCCACGTTATTAATGTGAGCCTCGACTCATCAGGCGTTGATGATAACGGTGTATTGGTTGCAAACGGCGGCTCAAGTGCGGGTTACACCCTGTACGTGATGGACGGAAAACCTGTGTACGAAGTCAACTTCTTCGGCAAAGAAAGGTATAAAGTCATCGCTGACAGTATCCTGCCTAAAGGCAAGGTGACCTTAACCATGCAGTACACCCAAGAAGGCGAAGCCCCCAACGGCGGCAGCGCTAAACTTTTGGTGAACGGCAAAGAAGTCGGCAGTGGAAGGATTGATATGGTACCTCCTGTACGATATTCCGCTACAGAGACACTCGATATAGGTATGGACCTGGGTGCCACCGTTTCCACTGCATACAGTCATATGGGACCGTTTGAATTTAACGGAACCATTGAAAAGGTCACGTTCGACTTACAGTAGCACCTTCCTCTCGTGCACTCCGGGTCAAATCGCAAAGTTGGATTTTTCCCGGAGTTTCTGCGGCTAACCCTTTTATCAGCTATTTATCGCGTATATAGCCTAGTGGCAAAGTTTTCGCGATTGGTGGCGTGTTTTTTGGTTTGGCGTGGAGGTTGGAGAAGCGGGAGGGTTTGCGGGCTGACGCCTGAGATGAATGAAGCCGCCCTCGCGGGCTTTTTGTTTGCCCGAGTCGCCGGGCGTGGCGAGTTACTTTTCTGTTGTTTGGGCAACAGAAACCTAACGAAAAGAAAAGCCCACCCCGGCGAATAGCCCTAAAGGGTGCCCTTACTACGGTCAATTTTTGAGGGCCGTATCGACGCGCCTTCCCTGGCGCGGCGATACTTGCGTGAGCGTCCTGCTCACTTACCCACAAAAATAGACCTTCGTTCGGCTCATTCGCAGGGGCCCAATAGGTATAAGGCCGCGCTAGCGCGCTACTTTTTCTGTTCTGTCATTCCGTGCCGCGACACGGAATCCAACTAAAAAGCGTGATTTGTCGCCACCTTACGCCTGCCAAACCAACCCTCTACATCTACCAAGTGAATGGCCCAGAACACTAAGCCATCAGGCCGATTTACCCTTTTTCAGCAGAAAGCCCTTGTTCAAGAGCATATGCCAGACCGCCAGCACAATATTTCACCATGACGATCAATCAGTTACAGCAACCTTGCCGCGAGAGGTAAAAAGCCTTACATTGGTGTAAAAACAAGACAGAGTCTTTCTTTCCCTTGCCATGGAGCGGTACCAAAGTGCGCTTTTATTCTTTACTTTAAACCACTTCCACCCAGTTGATAAGCCGCATTCTAGCGACGTTATATTGCGGCGGGGAATTTTACTTTGTCTTTTGAATTAGCTGTTAGCCGCTTCTGAGAGAGGGATGAAAACTCAGTGAATTTCAAAGAATCTATAGATCATCTAATTGAAAACTATATCGTAGAAAAAACGAAAGATTTCACAGGTAATGCTTTAGCGAATCATTTAAGAAATGTAATTCCTGATAATGTAAGGAAGGCGTTAGGAGAAAACGACCGATATTACGTCAAAGGGAGTGCTGGACAAAGTGGCTGGGCCAACGTTCCTTGGATTTCAGTTTTAGATAGAACAGTTACCACGAGTCCTCAAAATGGTTTTTATCTTGTTTACTTACTTAGAGAAGATGGTGCAGGTGTTTATTTAAGCCTCAATCAAGGTGTCACAAACCTAAAAGAAAAATACGGCAAGTCTGTAAGTGACGTACTCCGAGTAAGAGCAGCAGATTTTAATGCTCAGATTAAATTTCAACATAAAGGATCTATTGAGGGGCCAATTGACTTAGCTTCATCTAAAAAAGGCTCTTTGGGAGACTTATATCAACATGGGGCTATCTACTCGATTTACTATGAAAAAGGTAAGATTCCTGAAGATTCTGAGCTTGAGCATGACCTAATAGCCTTTGTTGACCTTTATCTTAAAATGGTTGTAAATCAAAGTGTCTCAGATGGTTCAAATGTAGAAGAAGATGAAGCTGGCTTAGATGTAGAAGACGGCACTAAGCTACGTGAGCATAAAAGAATTGAGCGGAATCAAAAGCTAGCAAAGAAAGTCAAAGAACTTCAAGGTTACAAGTGTTCTGCATGTGGTTTCGATTTCGAAAAGAAATATGGTGAAATTGGTAAAGGCTTTATTGAAGCGCACCATTTGACTCCTGTTTATAATATTAAGGGTAAAAAGGTAGGCTTGGATCCAGTAAAGGACTTTTCTGTACTGTGTTCAAATTGCCACCGGATGATACACAAAACACAGCTTGCTGATAGAGTCGAAGAGTTTAAAGCTCAGTATGTCACCGGCTAACAAGTGGCTGCAACCGACCGAAAAAACTGTCACTTGTTTTGCCAAAAAGCCGGCAAAACAACCGCCATTTTTTTTGCGGCGACTGATCCAGGCGTTCAGATAAAATCAAGGAATATAGAAAAATGAGAAAAATAATTGGATTTTGTGCCCTGGCATTCGCCGCCTATTCGGTATGCGCGGAGGAGTCGTTTATGGTTTACTCGAAGGTATACGATGAAGGTGCTTTAATCGGCTCGCCTGGGCTGGCGGTCGCACCTGAGACTGAGGCCTCAGTATCGCAAGATAACTATACGCTGAACCTTGCGTTAAGCGATATTAAGGACAAAACCGCGAAAGTAACGGCGAGTGTGATAATCGATGGTGAAGAGTTCTCGCCTTCGTTTCTGGTGGAGTTTGGCAAAGAAGCCACTGTCACGTCGGAGGGCGCTTCGCTGTCGGTAACCGTGCAGCGACTCGGTAGCTGATAGCGTCGTGGGCCCGGAGTTCAGCATGGTTACACTCCGGGTTAATCTAAGCTGCCCCGCACTCCCCTAGCCTATTAATGGAGACTCCGTGCCGATAATAAGAAACGCTACTCCGGCAGACTTGGCGTATATGCATGAAGCGCTGTTTCGCTTGAACGAGCTACATCATCAGGCAGAGCCGGATTATTTTATGTCTGCCGCTGACATTTCTGACCACAAGAACCTCGTCGCTTACATAGATAAAAACGATGCCTTCGCTTTTATTGCGGAACACGATGCAATGCCCATTGGGTTTGCGGTCGGAGAAATCAGGGAGCTTAAATCATCCATTTCTAAAACGATAAAGATGGGCTCAATTGAAGAGATTTATGTCGAAGAGCACTACAGAGATACTGGAGTGGGTAAAACCCTTTACGCGGCCATAGAGGAGCATTGCCGGGACCGGGGTGCAACCGACTTATTTACGGAGGTGTGGGGGTTTAATGAATCGGCGCTCTCGTTCTACGCCGCTCGCGGCTTAACCACGCACGTTCATTGGCTTAGAAAAAGGTTATAATTCCCGCACCCTCTAAGAGCTCTCTGGTCGATATGAATCGGGAAAACGAAACCTACTTTTTATGAATGAAATTTTGAGCGTTGCGCTTTTATCTCTACTGGCTGGGGCCGCCATGCCGATTGGCGCGTTGGTAGCCAGGTATGATTTACTGCACCCAAAGCTGTTAACCCCGAATATACGAAAGTTTATCGTCGCGTTTGGTGGCGGCGCGCTGGTATCGGCGGTGGCGCTGGTTCTGGTCCCGGACGGTGCGAGCAAGTTAACCCCGGTACCGGCAAGCTTATGCTTTGCAGCGGGGGGTATTTTCTTTTACTGGCTGGACCGCTATTTAAGCCAACTAAAAAGCTCAGCGGGCCAATTGGTGGCGATGCTGTCTGACTTTATACCCGAAGCGATAGCCCTGGGCGCCGCGTTTGCCGTGGGTGAAGGTACAGGGTTAATTTTAGTGCTACTGATGATTCTGCAAAACTTCCCCGAAGGCTTTAACGCTTTTGAGGAGCTTGCTCAATCATCCTCTTATCGTCCTGCAAAACTGCTGGCAGCTTTCTTTCTGCTAGCGGTTGTGGGGCCTGCGTGTGCGCTAACGGGGTATCTGCTTCTGGCTCAGGCCAGTGACCTGGTGGCGGGAATAATGCTATTCGCCAGCGCCGGTATTCTTTACCTGGTCTTTCAAGATGTCGCGCCCGAATCCAAAGCCAAGGACGGCGGCCTGCCAGCCTTAGGTGCGGTCGCCGGGTTTATGCTGGGCTTAATCGGTCATATGCTGATTATTGCTCATTAGGCGCTACCGATATTATCACGGCAATGCCGGCCTACCCCGAATGATCGTCATTGTGGGGGCGGGTGCTAGATATTACCGTCCAGAGCTTCCTGAATCGGCGCTCCAGTAACTTTTCCACGCGATGCACAGTGCGATTAATTTTATGCCAGCGCGAGCGCGTGGCTTTGAGTAAATGACGGGAGCGCGCGTTAACACACAGCAGCGCAGCCAGGCTGGCGGTAATGACCACCAGCCCGACCGGGATGGGCGACATCAGCAATACGACCCCTAACATCAGCCCAACTATTGAGATAAGTGTAACCAGCCAGTCACGGACTATTTTCATGACAGCAAGCCTTGGCACACGAGCATCACTTTACCTTTGTATGGATTCTGGTTTTACACCTGCGACAAAGGTGGACAACGACGCTGGAGCCTAACAGGCGTTTGTTTCAATCCGTTAACAATAGCAACTTGCTGCAACCTGTCGACCTGACATCAAATTCGCCAACGCGTATGATGCGGCTACTCACTTTTAAGGAATCATCATGCCGCTATTCCAAGAGCTCGATACCCAGGACTCCCCCATCGGGGAAATCTCACTGCGTCGCCGTCGTATACCGGTGTTGGGCGAGCGGGACATTTACGAAGTTAAACTGGGCGACGAGTTTTTAATGTCTAGCATGTTTGTGGCGGCCGAAGAAGCGCTATCGTCGCTGGGGCTAGCAGCTGCCCAGGGCGACAAACTGGATGTGGTTGTAGGTGGCTTGGGGCTGGGTTATACCGCGGTTGAAGCCCTAAAAGACCAGCGGGTAAACGAACTTTTGGTCGTGGACTTTCTACAAGCCGTGATTGGCTGGCACCAAAATGAACTAGTACCGCTGGGCAAAGTGTTAAATGCCGACCCGCGCAACCGCTATATCCACGGCAGCTTCTTCGACCTGGCCGTTGACCCGGCAAGCGGCTTTGATCCGGACCAAAAAGCACGCCGCTTTGACGCCATATTGCTGGACATTGACCACTCCCCCACCGAGTTTTTACACGAGGGCAACGCCGAGTTTTACACCACCGAAAACTTGACCCTGATGGCGCAGCAACTTAAAGCGAATGGCGTGTTTGCCATGTGGTCGCAAAACCCACCAGAGCCCGCCTTTGAAGAGCTCCTGGAGTCGGCATTTGCTAAGGTAGACTCGCATTTAGTGAGCTTCTACAACCCTTTTCAAAATAATGAAGCCACTAACACCGTATACGTCTGCCAATAGTTAACTAGCGTCTGGATCACGACGAAACCGCTCATTCATAGCTTGCGCAGCTCTCGGGAGTGTTACACGATAACCCTCTCGCTTCCCTCTCAATAAGAAAAGGATAACTTATGCTTAAGACCACCACGTCTAACATAGACGGAAAAACCATCGAACAGTATCTTGACGTTGTCGTCGGCGAGGCGATATTGGGAGCCAATCTGTTTAAAGACATTTTTGGCGCCGTTCGCGATATTGTTGGCGGTCGCTCCGGCGCCTATGAAAAAGAAATGGGCAAGGCGCGCGAAATCGCCTTTGCCGAAATGGAGGCCAAGGCACGTTCTCTGGGCGCCAATGGCATTGTCGGTATTGATATAGATTATGAGGTGGTTGGTCAACAAGGCGGCATGATGATGGTAAGCGTTAGCGGAACGGCGGTTAAATACCGTTAACACGCGCATTGCCAAGATGGCGCTTTTTAGCCGACCACTAAAGGCTTAACCTCAAAACACCAGCACAACTAATTGCCTTTCAACGGCGAGAAAGCCTTCTCCAACTCTCACCACACAGTGGCGCGGCCCTCAGGGTGCGCCTCGCTGCTTTAATGTTTCAATATCATCGTGCAAGTCGCTCACTAGCCGCTGAAACGAGCGTTTCCAGGCCAGGTTACGCCCCACCCTGTCATCCACCGAATACGAGCTGGATTTGATTTCCATGGCATCTTCTATTACGGCGACCAACCTGCCGGTTTGTGACTCCACCAATACCGCCTGAAATGTCAGCACGCCAACGCCCATATTGTTTGTCGACTGGCCAACCGTATCCAGAGCATCCTCGCGGCGCATTGATGTAGGCATAAAGTCTTTCATGCGAAACTCAATGGCCAAGACATCGGGCCCACCGGTTCGGGTAGATTCAAGCACATCCGAACGAGCAAATTTTTTCTCGATATAGTCATCAAAAAACTGACAGATTTTATCCATCTCTTCAAACGACGACTTATTCCAGGATGCACGGAAGTCTTCATCGGTATGATTGGAAAGCTGCATACGGTCAAAGGTCATGGGAAAAAATATCGCCTTTTCGTAACGGGAGAAATCTACCCGCCTATCATAGAAAAACGTGCTGAAATGCGAATCTTGCCAAAGGGAAAATTTCTCCACCTCGGTTGTGGGCATTTCTGTTGCGACCTTTGATTTAGGGGCAGGGTCAGCCCCATCGAAGACCTGGGAGTGCACCAGAGCAGAACCACAAAGAAACGGAATAACAGCTAAGAATGGTAAGCGCATGGCATTTCTCGGTTTATCGTTATTCGAATTAACTTATACCGACAGAGGGTATGCGCGATAATATAGCGGGTTATGATAAATAATGCATGGAAAGAAAGTCGCCGCTGCATCAAGAGCAGCGGCGCGGGATGCGATTAACTTCCAGCTTCGGTGTCTTGACCTTGGCCGGTTATTTCAGATATGGCCGCGGCAATACGGTTGCGCAACTCTTCGCTCTGGTTCGCAGCTTGTGCAATTTGGCGATACTCAACCAGCTCCAGGCCAGAATCGGTAATCGCTGATTTCATTTTACCCTGGGCTTCTTGTTGTAACTGCTGAGTTTGCTCTGGATCCTGCGCAGCGCCCTGCAGTTTAGTACGATACTCCTGGCTTAGGCCCTGTACCGCCACATAGGCATCGGCAAACTCTGATACTTGCTCATCGCTTACTTCGATTTGCGGTGCAGCCTGCTGAGGCATCGCTGGCGCGGCGGGCGCCTGGTTGTTCTGCGCCTGGGCATAAACGTTACCAGCTGCAAGGCCAGAAACCATTGCAAGGGTGATCAGCGAAGTTTTTACAAATTTCATAATGTTCTCCAGTTTCCAAGAATGATCTTCAATGCTCACTATTTGTGTCGCACTTGTTAACGACTAACGCAGCATTTGTGCCGATATTTTAAGTGCCTGATTTCCAAGAAAAAGGTTTT
This sequence comes from Gilvimarinus sp. DA14, assembly GCF_024204685.1. Taxonomy (NCBI): domain Bacteria; kingdom Pseudomonadati; phylum Pseudomonadota; class Gammaproteobacteria; order Cellvibrionales; family Cellvibrionaceae; genus Gilvimarinus; species Gilvimarinus sp. DA14. The sequence goes on from NZ_CP100350.1 coordinate 1,999,764, forward strand.
CATTCTTCAGAGAAACCATAAAGCTCTGTGTAACTTTCACCGCCTTTTGCATAAAATCTACAAAAAACTCAGGCACACAGCTATGGCGCCGACCGTAACATACGCAGACGAACTAACCAAATCACTCAGATCTGTCGCGAGCACAGAGCATGCTGTCTCTATGCAGCGGTTTTTTCCTCATAACATCGCTCTGCTTGGCGTTGCGGCACCCCAGCTGCGACAGGTGGTCAGGGACTTTTACTCCAGCCACTCCCATCTCAATGCTGAAGATGTGCTACAGATCACAGAGCTGCTTTTGCAAAACGCCAAATACAACGAAGAGAAATTGCTGGCCTTTAGCCTGCTGAATAAGTGGACAAAAAAATTTTACAGTGACGAGCTTCTGACTAAATTTAGATTCTGGTTAGAAAACTACGCGAACAATTGGTCATTAGTGGATGATTTATGCCTGAAAACCATTTATCCATTCTTGCTTGGCAGACCCTATTTGATTGAGACGATCCAACCCTGGTCACACTCTAAAGTGCCTTGGTGCCGCCGCGCGAGCAACGTAGCCTGGGTGAAATTTATCGACAGAAAAATTGGCAGAACCCACTACCAGCTTAGGCCTGAGCTGGTATTTGAAAATTGCGATACGCTTTTATACGACCCTCACGAATATGTGCAAAAGAGTATTGGCTGGCTGCTGAAAGTAACCGCGCAACACCACCGGCGATTGACTACAGATTACCTGCGTCGCCAGGGACCGAAAATGCCGCGCAGCACCTTGCGCTACGCACTGGAAAAACTGCCGGATAGAAAAAAGCTGCTGACTGAGATTGTCGCGCGCTAGCTCGACAAGACCTGCAGCATCCAGCGCAGGGCTCGTTTATCATCCAAAGGCTCAGCAAGGGACGCCACACCCTTTTGATACACCTGCTCGCCAATGTTTGTTCGACGTTTATTCATCAGCGCCAAGGCATATTCACGAGTAAACTCCGGGTGCCCTTGCAGCGTTAAAATATTCGTGCCTATACGGCTAATAGCAACCGGACAAAACCGGGTACTGGCCAGCACCTCGGCGCCATGCGCGGCTTGCACCACCTGATCCTGATGACTGGAAAGCAGTCTCAGTGTTGCATTTTTATCACCCACACCAGGCACAGACACGTGCAAGCGGTTTTGATGCACTCCGACACACCAACCGCCCTGCGCCTTTCGCACTTGCCCGCCCAGTGCCTGATGAATAATCTGATGACCAAAACATATCCCCACTAACGGCACCGCCGCTTCAACCATGCTGCGAATACTTTGTTGCAGCACACTAATCCAGCCATCCGTATCATAAGCTGCACTTTGACTGCCTGTAATTAAAACACCGGCAAAGCCATCTAAAGAGTTAGGGTACTCCCCCCGATTAACATCAAAACGAACGAATTCGCGCTCGGGCTCTAATGCCGACAGACTACGTATAAACATATCCGGGTATTGACCGTGAATACTGGCAAGCTCAGCGGCAATAGTATCGGTATTAAAAATGGCGATGGGCTTCACGGCAGGCTCCTGAATCGTAAATACAAGCTTTGCGGTATTGCATACGCTCATTTATTCTACCCGGCAACAACAAGCAAACGGATTACCACATGAGCCCACTATTAAAAAAATTTTCCTCTCTGACCTTTAGCCTAAGCTTGTCATTTACCGCTGCCGCCGAGTCCTGGCAAGGCAAAGATGCCGCGGTAGCCCTTACTTACGATGACTCACTGCACGTGCACCTGGACACTGTTATTCCCGCCCTGGATAAACGCGACCTCAAAGGTACCTTCTACATTACCGTTGACACCGAGGGCTTTAGCCAACGCTTACCAGAGTGGCGCGCGGCGGCGGCAAACGGCCACGAACTGGGCAACCACACATTATTTCACCCCTGTAACGGTGAAGGCCCGGGTCGCGAGTGGGTTGCGGCCGAGCGCGACCTTTCCACTTGGACCGTGGAGCGCCTGCTGGGCAACCTGAGAGCTGCCAATACAGTTTTGCAGGCACTGGATGGCAAAAGCAGTCGCACCTATGCCTACCCCTGTGGCGACGCCGAAGCGGGCGGCGAATCCTATGTGGCCGCGATTAAGCCAATGTTTGCAGGCGCACGCGGTGTAGTCCCAGGCTTTCCCTCACCGAGCAAAACCGAGCGTTACAACATCGCCGCCCACGTGGTGAACGGGCAAAGTCTTGATGAACTAAAAACTCTGGTTGACAACGCCATCGCCCAACAGGGCCTGCTGGTGTTTTTGTTTCACGGCGTTGGCGGCGAGCACTCGCTGAACTTAGACGCCTCCACCCACGGACAACTGCTGGATTATTTACAACAAAAACAAAGCCAACTGTGGATTGCCCCCATGGTGGATATTGCAAAGAGTCTGCCCTAGCGAGCGAACAGCACTTGGTCGTTAACCAGTACATCCAACAAGAGAATATGTGTGTCCGACAGCGCCAGTGCGTAGGTTTTGCACATATCGCCGCTGCGAATATCGCGGTAAATGTCGGACACCACCATCTGTTCCACGGGTAAATCGCGAATACCGATTAGACGGGAAAAGTAGGGTCTGTGACTCCAGTTACTACCTAGATAGTTGTCCTCGGCAATAACACCCTCGGCTGCCAGTTCATAATTGGGCGAGGTTTGCGTACCTTCGTAGTTGCACCAATAAAACCTGAGTACACCCAGGCTGTGCAGCGAGCGCGACGACAAAGTGTGATGAATATTTGTGGCATGGTCTGCGGCATTCAGCCAATCTTTTAAGTTGCGCGCCTCTTGCTCTACGGCCATTTGATGACGGAATGCACGCCTATGGCTGTCGGACTTACGCTGCAAATAGCGTGACTTTAACTGCCCCACCTGAGCGCAGTAAGCATCGCGCGGCGCCTGCTCGCTAAGGGCGGGCGCGAATATCCAGCCCTGCACCATATCCGCACCGCACTCCACCGCAAAATCAAACTCATCGGGAGATTCTACCCCTTCACACACAATTTGGCAGCCCGCGCGCATCGCCATAGCGGTGGTGGCCAGAGCGATATCCGCCGCAGCACCACCAGCGGTGGCCGCCTTAAACAGAGTCATATCCAGTTTTATCAGATCGGGCTCCAGCGCAATTATGCGATCGACCTGCGACGCCCCCGAGCCAAAGTCGTCCACCGCCACGCGAATGCCATAACGCTGGTACTCACGGGTTAAACGCCGCAAGTTCTCAAGGTTACCGCTGCGCTCGGTTACCTCAATCACCACCCGCCGCGGGTCCACTTGCAGCGACTCAATCATCTGCAGGGTGGGAATCACGTGGGTATTGGGCAGCCGATCAACCCACTCGGGGGAGATATTTAAGGCCAGAAAGCCTGGCTGCGTCTGCTTCGCGAATTGCGCGAGTGCCTTTTGCCGAATTGCGCGATCTATCTCCAGCACCCACTGCTGCGGCTGCGACTCGTCAAAAAAGAGCGCAGCGGCCGAAACGATATTTCCCCGCTCATCCAGGCATCTAGCGAGGGCTTCATTGCCAGCCACGCCACCTGTCTCCAGCTCGATAATGGGCTGAAAACAGGGAAAATACCGTGCCTGCGCCTGTGAGGCCGAACAAGGCGCCGATCCGGCCAAGACAAGCTTATCTTTCATAAACACAACGTCGGACACGCCCACTCTACTGTCAAAATGACAACGATGTCAGCAGGAAGCGTACCAAGTGCGGCAAACGCGGCCACGGCCTTAGGGGTCACAGCAACCAGTTTGATGCACCGGTTTGGATTGGCGCCGTAAAATATTGCACTAAAGCTGCACCAATTTAGCGCCAAGCTCTTTTCGCCCTATTAAAGAGTGGTAGACGATACCCCTGCACTATCGATTTTCAGGGCCGACATAAGAATTTCAGCAAAATAGCAAAAAGCTGGACTTCCAAGGCCATTTGGTATTGGCAATTAGTACCTCCCTCGCTGTACAATGCCGTCCAATTTTTGGCCTAGATCAACGAGTATCGAAATGACAGACCTTAGTTTATATAGAAACATCGGTATCTTTGCCCACGTAGACGCGGGTAAAACCACCACCACCGAGCGTATCCTGAAGCTCACCGGTAAAATCCATAAGCTGGGTGAAGTGCACGAGGGTGAATCCACCACCGACTTCATGGAGCAGGAAGCCGAGCGCGGTATCACCATTCAGTCCGCCGCCGTTACTTGTGAATGGAAGGGCCACCGCCTGAACGTGATCGACACCCCCGGACACGTTGACTTCACCGTTGAAGTGTATCGTTCTTTGAAGGTACTGGACGGCGGTATTGGCGTTTTCTGTGGCTCTGGCGGTGTTGAGCCTCAGTCAGAGACCAACTGGCGCTATGCTAACGACTCTGAAGTAGCCCGTATCATCTTCGTGAACAAGCTGGACCGTATCGGTGCCGACTTCCTCAACGTGGTTGATCAAATCAAAAACGTACTGGGCGCCAAGCCACTGGTTATGACTCTGCCAATCGGCCGTGAAGACACCTTTAAAGGTGTGGTTGACCTGCTGAGCCAAAAAGCCTACGTATGGGACGATTCTGGCCAACCAGAAAACTACAGCGTTGAAGATATCCCAGAAGATATGCTGGACGACGTAGAAGCTTACCGCGAAGAGCTGATCGAAACCGCTCTGGAAGCCGACGACGACCTGCTGATGGCTTACATGGATGGCGAAATGCCTTCCGAAGAAGACCTGAAGCGTTGCATCCGTAAAGGCACCCGCGATCTGACTTTCTTCCCCACCTTCTGTGGTTCTGCCTTTAAGAACAAAGGTATGCAGCTGGTACTGGACGCCGTAGTTGACTACCTGCCAGCTCCTACCGAAGTTGATCCGCAGGATTTGACCGACGAAGAAGGTAACCCCACCGGCGAGAAAGCGATTGTAAGTGCCGACGAGCCCCTGCGCGCTCTGGCGTTTAAAATTATGGACGACCGTTTCGGCGCCCTGACCTTCGTACGTATTTACTCCGGTAAACTGAACAAAGGCGACACCATCCTCAACTCGTTCACCGGTAAAACCGAGCGTGTGGGCCGTATGGTGGAAATGCAGGCGGATGAGCGTAACGAACTGAGTCACGCCCAGGCCGGTGACATTATCGCCATCGTAGGTATGAAGAACGTACAGACTGGTCACACCCTGTGTGATCCGAAAAACCCCTGTACTCTGGAAGCCATGGTGTTCCCGGATCCCGTTATCTCAATTGCCGTTGCACCGAAAGACAAAGGCTCAACCGAGAAGATGGGTATCGCCATTGGTAAAATGGTGGCCGAAGATCCATCCTTCCAGGTTGAAACTGACCAGGACTCTGGCGAAACCATTCTGAAAGGTATGGGCGAGCTGCACCTGGACATTAAAGTAGACATTCTGAAGCGCACCTACGGCGTGGAAATGGAAGTGGGCCAGCCTCAGGTGGCTTACCGCGAAACCATTACCCAGGAAATCGAAGACTCTTACACCCACAAGAAGCAGTCTGGTGGTTCGGGTCAGTTTGGTAAAATCGACTACCGCATCAAGCCCGGTGAGCCAAACTCTGACTTCACCTTCCGCTCTAGCGTTGTGGGCGGTAACGTGCCGAAAGAATTCTTCCCGGCCATTGAGAAAGGCTTTAAGAGCATGATGGAAAAAGGCCCGCTGGCTGGCTTCCCTGTGCTGGACGTAGACATCGAGCTGTTCGACGGTGCCTACCACGCGGTTGACTCCTCGGCGGTAGCCTTCGAAATCGCCGCTAAAGGCGCTTTCCGTCAGTCTATGCCCAAAGCTGGTCCTCAGCTGCTGGAGCCTCTGATGAAAGTGGACGTGTTCACCCCGGAAGATCACGTAGGTGACGTGATCGGTGACCTGAACCGTCGTCGCGGTATGATCAGCGGTCAAGAGCCTAACGCCACTGGCGTGCGCATTAAGGCAGAAGTACCTCTGTCGGAAATGTTCGGCTACATTGGCCATCTGCGTACCATGACTTCTGGTCGCGGTCAGTTCTCGATGGAGTTCTCTAAGTATGCTCCATGCCCTGCGAACGTGACCGAAGAAGTGATTGCCAAGGTCAAAGAGCGCGAAGCTGCCGAGAAGAAGTAAGCGGCAACCCGCGTTTAAGAAAAAGCCCCGCCAGTGTGCGGGGCTTTTTTGTTTTGGGGTGTGGCAAAAGCCGTTTTTTGCTATAAAACATACTCGGTACTGGACTCGGCTTTTAGCAGGATCGCTATGATTAATAAGACTCGCTCTCTTACGTCCGCACTTATAGCAAGCAACCTGCTCTTTAGCAGTTGCTTCGCCGCCGAATCTCTTGATGATTTAGGCTTGGGACACATTGCCGGAGAAATAGTCGCGCAAAACAGTGCCCGCTCAATTGTCCTATCGGATGCGAATTTAATCACCCTGGGAGTTGTAGATTTTGACCCCAACGAATTTGTCGATTTTGAAAATATTAATGTCGGCGACGAATCCACTCTGGAGCAACGCAGCCAGCTGACCACTTACTCCCTGCCCTGGAACTTTACCCCCCGCACACACGGTGAGCGCTGGCGCTCACAAACGCAACTGCGGCTTTCTTATATCGCCACCGAGCAAGAACTGGTATTCGAAGATCAGGCGCTGGGTAACCCCCTGGATGAAACCACGTTTCTGCTGTACGCCGAAAATAACTGGCGCTACGAGCTAAACCAAGCCTGGGCGTTCAAGATGGGAGTAGGTAGCGAGATATTGTTTTACGAAAATGATTTTGACTACCGCGACCCTGTGCTGGAAATTCTTGCCCCCTACTTTGATAGGAGCCTGTTTAACACCTCCTACAAGGTATGGACCCTGGACCCGAACTTAGGGGCACACTATCGCGGCGAATTTATGGGACACACCTGGGAGTATCAATTAACTTACCGCTACGCCATCGGTCATTCATTCGATACCGACACCCACTTACAAGAGACCACCATCGAGGCGGGACGCCTGAGCAACAGTTTGATATTTCATTACGACACCCCGGATGTCTGGAATCGTCGCAGTCAGATACGCTTATTGGCCCGCCGTATCGATTTAAGTGCCGATGCCGTGCCGGCGATGGGTACCCACCATTACTATGAGCTGGGCGCAGGCTGGCTGGTGGATACCAGCAACGACATCCGGTTCCTGGACAACATCGGTATTGGTCTGTCGCTCAATATCGACAGTGAGCTGAGCGGTGGCAGTGTGGTCATACTGTTTAACGAAGCCATGTAACCCACGCCAACCGCCAGACACTAGGGCGCCTGGCGGTCGAATAGGTTTAACTGGTTTCTATAAAGGTAGTGCACGCCGTATGCTAAGCCTCCACCTGCGGCGTCGGTGTCCGGGTCGCCCGGTACCCGGGCCACTATATAATCCTCAGCTTCCAGCAAAATTTCGCAATCCTTTACTTTGAACACTTCGGCCCCCACCAGGCCACCTATTTTACCGCTGACAAAATATAGACTGCCTAAGGTTGCCGCAGGCCCGTGTTCAGGTATCTCACCGCTCACCCGCTTTTCGATGGTATCAATCAGGATCGCGGCCCCCTCTTCTAGCTGTTGCGCCAACTGAGCCAATTGCGCCTCAGGAATCGACTGAATGTCGTCCGCCGCTATCGACATTGGCAAATGATAGAAGTAGCGGCTCATCCAGTCGCCGGACTCTATTTGATACACCAGCGATAACAGGTAGCGCTCATCAGAGGTCTCACTCAACACCACCACAGGGTAAAGGGTGTAGTCGCCGCCGCTCGCGCGAAAAGCGGGGTGGTTTTGCATCTGCCGCACGGGAATAGTGTAGGGATCGCTATTGGCGTATTGATCCTTATGTGCATTATCAACAGACTCTTTGTAGCTAGAAATCGCCATATCAGTAACAAATGGAATGGGCACTGCCATGGAAACCAGCATCTCTGAGCCATGATCGGCATGGACATAGACGTACTGAGTTTCCTCAAGCCGGACAATGCCCGAGGGCAGCTTCTCGGGCAGCCCCCGCACCGGAGTCACACTGCGCCCCTCGCCCCACTGCAAAGGGGTGGACTGCTCGATTGACACACACCCCGTCAACCCTGCCAAGCACGCCACTGCTACCCATAAGAAAGCTATTTTTTTATTTGCTTCATTTTTCCAGCGCCTCTATTGGCCAACAATGCAGCGGTGTATCTGCCTCCACGCCGCTGATAATAAACTCATCGCCCTGCGCGCGCAGCTCAGTATCCGCGCCGCGATACAACGGTGGTGAGGTTGATTCACGATACATAAGCGATGCGTTCTCCCGCCAAAGCACTGTCGCAACCGCGGGCTGAGAGGAATAAAAACGAAGCGTCAACGCGAGATCGGGCACCTGCTCACAAACCGCCGTGACATGACGTGCTTGTTCTATCTGCACGGCGGTTTGCTGCAGGGCGTCCAGTCGCTCAGCATACTCGCTAGCCACACACTCATTTATCGGTGGGGATTTCCAGCACTCATCGCGGCCTTTAATCCAGCCGCGCTGCACCGCTCTTAGGTGAGATGTAAAAGCGTCATCATCAAGCCTCCGCAGCAGCGTCTGAAAGCTGTCGTGCAAGGCTAGATCTAAGCGCGCCAAATCGGGGGTTTCACATATCGCTTGTTCTGCAGAGCTCAAGCGCTCGCCAGCACAGGAAAATGAGGGGCTCGGGGGATCACTTACCGGGCGAGGCTTGGTGTAGTCGATCGTGTGATCACAACTGCCATTGTTTTCGCAATCGTTGACCCCGTCGCCATTGACATCCCAGCTCGGGTGCATGGCTAACGCGGGTAAAGTCATTATCCAGATACCGAATAACCAGCCTCTTTGCCGCACAGCCTGTCTCCTTAGCGTTTTGTATCCATTCTATAACAACCCAGTCAGTTCATCGCGCGCAAAAACCGCCTAAGGTTCGCGACGCTGCAACTCAAAAAGATGTTGGTGCTTATCAATCAGCGCTAAAAACTCCGCCAGCTTGGCCGGTTTATTTACCCCAAAGCGGTACACGGCCGAAATACTCATTCCACTGCTAACCCAACCGGCTAGTACCTCGACCAAATGCCCGCTTTTTATCTCATCGCGCACCACCAGCCAGGGCAACTGCGCCACGCCAGCACCGGCCAGGAGCATGCTTTTGAGCGCTTCCATATCACTGCACTGGAACACCGCCGGCACCGTCACCACATGGCTGGCACCGGCGCGGGTCAGGGTCCAGTCGATATACGGGCGATCAAACACCTGCAGGCAGCGATGCGCCGGCAGCTGCTGTGGCTGAGTAATGGCGCCGTAGCGCTTAAGGTAAGCGGGCGATGCGACCACCACCCGATTGGCGTACCCCAGCTTTTTCTCAATCAGGTTGTCATCGCGAGGGCCGCCCATGCGAAAGGCCAGATCCAGCCCCTCGCGAAACAAATCTTCGTAGTCGTAGGATAGCTTCAAAGAGACATTAACTTCGGGCCAATCGGTCAAAAAACGCGGCAGCAACTCGCGCGAAATATAACGGCCCAAAGCGGGCGGAGCCGCCAGACGCAACTGACCGCTTACCCGGCGGTGGCTGCTCTGAACATCCGCAAACATCAACGAGGCCTCCTCCAATAAGGAGCGGGCGCGGTTAAGTAAAATGGTGCCCGGCTCGGTCAGGCGCACCACCCGCGAGGAGCGCTCGAACAAGCGCACGCCCAGCTCTGACTCCAGCCGCTGCACCGCTTTACTCACCGCCGACTTGGGCACCCCCAACTCCTCCGAGGCGCGGGTAAAACTCAGCTGCTGCGCCGTCGCCACAAAAACACGCAGTACCTTTAAGTCTATCGTTTCTAAATTCATAACAGTGGGTTTCTTTTCGTCGCATTGTTTCACCAGCTTCAAGATACCATAATCTAAGCTTTACCCATCACCGATCGCAGTGCTAACACTACCCGGCGCTGCTCAACCTTTATCCAGGAGGGACAGATGATCAAAGCATACGCCGCCCAACAAGCCGGGCAAGAGTTAACCCCCTACGAATACGACCCGGGCCCACTGGGCGCCGACGAAGTCGAAATTGCCGTGGAATCCTGCGGCCTGTGCCACAGTGACCTAAGCATGCTGGATAACGAGTGGGGCTTTACCCAGTACCCATTTGTGCCGGGCCACGAAGTCATCGGTAAAGTGGCCGCGACTGGCGACAATGTCAGTCATTTAAAAGCAGGCCAAACCGTAGGCCTGGGCTGGCACAGCGCCTACTGCAACGAGTGCAGCACCTGCAACGATGGCGATCAAAACTTATGCGCTAGCGCTCAGCCCACCATCGCCGGACGCCACGGCGGGTTTGCTGACAAGGTACGCGCCCAGGCTAAAGCCGTTGTCGCCCTTCCCGACGGGGTAAACCCGGACACCGCTGGCCCACTGTTTTGCGGCGGTATTACGGTGTTTAATCCGCTGGTACAGTTTGATGTGCCGCCAACGGCAAAAGTAGGCGTTATCGGTATTGGCGGTCTGGGTCATATGGCGGTTAAGTTTTTAAGCGCCTGGGGCTGTGAGGTAACCGCTTTTACCAGCAGTGAAAACAAAAAGGCCGAAGCCCTGGAAATGGGCGCCCACAAAACGCTCAATTCCAAGAGCGCTGAGGCACTGGAGGAAGCCGCCGGTTACTTCGACCTGATTCTGTCTACCGTTAATGTAAAACTGGACTGGAACGCCTACCTCAACACCCTCGGCCCCAAGGGTCGGCTGCACTTTGTGGGCGCCACCCTAGAGCCTATTGAGCTGGGCGTATTTGGCTTGATTGGCGCGCAGCGCTCGGTTTCCGGCTCGCCGGTGGGTAGCCCCGCTACCATCCAAAAGATGCTGGACTTTGCGGCGCTACATAACATTGAGCCCACCACCCAGACTTATCCCATGAGTAAAATTAACGATGCGATTCAGGCGCTGCGCGACGGCAAGGCGCATTATCGTATCGTGCTTAAAAACGACTAGGGTGAGAAGCGCCGCAGCGCTGTAAGCACTGAGAAGCCTCTGGAAAACATCGTCAGCGTAATCAGGCGCAACGCCTAGCGCAGTAGTTTTTCAGAGGCTTCCTAGGGCACAATGGCCTGATCATTCACAGCTAGCGGTTTAACATGTCAAGGCAGACCACGTTTACTCTTTTTTTACTCATCGGCGCAACACTAGTTTCTACCGCACCGTCCTACGCAGGCGTTATGACCGAATGGGCCGAAAAATTTGCCCAGAGTGACATTCGTTTTAGCCGCTCCGACTCCAATGTGCCTTTCCTTCCTTTGGCTTTCGCCAGCGCCAAACACTATCAGGACAGCGAAGTCATTTTAGACGATGGACGCTCGCTCAACTTTTCCCAGGACACCATCAGCCAAGGTGCAGTGGTACCCATTTTAATGAGCAATCGCGACGCCTTGCTCTTGGGCGAATGGGTTAGCTGGTCAAAACTCTCTCCTGAATCAGACCCCCAGCAAGACTTACAGGTGCTGTCCGTTGGTGTTCCCGTGGGCTGGTTTCATCAGCGCAGTGAAAACTGGCAAACCGGAGGCTTTTTAATGCCTTTGGGCCACAAAGCCGACAGCGCGAACTCCGAGTGGAGCTGGGAGCTAATGGGTGGAGGTTTTGCCCGCTACACCCAGACCGATAATCTCTGGTGGGCCTATGGTTTGTATTTCGACGTCAGTGATCACTCCTCACTGGTGCTTCCCTACCTTGGCGCCTCCTATCAGTTCAATGAACGCTGGACATTGAGCGCAATTATGCCCTGGCCTGCAATCATGTACGCCCCCGCCGATGATCTATTGTTTCGCTTTGGCCTGGCGCCTGCGGGAAACTCCTGGCAACTGGATACCGACGGCGATCAATTTAATTATGTAATGGACAACTGGGATTTAGGTTTGTCGGTAGAAAAGCGCGTGCACAGCCACTTTTGGTTGGAGCTGGAAGTCGGGGTAGGTGGTTTGAAAGGTTTAAGTGTGGATGTCGACAATGGCGATTGGGAGGCACCGGACTTTGCCATGAGCAGTAGCACTTACATTAATATCGGTTTTAATTTTCGCCCATCTCTATAGGGGGTAATCATAACCTTAGCAGGTCGCTTTTTCGCTGAATTTTCCTCTTATTTTTAAGTTTATGACTTTGGCGTTTGCCGCCGCCCCGCACGCAACCGGTAGCGTGCGGAGCGCGAAAATGTATTATCGTGGTAAGGCTTTGGGCACCATCACAGGGCGATCCACCCAACGATCAAAACGCGGCTTAATCCGGTCTAAATTTTCCGACCACCATACCGAATCCAGCTCCAGCGCATTTTTTAAATGCGCCTCTGAGGTTGGCAAACGCTCGCGCACTTTTTTATCCAGCATAGCGACGGCCGAATGGCGCATGGGACCATAGGAAATATAGTTAACCTGCTCGGCCAAACTTTCGGTCTTGCTGGCATAACGAATAAAATCCAGCGCCAGCTCGGGGTTGCGACCATTTTTCACAATCGCCCAGACGTCGTAATACCAGACGTGGTTATCCCATAAAATGTCCAGCGACTCGCCCCTATCAATGGCGGCCCCTACCCGGCCGTTGTAGGCCGAAGACATTAGTACCTGTTCGGTTGCCAGTAAACGAATGGCCTCTTGCCCGGTTTCCCACCAGAGCAAATTAGGTTTCATACGATCCAGCACAGCGAAGGCGCGATTGAGCCCTTTTTCCGTACCCAGCACCTTGTATACGTCATCGGCCGCAACGCCATCGGCGATAAGCGCCCACTCCAAATTTCCCTGGGGCGTTTTGCGCAGCGCGCGCTTGCCCGGGTAGGTATCCAGATCGAAAAAGTCCTTCACGCTGCCGGGGGGATTATCAAAGCGTTCGGGGTCAAAGCTGATAACCGTGGCACTGGCAACATTGGGAACACCGCACGGGGTCACCTGGCCATTGATAAAGTCATCCTCAGCCGGAGTGCCATCAGGAGCCGCGGGCATATCAGCAAGGTCAATGGTTTCCAGTAGCCCTTCTTTACAGGCTCGAATGGCGTCGTAGAGTTCTAAATCTACAACCTCCCAAGACACATTCCAGGCACGCGCCTGACTCCTGATTTCATCAATTCCGCCAGTGTAGTGAAGTACATTTACCCGGTTGCCACTCGCCTCTTCATAGGGGCGGATATACCCTAAGATCTGACTTTTCACATAGGCGCCGTCCCACGAAACCACGTTTAAGGTTTCCGCGGAGGCCATCGCACTGGTCGCTGATAGCAGTAATCCTGCCCATAAGCCTTGCATACGCATAAATCGTTACCAATAGTATCCGATGTTAATGTTAAACCGCCCCTGCCAATCGTCCTCGCCGCCTCCGGCCAACGAACCGGCACCAAAGTACGGCATATTTTTCGCCATAATGTAATCCACATAGGTGAACAGAGGGCCACTGCCAATTGCACAACCGGTGGTGTTGATTTCGGAGTTCACTGCGCCATGGATGGATTTATCCAACAAAGAGTAATCGTTATAACAGGTCAAACTGTCGATTAAGCGCCAGGGCGATGGCAAGTTGTAGGCGATATTGGCGACTAAGACATCGGCATCGCTGTCGATGTCGTAGCTGCCGGCAAACGCGCCCACCCGCACCACGGACGGGTCCACACCCGCGGGATCTTTAGCATCGTATTCGTAGGAGGTGCCCTGCAACTGAAAATTCCAGCGCCCGCAGCGGCTGTCTAAATGGGCAGCGCCCGCATAGCGATCGCCATTACTATCGGTGCTGGCATTGTACATTTGCCCCACTTCAACCGAGGCACCCACTTCAGTTTCACAACCAGAGTCCAAGCCAAAGGTATAGGCAAGTCGTCCATTGAAAGTGTTGGTTTCTTCGTTTTGTTGTTCGCCTACCCGCACCAGATCAAAAGCGTAACGATCGAGATTAGTAGCGTCGTTCAGCTCTTCGTTTTTGTAAAACGCAAGCTGCGAACTCCAGGGGCCGTCGCTACGCACATACTTGACACCCATGTCATAGTCATCCGCCAGCCCCACATAGTAAGGCACGCCATACCAGGCATTGTGTGAGGCATAGGGTAAAATACCAAACGGAACCTGACTGATGCCTACCTGCAACTGGCTATCGTCATCAAACTCGTAACCCACCCAGCCGTGGTGAATGACGTTCATGTAGGCGTAAAACCGATACTCCGCGGAAATCAAAAAATCATTTAATTTTCCGTCCACATTCAGGCGAAACACATCCAGCCCACTCTCGCCTTTTTTACCTACCGAAGCGTCCACATCATCGCGATAAATTACGTTGAAACGCAGTGCCCCACCAATGTGAATCGGCGGCTCATCCGCCTCTTTGGCTTCAGAGGCATCTTCACGTTCAGCAGCTAGCTCCACCGCGCCCAGGTTTTGCTCGGCAACACTGTTTTGCTGACGCTCCAGTGCTTCTATGCGCTGCTGTAAAATTTCAATCTGCTCCTGCAACTGCTCGTTGGTCTGTTCCGCACTCGCGCTCATCGCTAAAACAGAAGCAGAGCTGATTACAAAATAACGTATAGCGTTCACGCTGGCCTCCTAGCTCGCTGATGGTGTGTGCGGCTTATTCTCCGATCCACCTTTTTTAACTCCCGGCTCATCCTCTGGCGGCTCGGGCGGAGTCGCCAACATGTCGTCGTGCTCTTCCATACGCCAGGGCAAGCTGGCGGTAGAGATGTGCAAAAAGTGCAGATGCTTTTCAAACTGATCGAGAATATCGGTAATAATATCCTGCTGATCAAAGCCGAACACATCGTAAGACTGCCCACCGCGGCGCAGGAAAACCTCAGCGCGATAGTAGTTTTCTTGCTCTTCATCAGAGCGTAAACCCTGTTCATACGCATAATCTGGCAGCGGATGCTCGAGGCGACGGATCTCGTAAATAAAATCTACGTGTTCGTCTTTAATCACTTCCAGATAGATGCGGTTATTATCCCGATCCTCGCGCACCGCGGCCTGCCAGCCCTCTTTAACCAGCTCGCGTTCTACCCGATGCATCGCTTTACTGACGGTGGTGTCCATAAACTGCTGAACTTCCTCAAGGTTGGGAAAGTTCACCAGGCCGTGCAACCGCTGGCGCCATAGGCCTCGCCCGTTGGTGCCAGAGAAGCGCTGATGCACATCGGTTTTCAAACTGCTTTGGTGGTGTCCTTCAATGACCAGGGCGCGCCACATACCCACGGCCGAAATAATCATAATAATGCTAAACGGCAAAGCACTGGCAATGGTCATGGTTTGCAGTGCGCCCAGCCCGCCGGCGAGCAACAAGGTGCCAGCCACAACGCCCTCGGCAGAGGCCCAGAACACGCGCTGCCAGGCAGGCGTGTGTAATGCACCGCCCGAGGCCAGGGAATCGATCACCAGCGAGCCCGAGTCCGAAGAAGTAACGAAGAACGTAATAATCAGCAACACAGTAATGAACGATACAACAGAGGTCCAAGGCAGGACTTCGTACAGTTTAAACAAGGCGATGGCCTGGTTGTTCTGCACCTCACCAATCAGCGAGGTGTAGCCCTCGTTCATAATTTCATTGAGCGCGGTATCGCCGAAAACCGAAAACCACAAAAAGGTAAACAGTGAAGGCACCAACATTACCCCCACCACAAACTCGCGAATGGTGCGGCCGCGACTAATCTTGGCAATAAACAGCCCCACAAATGGAGCCCAGGCGATAGTCCAGCCAAAAATAAACAGCGTCCAATTTCCAATCCAGTCGCTGCGCGAATAAGCTTCCAAGTTAAATGTGCGCTCGACAATGAAGTTGAGATAGCTACCGGTGTTTTGTAAGAAGGTTTCCAGAATGTGTACCGACGGGCCGACAATAAAGACAAAAATCATCAGCGATACGGCCAGCACCATATTCAAAATAGACAGTCGCTTTACGCCTTTATCCATGCCCGCAACTACCGAAAAAATTGCCAAACCGGTAATGCAGGCGATGGTAATCAGCTGCACAGTGGTACTGACGGGAATGGACGGCCAAAGATAATTAATCCCGGCATTAATTTGCGTGACGGACAGCCCCAGGGTGGTGGCAATACCAAACATAGTGCCGAGAATGGCAAAAACATCCACCGCGTGACCGATGGGCCCGTAAATGCGATCGCCCACCAACGGATAGAGCGCCGAGCGAATAGAAAGTGGCAAGCCGTGGCGGAAGGCAAAGTACGCCAGTACCAACCCAACCAGGCCGTAAATGGCCCAGATGTGAAAACCCCAGTGAAAAAAAGCGATTTGCATTGCCTGTTTCGCAGAGCCGACTGTTTCTGCCGCTCCCGCTGGCGGCGAGGCGTAGTGAAGCACCGGCTCCGCCACACCAAAAAACAGCAGTGCAATACCGTAGCCGGCTGAGAACAACATGGCGAACCACTCGGGAAAGCTGTACTGCGCATCGGCATGATCCGGGCCGAGCTTGATACTACCCCACTTTGTCATGGCCACACTGACGATAAACACCAAAAAGAAAGCCACCGACAGCATATAAAACCAGCCGAAGGTTTCGGTGATGTAAGAAAGGGTTGATTCAAACAGATTACCCGCTAAATCTGGATTGCTGATGGTGCCAACCACCAGTAAAAAGATAACCACCACAGCGGGGATAAATACTGGAATGAGAACCGTAGAACTGCTCTTGGTTTTTTCTTCCGTCATAAGTCCATCCTGGGATTGCAAAAAACTTTCTTAGACTAGTGCCTGATAACACTATTTAAGTACAGCCTATCAGTTGACTGCGCGCATTTCATCTTGCAAGCCCTGCACGGCAACTAACAGCCAGTAATTTGAAGTTCGCGCCCGCGTTGGGCGGAATAGTCAATGAAGCGCCAGGTTGAGACATTTCACACTGCAGACAAAACCTGGCAGAAGAGGCTGAGCGCTGCACACTCATTTGCCTATCTTCACTGCAACACACATAAGCACATCTTCGGGCGGTTCAGCGTCCGCCCTGATCTTGTTAAGGGTAAATTTGGCTCCAATCTTCTTTCATATCGACGACCAACCAACCGCGCTGGGAGGCTTCATCCAAGGCGGCATCAAGCTTGCCGATATGCGACTTGCGGTCATAGGCGTATTCGCGCTCGGCATCCGTGTGGTGAATAATGACGCCCAAACGCGGGGTAGTGTCGGTTTCGTTGCGAGCAATAGTCGTGTACTGCAGCATCTGTAAATCACCATCTGAATTGCCTATCGCAATTAATGGTCGACGCCCAATATGGCGAGAAATACCAACGGGCTTACCCTCTTTATCGTCGATTAAACTAAGAGCCGGCTGGCGTATTACGGCGGGCACGCCATCATTCATTACATATTTAGCCTCAATGGTAGAACCCACAACCTGCTCAGGCGGCACACCGTAAACATCCTCTGCAAAAACGCGTAAAAAACCAATACCGCCACCAGAGACAATAAACACTTTAAAATCATTGGCTCGCAAGTAATCCATCAGCTCAAGCATCGGTTGATACACCATATCGGTATAGGTTTTTCCCGTGCCCGGGTGCTTGGCATTAGCCAGCCAATCGGCGGCAATTTGTGCGAACTCCTGCTCCGACATTCCGGTATGAGTTTCCGCGATAATTTTCATTAAAGCGTCCATTCCACCGGCGGACAGTTTCTTCATATCTCCATTTAAAACACTTTTGTAAGGCTCAATCTCTTTCCACTGCGGATTATCTTTGGACAGAGCCTTGATGCGATCCAGCGCGAACAGCAGCTGAAAATAAACAGGCTGTTCGGACCAGAGTGTGCCGTCATTATCGGTGGTTACAATGCGTTCAGCCGCAGGTACAAAATCAGCGGAGCCAGGAGTTGTGACTTTTTTGACGTATTCAATAATGGTCTGTTTGGTGGGGCCATCTTTCCAGGACGGTAAGGGCTCGTCAGCTTGCACGTTTACCGCAAGCGCGAAAAGCAGCCACACTGAGATAAAAGATGCCAGCCTAGCGTGAACAGATGTGTTCATAACCAATATCCTTTTGCATCGATACGGCGAGCGCGAGCCCGCACTAAAAATAGTTGTTGAGCGGTAGCTGCGAGGTATTCGCAAAATTGAACTGTTGTTCGATTGCACGCATAGATCAACCACACCTCTGTGGTGTTCTGTGTGGCCGCGCACTCAACACAGGCGTAATAGTATAGCCACTTTTATGACAGCTGATAACCGCAGCCACGCCAGCTAGTCACATTGCTTCCTCGCGCTGGCGGACAATATGCAGCAGTTAGAGCCTCGTTTGCTATTCGCACACACAAACACGTTTGTTCACAGCGGGGATCAGACTACAAGTTCTGAGGATTAAGCTGCCAAACCACCAGATTCAGTGCAACAGCAAAGGTTACCCACCCCCAACAGGGCAACATCAGTGCCGCCGCCCAGCGGCTGACAAAGGCAAAGTGGTACACAGTGCAAGAGAGTAGCGCCCACAGAATCAGGACATCGAGAAACGCCAGGCCACCCATTTTCCAGGCAAAAAATAGCCAGCACCACAGGGCATTAGCCACTAACTGTAAAACAAAAAATATCAGGCCTTTACGTGCGTGCGGCTTAGCTCGCTGCAGCCACACGAGCCATGCAGCTACCGCCATCATAACGTACAGCGCCGTCCACACCGGGCCAAACGCTTTACCTGGCGGTGCCCAGGACGGCTGCTGCAGTAGACTATAAAACTCCTGCGCATCTGCAGCCGCGAGACCGCCAACACCGGCAGCGGCAAAACTTAAAGCCAACCAAGCTAATAACGCCAGCCATGAGCTCCGTGTTGCAAACAACTTCATTATTGCGTCCTTATTGGTTGAACAATCCTCGTTGCACTACGCACCGAGGACTATTTTGGCTCACTGACATACCAAGCCCGAACTGACTCTTTACTGCACTGTGACGTCGCAGCGCACTTGATCCTACGGCTTAGGAATCTTCCACCACCGGCTTCACTCGCGGATCGGAATCGATCACCGCGTCCAAGGCTTCTGCCAAGGTGGGGTAGACAACAAAATTCCCGTTTTCTGGCTTTATTTGCGCCTTCACCATCGCCTTTAACGGCTGAAACTGTATATCAGACAGTACCAGCTCTACTTTACGTTTTTTACAGCGCTTTAAGAAAGTAGCAAAACCGTCAAGTCCACCAGCATCCAGTAAAGGCACGCCATCCATATGAATCACTAAACCGCGCTGGTCCTTTGCCAATCGATCCAACTCGGCAAATATCTTATCCGCCGCGGCAAAAAACAGCGGCCCAGAAATTTTAACCACCCGCCACCCCTCTGGCAGCGGCTTGGGCACATGTTTGAGCTTTTTGGTGATATCACTGACCTTTGTCATGGCGGCGATATCGCGCATAAACAACAGGGCAGCAATCACCACCGCGCTGCCAATCGCCACTACCATATCCACCATTAGTGTGAGCAGTAAGCAGACCGTAAACACCAGTACATCCGCAGGCGGTGCGGTGCGCACAGTGGCGATAATCTGGCGGCCGTAACACATCCGCCAGGCGACAATAATCACCAGCGTGGCCATAGAGGCCATGGGCAAGTGCTTGAGGTAGGGAGCAATCCACAGCAAACTCACTGCAATCACTAGTGCATGCACCACCGAGGCCATAGGTGTTGCCGCCCCGGCGCGAAGGTTAGTGGTGGAGCGCGCCAGCTCGGGGGCGGCACTGAACCCACCAAAAAATGCCGCCGCCGTATTACCCACCCCCAGGCCAAACACCTCGGCATTCGCGTGATAGCGCTTGCCAGTCATGCGCTCCAGCATTACCGCGCACAGCAAGGCCTCAATAGCTCCCAGCAAGGCGATAGTGAGCGCCTGGGGCAAGAGCGAACTCATCATCTCCAGCGACCAGGGCTCCCCCTGGCTCTGCTGCCAGGGGAGAACTAACTCCGGCAGAAAGTTGGGAATGCCCGCCACGGTATGCCCGGCTGGAGCCTGATACTCAAAGCTGGTGGCAATGGTCGCCACCGGGTAACCCCAGTGCGCCAGTAAAAAGGCCAAGAGCGTACCGGCAACAATGGTCAGCAAATGAGCGGGAATGGGAATGCGCAACAGTGGCCAGGCGTACATCACCGCAAAAGAGACAAAGCTCACCAACAAAGTGGGCCAGTGCACCGTAGCCAGATGCCGCAGGATCATCCACAACTTGGCAAAGTAAAAATCCGGCATGGGCTCTGTCAGCACCAGGCCGAGCAAGTCAGGCAACTGAATAGTAGCCAAAATAAGGGCGATACCCAGGGTGAAACCAAAAGTCACGGTATTGGGAATATAGGTGACCACCCGGCCGAATCTGGCCACTGCCATCAGCATCATAAACACGCCGGACATCAAGGTCGTAAGCAGTAAACCCGACAAGCCAAACTGCTGCACTACCGGCTGTAAAATAACGACGAAAGCAGCGGTGGGGCCGGACACCGAAAAACGCGAGCCGCCCAACAAGGCCATCAACAAGCCCGCCACCAGCGAGGTGTACAAACCGTGTTCGGGCGGCACGCCGATCGCGATGGCCAGAGCCATAGATAGGGGGATGGCCGAAATGCCCACAGTGATGCCAGCCAGCAAATCGCCGCGCAGCTTGGCGACGTTATAGCCCTCATCAAAGCAGCTTTCGCGCACAGCGCTCGCTACCTTCAACCCCAGTAAATTGCGTCTTGCCGACATAGCGCGCCCGTTTCCAGCTCCTTGAACTCAACTGTAAAGTATACACCTGCCCCCTTGCCAAGCCCCGGGCAAAGGGATATAACACTTGTCACAATAATGACACAATATACGCCACGACACTGATCGTAGGCTCACTGGGCGGATGTATGCAGTGCACCAGATTAGCGAAGTATGTAGCCTTCTTTGCGGCTCTCATTAGCATTATCCTTTGCTTGAGCCCGAGCGCTTTGGCGCAGCCCAAAGTATCGCCGAGCGCCCCTATGAAAGTAACACTTTGGGGCGGTAAAAACGGCCGCACCGCCTACGAAGCCGACCTTCTGCAGGCCATTCTCCAGGCCACCGACGATGAGTATCCGGCGTATCAGTTTAGTATCAACAATGACCTTCTAGGCTCCGAGCGCGGCCGTCAGGCTGTAGCACAAGGGGACATCGTTAACGTCTATGTCTCGGGCCTGCAACGCGATAACTACACCGAAAGTGGCCAGCTTTTACCCATTGAACTCCCTACCATGAATGGCTTGCTGGGCTATCGCGCAGCAATAGTGCGCACCACCGAGCTACCCCAAATACAAAATTCCGCAGCGCAAAATCAACTGCGTAATTTAGTGATAGGCCAGGGCAAAGGTTGGCTCGATACCGACATTCTGCGCTTTAACGACTACACGGTAGATGACAGCGGCCGCTATGAGAACTTATTGAATATGCTTGCCTACGGGCGCTTTGACGCTGTACTGCTGGGCCTTGCCGAAGCGCAAAGCGAGTTGCGAGCCAGCGCGGCGGCCAGTCAGCTCAGCATCCTCCCCGAGCTGATTCTTTACTACCCGCACGCCATGGTTTTTTACGTCAGCGGCAGTCAGCCTGAGCTTGCCCAGCGAATCCACCAAGGGCTGGTTAAAGTTACCGACAACGGCACTCTTAACCAGTTAATGCAGCGCCACTTTGGCTCAGCACTGGAGGCCATTCGCCAGCGCGAGACGCAAATGCTCGTACTGGATCACCCCAACCCGACCCTGTTCCCCGATTTAAAAACCCCATTATTGGCCCAGCATCCGTGATTTACAGACGCGCCTGATAGCGACCCAGCGGCGCCTGGTGTTGCCAACTGCGATCGGCACGCACCACGTAGCGCAACGCACCGCGGGGCACCAGCGCATCGAAGGGATAGCAGGTTACCAGCCACAGGGTGTCGGCCGAAGGTTCTATCCACAATTGCTCGCGGCTGGCATCGGCAATGGAATACTGGCTGATGGTGTAGCTGCGCCATACACCGTCTTCGCCTTGCCAGCGCAGGGTGTCGCCGCGCTTGAGTTCACGCAAAAAGCCAAAGTGAGTATCCCGGTGCCCGCCAATGACCCGGGCACCCGAGGCAACCGAACCGTCCAGCAATCCCGGCCCAAAGGCCAGCGCCTCACCGTGCCCGCCGGCAAGTACAAACAAATCGCGCTGCACTCGCCCGGCGCTGTCAACCCACTGTAACCGGGCCACTGGCTGAGTATCGGCCCAGGGCCAGGGCGCGACGCGCAGATTAGGCGCCGCCAGCTTTTGCTGCCAGGCGCGTTCAATCAGCAATTGCGCGAGGCTTGCCTTTACCTCAATACCCAGGGCACTGCCCCACTGCCAGCACAACACCATCACAAGGATGGCACTGACCAATAACCGGCCGCGGTTTTTCCTCACAAAGTGCGTCGCATTAATGCCCATAGCGCACCCCCCGCCCCTGCAATACCAACAGCGCCAGCAGCGCCAAAGCTCCGAGCAGCCAATGCCAAGCAACACCTGTCGCGGTTTGCGGGTAACCGACTGCGCGCATGCTGGCGCCGGCAGGCATGGCATTGGCCAGAGCCTGCTCGCGGGCCGTCTCTGCAGCGGGTTTGCTGGGGGTCTTGTCCACCGCCACTAAGCTCGTAAAGCGCGACATTAATTGGTACTTAAGCGCTACCGGGAGTATTTTTCCAGAAGCGCTGTCTCCCTCACCTGCGCGGTAGGCCTCGTCCTCTAAAAAAGCGATTTTCTCGCGGCCAAAGCGCTGCGCCAACAAAGGCACAAATTCTTCTTCACCGCCTACCGCACCATCGCCTAACACTAACTCGCGCAGCCAGGGCTTACCGGCGGACTCCCCACGCACCACCACCCGTGCATCCGAGCGCGATGGCCAGGGCGGTAGCTTGGCGATAACCTGCACCGGCTCGCCCCAGTACAAATCCGGCACCTGGCGGGGAAAAGCCTCTACTGGCTGCGGCCAGTCGATACTGACATTGGTCACCACCGGCTTTTGCAATTTACTCAACAGCTGCTGCATACGCTCCTGCACCTGATTGGCATTGGCAATTTCGGTGAAGCTGCCGCGTCCAAACTCCGCCGCGCGACGCATAAAAAACCGGTTGGGAGCACTGCCGATTGCTACGGTAAACAGGCGCGCGTTGCCTAACCGGCGGTGAATAAGCGTTAACAACTGTGACTCATTACCCACACTGCCATCGGTAACAAACACAATTTGCTGCAGGTGTGATTGCTCGCCTTTGTGATCAAAGGCGCGAGACAAAGCAGCATGCATTTCAGTGCCGCCATCAGCGCGCATAGCAAGGATTTCTCGCCTTGCTTCTAGTTTATTGTGTTCACTGGCCAGCACCGCCTGAGAAAATACGGCGCGGGTTTGACTGGCAAAAAACACCACATTAAAACGGTCGCCAGCGCTCAGCTGGTCCAGCGCCATCAGTGCACTTTGGCGCGCCTGCTCTATGGACTGCCCGGCCATGGACCCCGAAGTATCCACCACCAGAATCAACTCGCGAGGCAAGACTTGTCGTGAATCGATTTGCTGCGGGGGCATCAACAGTATTTGTGCGTAGCGCTCACCGCGCCACTGACTGACAAACTGCGCAGCTACCGGCGCGGCATCCGGCTGGGCCCGCCAGCGCAGTTCAAAATCGCGATCCATCTCGGCTGTGTTCTTTTGCAGCCTAATGCGACGCTCTGTCTGAGCCGCAATCTCGACGCTGATGGCATGGGTATCACTCACAACACTCTGCAATGGCATACCCGCCTGCAAATGCACATCGAGCGTCATGGGGTTTAACAGTTTTGCCGGGCGACTGTGCAGCTGAGGCGGAGTCATTAAGTGGGCATCGGCCACCTGATCAGTAGGCAGTGCCCAGCCGCTAACACCGGTGGCGATACTCGCCTCGGGCAGTAAGTCAGAGCGGGTGACGCCCGGAATATAGCGCGGTGTTAAGGTGGTGGGGATGCGCAGACGAAACTCTCCCGAGTCATAGATCACCTGCTGGCTGTAGCCCAAAGTCACCTCCACGGTTTCCCCCGGGCCCACGTTGGCCAATTGCTGGCGAAACAGATTGGGCCGCTGCTGCTCTACCAGGCTCGCCTTTTGCCCCGCAGCCTTCGCGGCGGCGAAGGTTTCTCTCGCCTTTTGCTTCTCCTGTATTTCACCTTCAATAATCCGCTCACCGACTTTCATCGTCAGTCGGCTAACGGCGCTGTCCTCCGGCAGCGGAAACACATAAGTGGCATTCACCCAAGTATCGGCGGTGTTTTTAAACTTCTGGGTCAGCTCTACCCGCGCCTCCAGCCCTTGAATAGTAAGCGTGTAGTGGCTGGCGAGGTGCAATGCCTGCCCGCCCCCATCCAGCTCAAGCTGCCCAGTTTGTTCACTCGATTGCGCCGCGGCACTAAAACAGACCGCAAGCAGCAACCAGAACCCCATAGTTTTACCCATCTCACTTCTCCGTTGATAGCGATAGAGCCAGTAAAACAAAGCAATAGGGAGGCGCCGGGGCCGAAAAAGGCAAAGCGCTGATCAATTGTGATTAAATATGGCAGGAGGAAAAATCATGCAGCCGATTACCGTTGACGCGCAGGTCAGCCTGCAACCGGTTATGGTGGCCGACGCCGCGGAAATATTTGCCCTAGTGGACAGCAATCGTCTGCACCTGCGCCAGTGGTTGCCCTGGGTAGACGCAACCACCACATTAACGGATATGCAAAAGTTTCTTGCCGATGCCTCGCAAGACAACAAGCAAGGCCGCGACGCCACGTTCTGCGTGGTTCACGCCGCCAGTAAAGTAGGAATTTGCTCGCTCAATGCGATCAATAAATCGCCGGGGCAAGCGCGCATTGGCTACTGGCTAGCGGAAGATTATTGCGGCCAGGGCATAATGAGCCGCAGTGTGAACAGCCTGTGCCAGTTCGGCTTTGCGGTGCTCAAGCTGCATACATTGATACTCTGCGCCGCCGAACACAACGAAAAAAGCCGTGCAATTGCCGAGCGACTGGGTTTTAGCAATACCCGAAAAATCATGGCGGCAGAAGATTTATACGGCGAAGAGGTTAATCATATCCGCTATGCATTAACGCTCTCGCAGTTCGAGAAAAACGATTATGACCCCAGCAATTATTCTGCTTGATAAGAGCAACACCCAGTATCGTTTACACGAATATACTCACGCCGCAAATTGCACCGCTTATGGCGAAGAGGCGGCCCAGGCGCTGAACGTCGCGGCGGCGCGTATATTCAAAACTCTGGTGGCGGAGTTGGCCGACGGCGAATTGGTTGTCGCCTTGGTAAGCGTTGATTCAACCTTGCAGCTCAAAGCGCTCGCAAAAGCCGCTGGCGCGAAGAAGGCTAGCATGGCAGCGGCGGCAAAAGTTGAGCGCACCACAGGTTTCGTGCTGGGCGGCGTCAGCCCACTGGGACAAAAGAAAACCTTGCGCACATTTATCGATGCCGCCGCGCAAAACTTCTCCACTATATACATCAGCGCGGGTAAGCGCGGCCTGGAGATCGAGCTAACCGCGCAGGATTTAGCGGCCTTAACTCGCGCCCGCTTCTGCAATATTGCCACCCCATGATATAGGCTATAGTTTATTGCCCGCTAAACGATTGCATAAAAGTGTACGGTTTAGGACATTGCAGCAGAGGAAAGCTTATGCCCGCTCCCATTATTCTCGGCGGCGCCGAGGGTGCCAACATCACCCTGGAACCATCACTGGCCAATCGCCACGGCTTGATTTCCGGTGCCACCGGGACCGGCAAAACAGTCAGCATGCAGGTATTGGCCGAGTCATTTTCGCGCCTAGGGGTGCCGGTATTTTTACCCGACATAAAAGGTGATCTATCGGGCATAAGCCGGGCGGGTAAAGCCCACAAAAACATAGACGCACGCCTCGCCGCGATGCAGATACCGGACTTTGCCTTTGCCGGTAACCCGGTGCGATTATGGGATTTAACCGGCGCCAAGGGCATTCCGGTACGTCTGTCCATTTCCGATTTAGGCCCGCAGCTGTTGGCGCGCCTGTTGGATTTGAACACCATCCAGGAATCTATTCTCAGCATTATTTTTGACTATGCCGACGATCAGGGTTTACTGCTTCTGGATTTAAACGATTTGACCACCAGCCTTAACTTTGTGCAGCAAAATGCCAAAGAGCTGCAGGCGGAATACGGCCGGGTCTCGGCAGCCTCGGTGGCCGCTATAAAAAGGCGCTTATTACTTTTGCAGCAGGAAAACCTGAGCAACTTTTTCGGCGAGCCGGCGCTGGACTTTGGCGATTTAATCGCCCAGCAAAATGGCGCTGGCGTTATCAATATTCTCGATGCCAGCACCTTGATGCAGAGCCCTAAAACCTACGCGGTCTTTTTGCTGTGGTTAATGTCTGAGTTATACGAACATTTACCCGAGGTAGGCGACCCAGAGAAGCCAGTCATGGTTCTGTTTTTCGATGAAGCGCACCTGCTTTTTAACAACACCCCCAAGGTGTTTGTAGAAAAAATCGAACAGATTGTGCGACTGATCCGTTCCAAGGGTGTGGGTATCTATTTTGTCAGCCAGAGCCCTGGCGATATTCCCGACAATATTCTCGGCCAGTTGAGCAATCGCATTCAGCACGCACTGCGAGCCTATACCCCCAAAGAGCGCAAAGCCGTGCGCGTAGCTGCGCAATCGTTTCGCCCCAATCCAGCACTAGACACCGAACAGGTTATTGCCGAGTTGGGCGTGGGTGAGGCGCTGGTATCAACACTTGAAACCGGCGGCATACCCGCCGTGGTGCAGCGAACCTTAATGGCACCACCGCGCTCTAAAATTGGCCCCATCAGCCAAACGCAGTACAAGGAGTTAATCCGCGGTGACACCCTGCTCAGCAAATACGCCACCACCTTAGATCCGGAATCCGCCCACGAAATACTGCTAAAGCGTCAGGCCAAAATGGCCGAACGTGCGGAATTAGAAACGCAAAAGAGCAAAAAATCCAACCGCCGTGGCTCATCGCGCCAAAGTGTAGGTGAGGCGTTTATGAAAAGTATTGCCCGCAGTTTTGGCAGCGGGCTGGGGCGAAAATTGGTGCGGGGATTGTTGGGATCGTTACTTAAATAGGGCCCGAAAACGTATCGCACTGGCGAATATCGCCACTCTCAAACCCGCGCGTAAACCAGTTTACCCGCTGCTGAGAGGTGCCGTGGGTGAAGGACTCGGGGGTAATGTATCCGCGCGCCTGTTGCTGCAAGCGATCGTCGCCAATGGCCGAGGCGGCCACTAAGGCTTCATCTAAATCGCCCGGCTCCAATAAATCGCGAAACTTATCGGCGCTGTAACCCCACACGCCGGCAAAGCAGTCGGCCTGCAACTCCTGCCGTACCGACAGCTCATTGGCCTCGGCCTTACTCACCCGCGCCTGCTGCTCGCGCACCTTAGGGGAAATACCCAACAGCGTCTGCACATGGTGGCCCACCTCGTGGGCGATGACATAAGCCTGAGCAAAATCGCCGGGGGCGTTGTGGCGATTTTTTAAGTCCTGATAAAAACTTAGATCGATATACACCTTGCGATCCGCCGGGCAGTAAAACGGCCCCATGGCAGAGTCAGCGCGGCCGCAGGCGGAGTTAACCGCGCCGTTAAACATCACCAGGGTCGGCTCTTGATACTGACCGCCGCCCTCGGCAAAAATCCGCCCCCAGGTTTCTTCGGTATCGGCCAACACCACGGCGGTAAACTCCGCCAGTTCCTGTTCGGCGGCACTGGGTTGGTAAGCCGCACTCTGCTGACCCGATGGCCCGGAGGCGGATAAAAACGGGATATCCACACCCAGATAAGAGGCAACCAATAACCCGCCAATAACCAACACCACCCACTTACCGCCTTTGCGCCCTAGCAGCATGGGTAACAGTCGCAGCAAAGGCGCCGCACCCGAACTACTACCAGAGACCCGCTGCCCCCGGCGATCTTCAATATTGCTGCTGCGTCTGCGGTTTTGCCAGCGCATAGCTCTCTCCTTGAAAGGGTAAACCTAAGGAACCTCTGTTAGCCAGAAGCCGGATAGAACTTAATCAGAGGTTCCCTAAATAATAGCCCGCCAATATGGCCGCTTGCGTATTTTTTATCGGACGATGTTAAAGCCTTCTTCGGCGCTGGGGGCCTCAAAATAGCGACTTACCTGGGCAAACATTTCCGGCGTGTCGGTCTGCGCGCGACCGGGCTCGGTCTCGCGGCGCTGTTTAATCCGTGCCAGGCACACCGCGTCCGTCTGCTCGATATACACCAACCGATGCTCTGCCCCGACCTCCGTAAAAATATCGTGAAACCACTGCCGCTGCGCTCTGGTATTGGCGGGAAAGTCCAGCACCACATCCGTACCCGCCAGTAAAATCGACTGAACCAGGCTTTTAACCTGCCCCTTTAACCGCGTAGACAGCTGAACATAATCCACCAAGGATGCAATTTGCCCCGGGTACAGTGCCGCCAACCACTCGTCCTCACTAATCAGCGCTACACGGCCGTCTGCCGACATTTGCTTGGCGCGGGTAGACTTACCCGCGCCCATTTTGCCGCAAAAAAAGGTGAGCGTACCTGTGCTCATTCGCCTTTGCCCTTATTGCGGTTGCCAATTTCGCGCATAAGATCGCGCCACGAAATAATCCCCACGGGCTTTCCATGCTCACTGACGACCGGGACACAAGAAATTGAATGGGTATTAAAAAGTTCAACCACCTCGAGAATTGAAGCAGTTTCGTAAACAGTCACGGGGTTGCGACTCATAATCTGGTGGGCTTTCTTTTGCAGGGTCGCCAGGTCTTTGCTGGTGGCCGCTGGCGTCCCTAGATTGGGACTGATGGCTTTAAAAAAGTCGCGGTCGGATATCACGCCCAATAGCTTGGTGCCCTCAACTACCAATAAGTGATGAAAGCTTACGTGGTCAAAAATCTCCTTGATCAGGGCGAGGGAATCGCCCATCTCTACCGTAACCAGCTTAGAGCTCATTAAGTTTTTAGCTTTCATAAATACCGCTTACGCCTTTTAGTGTCTTTAAGACTACTGAAATACACCTTTTATAAATGCCGGTTGTGTTGTTGGTAAGAGAGCGAAGCGGCGGACAAACTCAAACCCGCTAAGGCTCGTCATCCTCCGTCAGGCGGCGAATCCGCGCCTGCTCTTCTTCGTGCTCGGCCATTACCGCTTTAATCTCTGCCAACACCGAATCCACATCCGCGTCGTCTTCATCGGCGGCATAGACACCGGTAATGTCGGTTTCGGGCGTCAGCTCACCCTCGGCAAACAGTGCCCACATTTCTCCAGCGTAGTCGGTGTCGGCAAGCTCCGGAGCAAAGGCGGCGTAGTATTGGGTAATTTTATTCACGTCGCGGGTAAACATCTTTTGGGCATTGTTATTAGCGGCGGCGTCCACTGCTTGGGGTAAATCAATAATCACTGGACCATAGGGGTCGAGCAGAACATTAAATTCCGACAAGTCGCCGTGCACCAGCCCCTCACACAACATCAGCTTAATGTAGTGCATCATCACGGCATGATCTTCCAGCGCTTGCTCGCGGGTTAAGATCACATCGTCCAGGCGAGGCGCTACATCGCCCTCATCGTCAGTCACCAACTCCATCAGCAATACGCCGTCCACGCAGCCGTAGGTTTCCGGCACCCGCACCCCGGCCTTTGCCAGGCGCGATAGCGCGGTGACTTCGGCGCTCTGCCAAATCTCTTCTTGCTGCTGGCGTCCGTAAGAAGAACGTTTCGCCATGGCGCGAGCCCGGCGACCGCCGCGCACCGAGCGCCCCTCTTGATACTCGGCGGCTTTTTTAAAACTGCGCTTGGCAGCGTCCTTGTAAACCTTGGCGCAGCGAATGGCATCGCCACAGCGGACAATAAAAATATCCGCCTCTTTACCACTCATTAAACGAGACTGAACCGAGCTGATTAAGCCATCATCCACCAACGGCTGCAAACGTTTTGGAACTTTCATTATTCGTGTGTAGCACCTATTGAAAACTGCCAGCCACAATAGAAGTACTGGCGGCAAAGTGCAACGGGGATTGACGGGATTTTATCTACTGGGCGAGAAAAGGAGAGCGGCTTACGGTAAACGAGAATAGCCCATTGCTGATGGCCTTGGGCGTTGATCCACTTTTGGCAGGTATATTGCTATATGCAGTTATATGTAATCCAATCTGATTTACATCTCGTAAGCCTAAAAGAAGAAACCATGGAGATAAGACATGAGCATTTTTGATGCCCTGCGCGAAGACCACGACGTACAGCGTAAGCTGTTGGATGACTTGATCAGCACCCAGGGTAAAAGCCGCGAAAGAGAACAGTTTTTAAACCTGATTAAAGAGGCCATGGAAAGTCACGCCGCCGCCGAAGAGCGCTATTTTTACAAACCCCTTATCGATTTTGACACAACCATTGATCACTCCCGCCACAGCGTGGCTGAACACCACGAGCTGGAAGAACTGCTTGAAGACTTAACCGACACCGACATGGACTCTTCTGCCTGGATGGCTAAAGCAAAAACGCTACAAGAGCGTCTATTGCACCACCTGGATGAAGAAGAGACCGAAGTGTTTCCACTTGCCGGTAAAGCACTAACGCCCGAGCTGAAAAATAAACTGGGGTCCGACTATGTGGCCGAAATGTCCAAGCGAAGCCATTTTGCCTAAGCCACGTCAAATTCAGCACCACGCGTAAGGAGCCATTAATGCCTGCGGATTCCGCCATCCGATCGTTCGACGACTATGTAAAAACGCTGTACCCCGACTACGATGCCTTTCATCAGGCGACCCACGATATTGCCGAAGACGTTATCCCCTACCTACTAGAAAGCGATGATCAGGAAGGCATAGAAATTCTTAAGTATTTGGCACAACCGGACCGGGTGATCGACTTTCGGGTAGATTGGCGCAACGACAAAAACCAGACCGAAACTCACCGCGGCTTTCGCGTTCAGTACAACAACGCCTTGGGCCCTTACAAAGGCGGCTTGCGCTTTAGCGATTCGGTTGACTTAAATGTGCTGTTTTTTCTGGGCTTTGAACAGTGCTTTAAAAACGCCCTTACCGGCCTGCCCTTGGGCGGCGCCAAAGGCGGCGCAAACTTTAACCCCCACGGCCGCAGTGATGAGGAAATCCGTCGCTTCTGCCAGGCGTTTATTACCGAACTGGCGCGCCACATAGGTCCGACCACAGACATTCCCGCCGGTGATATCGGTGTCGGCAGTCGCGAAATCGCCTTTATGTTTGATCACTACAAAAGCATTACCGGGCGGTTTGAATCAGCCCTGACCGGCAAAAGCCCCGCCTTTGGCGGCAGCTGTGGACGGCAAGAAGCCACGGGCTACGGCGCTGTTTACTTTACCAAAGAGATATTGGCGCACCACGATGACAGCCTTGAGGGCAAGCGCTGCTGCGTATCCGGCTCGGGTAATGTGGCCCTGCATACCGCCGAAAAGCTTATTGAACAACAGGCCCAGGTACTGACTCTGTCCGATCGCGGCGGCACCGCTACATTCCCCGACGGACTCGACCAGGAAACTCTTGCTAAGGTGCAGCGCAAAAAAGCGCAACGCCAGTCTCTGCAAGAGATCTGCGAAAAATACGATTTTGAGTATCACGACGAACAAAAGCCGTGGCAACAAAAGTGTGACATTGCCTTTGCCTGTGCCACGCAAAATGAACTGGAAAAGCAGGACGCCCAAAGCCTGGCGGATAATGGCTGTCGCTATGTCATTGAAGGGGCGAATATGCCCAATACCGATGGCGCCTTAAAGCTGTTTGCCGAAAAGGGTATTGTGGTCGCGCCGGGTAAAGCGGCCAATGCCGGTGGGGTGGCGGTTTCCGGATTAGAGATCAGCCAGAACCGGGCACTGATGCCCTGGAACATCGACCGGGTGGATGAAGAGCTGAGAAAAATCATGAAAGATATTCACAAAAGCTGCGTTAAATACGGCGAGCAAAACGGTACTGTTAACTATATTAAGGGCGCCAATATCGCCGCTTTTAAACAGCTTTCCGAGGCGATGACTTTGTACGGCAAAGTCTAATTACCAACAATTCTGGCATTGGCTGGGCTGATCGATACTTCAGTCCTGCCAAAACACACCCTTTAACACCACCCCGCTATTAGGCCCGCACCAACCGGGCCTCCAGTAGTAAGTTGGGGCCCAGCTTTACCACCTTTACCCTGCGCGGGTTAAGCCCCAACTCTTGCAGGGTTTCATGAATTTCCGGTAACTGCTCCGCTTGCGGCGCCGCCAGTAATAGTTCGCGCACCGCGCCCAACACCATTTTGACCGGCACGGCGATAAAGTACACCGAAATCAGCACCATCATCATTGGGTCGGCGTATACCGCATAGTGAGACCAAGCCGTTTGCTCCAGCAACCAGGCCAGCACAAAGCCAAAGGTTACGGCGGCGCTTAAGACGCTGTCCATAAACCACTGGTGTTGCTCGGCCTGCACCAAGCCACTGTCGTTGCGGCCGAAAGCCCAGCGCAGATAACCCCACACCATAGCGCAGCCCACAAAACTGATGGCGCCAAATCCTATGGCCATATCAACCTCGATCGGGCGGCCGCCCTGCGCCAAACGCACCAAGGCCGACAGCAGCGAGAACAAGCAGACAATGGCAATCACCAAACCTTTTACGGCAATGACTAAAGGCTCTACCGCACCCAGGCCAAACGGGTAACGACTGTTAGCCGGGCGGCGAATAATTCGCGCGGCGTACAGCGAAAGCAGCGACAGCCCCAAGCTGATCAGCGAATAAGCGCCGTCGAACAAAATCACCATTGATTGTGCCCACAGCCCCCAGACGGTGCCAGCCACGGCAAACAGGCCAGCCATTAGCGCCGATATAATCAGCGCCATATTTTCCCGCGCCAGATACGTAAACATTTTGACCTCCCATGCGTTACAGGCCATATTATCGGTATCCGCTCACAGGCGTGAGTCACTCAGCGACGGAAAAACCGTCACAGGTTCCCATGAAAATTTCTCAGATCTCGGCGTTTCTCTGTGTTGCCCGGCACGGCAGTGTGGCCGCCGCAGCCCGCGAGCTAAACCGCAGCCGCACCACGGTAAGCACCATGCTGACGGCGCTGGAAGATGAGTTAGGGGTAGAGTTATTTGAACGCACAGGCAACCGGCTGCAGCTTACCGCCATTGGCCAGTCCATCCTGACCGACGGGCGGCGCCTTGAACAGGTTGCGGGGCAAATTCAGGCGCGCTGCCAGCATCACTTAAGCGGGGCCGAATCGGTTTTGCGTATCGCACGGGACGATTCACTGCCAGAGTCGGTATGGCGCGACCTTCTGCGCCAGCTTAAGCTCAAATTTCCGCAAACCAGCGTTACCGTGTACCTGGCGCCGCCGCGTGAACTGGCACCTTTGGTGCGCGACCAATCGGTGGATGTTGCCTATGGGCTGATGCCCGAGCTGTTAAACGAAGGCTACCAGTGGTTTCGCGAACTGGCCGATGTACGCATGCTCACCGTAGCCGCCCCCAACCACCCCTTAAGCCAGCTGAAGCGAGTCACCCAAGACGACCTGGTGGCCCACACCGAAATTACATTAGCCTATATGCAAGACGCCATGCTGGTGGCCGAATCACCCGAGACGGCCAACTACCTGGCGTTTACGCAATACGAATTAATACGCGATGCCGTGATCGACGGCGCTGGCTGGGCAGACCTGCCCCTACCGTTAATTGCCGAGGCGCTGCGCGCAGAAACCTTAAAAACCATCCACCATCGCAGCGCCAACTGGTGGAAGGTATTCAGCGCCCTGGAGTCAGAGCAGGCCCAGGGCGGCGCTGTGGTGAGCTGGCTGGCACAAGCACTGGAGAAACAACTGGAAGCCTTGCACTAAGCGTTATCACCAAGGCGTCGGTAAACTCGCACTACCACCTCTTCGGCGGCAATCATCACGGCCACCACCGCAATAAAAGGCACGGCGCCATGAAAGCGACCGTCAAAGTGAATCTGCCCACCAAACGCGAATTCTATGGCGCCAAGCATAATAAATTTTGAGACAAACAGAATAAACCAAACGGTAACAAAGTAAGCACCCTTGGCCGCTGCGCCCGACTTGGCTTTAAAATAATCACTAACGTAATGCTCAACCTTAAAGGTTGCCTGCAACAAGAGTTGCATCAACGCCGCCACCAGCAACGCCACCGAAAAAGCCTCAATATGCACCCGGTCCCAATACTCGTTAAACAGCCCCAGCACCACCAGATCAATCAAAATAGCGAGAGTGTAGCGTACAAATAACTTCTGACGATTAGTCGGAGGCAGCGCCAGCGCGGAAACAGCGTCTTGTTTTGACATGGTTGATTCTCTTTTTTAACAGCGAAGACTTGCGCTTTGTGATTAGCGTAGACGGGGAAATATACAGGTTTCTTGGGGCGGCGTCAGTTCAAGTGGTTGCATCGGACTCTTGAAAATACGGCATTCATTGCTCTTTCGGGGGTTTTCACTTCACCATCCACGGGAAAAACCCTCAACAACCAAAAAACTGACTCCGAAACCTATGATTGCCTATAGCTTCTTAATAGGGTAGCTGGGCGGGTATCGATTAATTTCAAAATCAGTCCGCAATACAACTGCACTCGTTAATGATGACGTGCCGAACAGAATCTGGCAGCCCCTTTAGCCCGGCCACTAAAAACTTAGGATACAAGTCATAATCACCAACGCTGCCTAAGGGAACCCAACGAAAAACCAAATTCACATCCTCTTCCACACCCTCGAAATCCACTTCAGGCTCAAAGTGTGGATAATCGTTCAAAGAAACCATGAAATAATTGGCCACCTCATGGCATCTCTCAGCTTCATGCTCAAAGAAATTTTCCGTATGCCAAACAAGCCTCTCAACGCGACATTTAACGCCTAGCTCTTCAAAAAGCTCCCTCTCGACAGCACCCACTGAAGACTCAAAGAGCTCAACCCGGCCACCCGGAAGCGCCCAAAAATCATCGCTCGCGGCTTTATGAATTAACACGTGCTCTCTGTAAATAACTACAGCCGCAGCCCTAAAACTAAAGCGGCCCTCGCTTGCATCAAAACAAATCACTTTTCACCTCAATCACAGCCAGCACTCGCAATACGCTTGTTCCGCACAGAAATCAAAGACTTGCCCCGGCTCTGTACTGACAAAGTGAAATATTGACGTAAAAAGAATGACTCGACTGTGCCTATTAAATGGACTTAAACCTAAACAGACTAATTCAAGATGTTGTCCTTATTTCTTTAAACCTCCATGTTGCACTCACCACCAAGGCGGCGCCGTTAATGAGGCCGAAAAACCGGCGCTTTGAATTTTTGACAGTAGGCTTTCATTTCTCACTAGACACATGCCTTCATGACCAACTGCACAGGCACTCCACTCTTTGTCTCCTTCAGGGTACAGTGCAATACTATCGCTGTTACACTTGAGCTTCGAGGCAAAGGATTTTAGCGTCAACATAAAATTAGATGTTGCAAGTAGCGAGCTGGTTCGCCTAGGTTTAGTCCCATCTTCGTACGTTGTTATTGCTACCAGATTTTCGTGATCATTTAAAATAAGAATTCCCGCAAGATGTTTTATTTTCGACTCTGGGTATAGCCAAATAACCAACTCACACACTTCCACCTCGGATAGAAGCGCGAGCAATTCAAGCTGCCTCTTAAGCCCGCTCTCTTGAATATAAATCATAAGACACCATTCAGAAACAACGTCCGCACCAGCCTTAAAGGGGAGACAAAGGCCGACTACTACAGCTAGCTCCGACGCATAATTATTTTGTAATGTCCACTAATCTTCTGGCGTTTGATCCGGCTTCGAATTATCAATTACCTCCCTTAGCCAGGGGTAATGTGTAGACACACGAGAATAGTACTCTGAAACTCCGTAATGCCCCTCTTCAAATCCGTTACCCTTTTGATACGCGCTGACGCCGGCAACGTAAAGTAGTCCGTCAATTTCCATCAGCGCAGGGCCACCGCTATCACCCGGCCCGCTGATCCCTTCCAGATTTGTCGCGGTTTCGGGTTTATCAAATAAGAATACGAGGTTGTATTGTGTAGCTTCAATCACCGTATTTCTTGCGCCGCGCAAATTACCATCCTCTCCGGCTAGGCCATCGCAGCCGTTACCGAAAACACCATTGCCAACGAATACAACGTTTCTGCCAAGCTCGTTTTTCTGGTTGTATAGGGCAATGGGTTTACCGTTGCGAACAGGATTTTTCAGCTGGACCAGAGCAATATCACTGTCTGGATGGACAAAGGTTTGCTCAACCTGATACGGGACTTCGAGATGCAGTGCAGTTTCGAGACCGACGCCCTCCCCTCTCATACAATGCGCCGCCGTCAACAGCCAACCTGGCTCGACTAAGGTGGACATACAACCCCCGATATAGGCGACAGACGCAGCATACCGCGCGCCCAACTCCTGACATTCTTTATCATCCACATCATGTCGAGTGATGATTCCATGCGCCGGAGAGATTGTTAACAATGTAAGTAATGTTACGTATAGGGCTAACTTCATGTGGTATTTCCTTTACGTTTTATCTCTAGGATAGCTTGGGCTAACGCTTGGCTTTGCGGCGCATCGAAGCGGAGCGTAGGTGCGTCCGACACCAGACACTGGTTACACCGCATCCGTCAGTGCGGCAACGGCTTCAATAATTTTATCCCTTCTCAGTTCGTATTCACTACTCACTGGCTCTTGGCTACGAGTAGCCATAAAAAAGAGCTCCGAAGAGATACTCCTCAGTAGGTTAACCACTCTAGAAGATGGCCCAAGTCGGTTGTTCACCGCCCAACGGTCAATCGCACTTGAGGACAGTCCGAAGAGCTTTTCGTCAAGATCCAGTCTTGAGTTAACCATATCCAGAACATGTCTTTGAGTCGCCATTCGGCTAACAAACTCATCCATTTAAATTTACCTCACGGCATAGTTCATCGATCCAAGATCGGCAGCGCTTCAACTCCGGCAATAGAATCGCCAGATCGATATCACCAATACTGTCCCCGGCTCCTCTCGTTGAAAGCAGGCGAGCCTGCATTAGCAAAGAGTAAACATTCTCATCAACATCCAGGCTTCTCGAGCCAAGCCTTCTCGCCGAATCCCTTCCGAAGGTTGGGCTGTCCATCCTCGAAAGCGAATAGCAGGTTGCGATGTTTCGCAAAGCTAGAAAAATCGTTGAAAGTTCAAACACTAGACTCGGCGAGCCTTTTTGAACAGACTGAAATGAGGATTCAAATATATCTCGAAATTTCAAGCAATCGGCTACTGCTCCCGAATATTTAGACGGCGCCCCCAAGCTCTTCAAAAAATCAGCCCCATCAGCTGCGTAAATCAGGCGGCTCTCAAGAGAAAGATGCCAAGCGAATGCATTACCAGCTTTCCAGAGCTCAAGTATTCTCGCATACGAATAAATCGAAAATCTCTCAGGGTTGAGGCGAGAATCCCGACCTTCCACAAGGGCCAGCAGATCAACATCAGAGTCAACAGAAATGTCACCGCGACAAATTGAGCCAAAAGCGTAGATATGCATTATCGACGACTAAACCGTTTAACTAAAATCGACACCAAGCAGGCAAGCATTACATACCTCAAAGCCGCGATGCCTGCCAATAGCAGACCTGAAAACCCATCTGGCTTAGCGACACCAAGGAATACTTGCGGAGCATTTTTTACTGCCTCAAAGTAACTGGTCAGTGAGTCTGCATCCTTTAAGAAATAAACCTCGCCCAATGCAATAGCCAACATTACCAAAAGCAACGTTCTAAGCAGCTTCATGAAGCTTTCACCATTCCCCCAGAACGCATCAAGCAATACAAAATCAAGCCACTCTAAGAAAGCCTTAATTCGCGCTACACCTGGATAATGCTTTCGGTAATAGGCCTCGCGAGAGCGCCAAGCTTTATACAAATGAATACGACCGGCCTCAAGTTCAATTTTTATCGCCTTGTTTGCAGCAACTGAATTTCCGATTTGATGGAAGTTCACCCTAAGCGTTCTGGCAAATTTCTGCTGAAGGTTTTCCTTTCCGGGGCATCCTGTATCAAGAATTTCGGGCTCTACTTGCGTTTGGGAAAACTCTGCGTAATCAAACACACAGCCATCAAACTTACTACCTCTAAGGTTTGAGTTAGTAAATTTACACCCAACAAATCTGCAAGAATCAAAAACACACTTATGCAAGTATGCTGAGTCGAAATGCGAGTAGCTGAAATCGCAATCTGTGAAGCGCTTCTTCTTGGCAACCAAACGTTCAAATTGTTTATTTCTCAGGTTTACGCCTTTAAGGTCATGGGCGATAGCTTGGTCTGGGATAGTTTCCCTGCTCGTAGGGCGAAAATGATCATTCATGCCGTGGGACTCATCCTTCATACGGTATAACGCAAGAACTCACCGGCGCACTTTAGTGCGTCCGAGTGACGCGGTTTGTTAAACTACGGAATCCGAAGTTCTAGGCGTAAATTCTATATCCAGTATTTCTTTTAGGTACCCTTTCAAACAAAAAACCTCAATTTTATGAGCTTTTTTAGGATTGTCTAAAAAGTACTTGGTATAAGACTCGTTCGAATCAGGGGCTATTATTTTCATTTTCCGCTCCTCCCCGTTTACATCCTTCAGGACATCATCGTGCTTTATATCCGATTCCCAGCAAACAATGCTGTGTAGATTCTCAAAGGAATGATTGAAGTTTCCCGTCAACGTTCTTTTAAATTCTACATAGAATAGGCGAGCACTAGATATAGGCGTTTTTTTATCCCCCTTGGCAATAACATCTATCCCCTCATGGGTGTCGTAATCAACAACATGAAATGGAAAGAGGTCTGGCCTCTTTTGTTCGAGCAATAGAAATATTGAGAATACTCCACTTTCTCGTTCAGGCTCCACAAGCGTAAGCCCTTCATAAACAGCAACGTTTGACCGATTAACCTTCTTAATACGCCATTCAAAGTTCTTCTTTTCTTTTTCCGTTGTTTGGTATGCCTGAGCCTCATCTTCAAGCCATTCCAATGAAGTCCACTCATCACTCTTTATAATTTCCTCATATATTTTCTTTACCTCCTGCTGGAGGTCCTGAAGAACTTCCGAAGGAGTATTATCTATAGATCCTCTGTTAGCTGTGAGCCGCAGATCCTGGCAATTAATAAAGGCATGGAATTTTGTATACTCAGAACCTTTAAAGGTGATCCATTCATTCTTTCTCTGGATTGGTATAAAATCTTTGCAAACCCACAACCCGTATCGCTCTTGGATAGTATAGGCACCAGTTGGTGCTGAATATCCTGGCCTTCTTAGCATCGCATTATAAGAATACTTTCTATACTTTCCTTCCACACAAAAGATAGCGTTGAACCGAATCTCAGGATAGTTTTTAAGGCTTCCAGTTCTAACTATCCTCTTGGAGTAATGATCAGGGGCTTTTACCAAATGCTCTTCGAACAGCTTATTTATATCTTTGCTGTCCTCTGGGAAGTAATGGCCTTGCTTAATTGTTTCAAACTCTTCCTCACCCAATCCCTTTAGCTCGAGGGTTACAGGGGTCTTGAAATCAAAGAACTGGTTCTCTACCGATCCATGCTTTGTAAACCAAGAAATATAGTCCTTCAAAATATCGTGAGTAAACTTATCTCGTCGATTGTTGTTGTAACCCCAAACTACTATTTTCGTTCCTTTCTGAACTCCCTCTTTACTAACCACGTGAGCAACTGGTATCTCTCGGTCGAAAAGTTTCCGAAATGGAGAGTCCATAGTGGCGTGTAAGCCATTGTTCCCATCTGATGTTTCCACCTCAATCTTTTCGCTATTGAAATAGACTTTCGTCCCATGGCCTTTCTCACCAATTGATTCGATATCATCCCTTCGGGTAGAGTTTCCCAGGTCGAAAAAGTTCTGCAATTGCTCAGAAGTCATTCCGGCGCCGTTATCAGAAATCTCGATTTTCAAAACGGATTCGCCGTATTTTTTTACGACGTCAAAGCAAATTTTAATTTTTGAAGCCTTGGCGTCATAAGAATTGCTAACCGCCTCTCTCACCAAATCCAAAGGATTAGAAAAATCATTGGCAATTTCAATAAACTCTTGAGTTTCATCAACAGCAGGTCTGATTTCGAACGAATTCATCTCATCTCTCGGTTGGTTGTATTTTTGTTTAACATTTGTATATCGCGCATGCGCATTATCCTTCGATGAAAAACTCCAAAAAAGAGGCACAAGCCTTTGAATTATCAGTCATTTAAGCCGCTTACGGGCTTCAGGAAGGGCGAACAGAACGCGCGAAGAGTGATCTTGTTATCTAACCTTCCAAACTGGTTAAATGCCTGACTATAAAGCTTTTTATAAAATTTGAAAACCGCAAAGCGAGCAAGCGCCTATAGCAAACCGCGCACACAATCGAAAAGCTTACCACTAGAGCACAAACAAACGCTTTAGCATCAGACCTCAGACGTCCAGCATCAGACACCTCAAATAAAAAAAGAGGAGACAACCCAAAGGCCATCTCCCCTCCTTTCCATCAACCGTTCACCATAACCCGTGAACCGTCAACCAACCACTAACCCGTATTCCGCATCCCCGCAGAAATACCGGCCATGGTCACTTTAAGCGCGCGCTCTAACTCGTCGCTAAACGGTTTGCCACTGCGGTAGCGTTTAAGCAGTTCCGCCTGCAGCAAGTTGAGCGGGTCGATGTAGGGTTTGCGTACGCTTAACGTCTGGCGCAGTACCGGATCGGACTCGAACAATTCGTCTTGCTTTTTGATGCGGTTAATCAGCACTTCAAGCGCAGACAAATCGGCGCGCAGTTCCTGACCCAGTGGGTGCAGCTCTTCGGGCACCAGTTGCTTTTCGTAGTAGGCGGCGATGGGTGTGTCCGCCTTGCCGATCACCATTTCCAGCAAATCTAAAAACGCGGAGAAGAACGGCCAGTTCTCTACCATGTCGTTCAAGGTGCCGGGGGCATTTTCCAGCGCGTACTCCAGCGCTTGGCGGGTACCCAACCAGGCGGGCAGGTTTAAGCGCACTTGCATCCAGGCGAATACCCAGGGAATGGCGCGCAGGCTTTCGACCCCACCGGTGGCTTTACGCTTGGCCGGGCGCGACCCCAGTGCCAACAGGCCCAGCTCTTGCTCGGGGGTGAGCGAGCGGAAGTAAGGCACAAACTGCGGGTGGCCACGCACCACACGGCGGTAGCCTTCAAGGCTGGCCTGGGCCATGCGCTCGATCAAGTCGCGCCACTCGTCGCTCGGGGCGGCGTGGGGTTCGAGAGTCGCGCGCAAGGTGGCCACGGTGTAGGTCGAAAAGCTGCTGAACGCCACTTTGGGCAAGCCGAACTTGTAGCGAATCATCTCGCCCTGTTCGGTTACGCGAATTTTGCCTTTTACGGAACCCGGCGGCTGCGAAGCCATGGCTTTTTCTACCGGGCCGCCACCGCGCCCCACAGTGCCGCCGCGGCCGTGGAACAAAATTAAATCGATACCGTGCTTATCGGCCAGTTGAACCAAGCGCTCTTGGGATTTGTACTGGGCCCAGGTAGCGGCGAATTTGCCCGCGTCTTTGGCCGAGTCGGAGTAGCCGATCATCACGGTTTGCTTGGTGCTGGTGTACTCGCGGTACCAAGGCAGTTGCCACAGCAGATCCATAACCTCGGCGGAGCGATCCAGATCGTCCAGGGTTTCAAACAGCGGTACGATGGGCATGTTCCAGCTCATGCCGCACTCTTTTAACAGCAGCGCTACGACTAATACATCCGAGGGCTGCTGCGCCATGGAGATAATATAGGTGGACAGAGTTTCCGGCGGTTCGCTGGCGATCACGCGGCAGGTTTTGAGTACCTCGGCGCCTTCGTCGCTCACGGGCCAATCGGCGGGCAGCAGCGGGCGTTTTTCCTGCAGGTGCTTCAGCAAAAACTCCTGGCGTTTGGCTTCGCCCCACTCCAGGTAGCTTCCCATTTCCAGATACTGGGTCAGCTCGTCCATAACGGCCACGTGGCGCTCGCCGTCCTGGCGTACATCCAGCGGCACCAGATTAACGCCAAAGCTGTGCACCCGGCGGATGGTATCCAGCAGCGGGCCATTGGCAATATGCGGCAGGCCTACATCGTGCAGCGAGCGGTAGCAGAGCATTAACGGCTCGAGCAAATCGTCGCGGCTTTCGATCAAACCGGCGGGCTTGGCAGGCTCTTCGCCCTTAAGGGTGGCTTCGGCCCAGTCGAGAGTGGCCTGAATACGCTTGCGGAAATCAGCCAGGTAGTCGCGATAAGGGGTGTCGGAGTCGCCCACCTGCTCGCGCAGCTCGTCGCTGGCCGCGTGCATGCTCAGATCGCCATAGAGTCCTTCGACATCGCGCAGGTAAAGCTCCGCGGCCATCCAGCGGCCCAGCAATAGAACCTCGCGGGTAACGGCATGGGTGACATTGGGGTTGCCGTCGCGGTCGCCGCCCATCCACGAGAAAAAGTGGAAGGGGTGCAAATCCAGCGGCAGTTTTAAATCCAGGTGGCGACTGCAGAGGCGATCTAAGTGGCGGATAAAGTCCGGCACCGCCTGCCACAGGCTGTTTTCAATCACCGCAAAGCCCCACTTGGCTTCGTCCACGGCGGTGGGCCGCTCGCTGCGAATTTCGTCGGTGGACCACATTTCTTCCACCAGGCGGTGCAGCCGGCCGATCACTTTGTCTTTTTCAAAGCTGAGCAGGTTGCCGCGCTGCTGATCCGACAGAGTATTTACAATTTGGTCGTACTTGCGAATAAGGGTTCGGCGGGTCACCTCGGTGGGGTGCGCGGTTAACACCAGCTCGATGCGCAGGTTGCGAATCTCTTCGGCCAGTTTGTCCTGCCCATAGGTGTCTTTAAAGTTGAGCAACATGGCCTTTAGCCCATCTTCGGGCTCGGCCTCGGCGCTGGCGCCGTACTCTTGATCGGCCATATTGGCCAAATTAAGAAACTGATTAAAGGCGCGCACGATGGGCAGAATGTCCTCATCGTTAAGTTCGCCCAGCATATCCACCAGGGCCGAGGGGTCATCCTCTTCGCTCTGATTGATACTTTTGCCCAACTGGCGGATCTGTTCGATCCTGCTGAAACGCTCTTCGCCCTCGTGGTCGCGAATGGTCTCGCCCAGTAACTCCCCTAATAAGCGGACGTTTTCCCGCAGGGTTTCGGGTAACTGTTGCATCAACTTTTCTCCGTTGCCAAAAAAAGACATTTTAAGGGATTTTTAAAAAGCGTGTCAGCGCCTCTTATTCACCCCCATTTCATTATCCACACTCACTGTGGATAAGTTTGTGCACGGGCTTTGCGTAACCGCCCCGAGCCCAGACCACGCCTGACCTGAGCAAAACTGTGTGATTCACAACCAGGGTAAAAAGCGCACAAAAACAGTGAGTTATACGCCTCCTTTTTGCTCACAGATGCATCAAAAGTGGATACTTTTTCGGCGCCACGCAACCTCGTGTGAGCATTTTGCAATTAACCCACAGAGCCCACTGCAAAAAGTTATTCACACACGCTCAGAGGCAAAGGCCAGGGTGTGAGCAATATCGACAGTGCCGGTTATCTGCATGAGCAAGCGGTCCACTCCCAGGGCGACGCCCGCGCACTCTGGCAGGCCCGCCGCCAACGCCGCTAAAAGCTTGGGGTCGGCCGCCATTTCGGGCAAATCCAGGTCGCGGCGGCGTTTCTGGTCTGCGCTAAAGCGGTGCCGCTGCTCGGTGGCATCGGTTAGCTCCCAGTAACCATTCGCCAGCTCCATTCCATTAAAGAAGGCTTCAAAGCGCCGCGCCACTTGAGTGCCGTTTTTGTCTGGCAGTATTTTCGCCAGCGCAGCCTGGCTGGCGGGATAATCGTAAATAAAGGTAAGGCCCGGCGGCAGCTCTGGCTCCAGCTTGTGAGTAACCAGCAAA
The DNA here is from genome assembly GCF_024204685.1 of Gilvimarinus sp. DA14. Lineage (NCBI taxonomy): Bacteria > Pseudomonadati > Pseudomonadota > Gammaproteobacteria > Cellvibrionales > Cellvibrionaceae > Gilvimarinus > Gilvimarinus sp. DA14. Next base: position 2,043,579 of record NZ_CP100350.1, read on the forward strand.
TCCAGCCAGTCATCGCGGGTAAGGCCGGTGTCATCTATTTCAATCAGCGCTTTACCCACAAGGCGCAGCTCGGCCAGCTCACAGGTGTGCGGGTTTATCCCCAGGCTGTTAGCAAACCACTGGTGATAACTCATGTAATGCACAGGTACGCCGGGCTGCAGGCTTTGCACCAGCTCGGCGACCTCGGCCATTAGCTGTCGGTCATCCAACCCCAGACGGTACCACTCCAGCATGGTGAACTCGGGGTTGTGGCGACGGCTGGTTTCGCCGGCGCGAAAAACTTTATTGAGTGAATAGATACAGCGCGGGTATGCAGCCAAAAGCCGCTTCATGGCGTATTCGGGCGAGCTTTGCAAAAAGCGTTGGCGACCGGCATCGTCGGCGACAATGGGCTGAATAAAAGGGTCGGTGACAAAGTGCGACGCCAGCAGCGGCATATCCACTTCAAGCACATCGCGGGCGTAAAAGAATTCGCGAATCTGGCGATATAAATTCGCCCGCGCTGTGAGCAGCGCGGGCGAACAGGAGGGTAAATACGAGGTGTCTGACACAGCGCTTAGCTGTTGGCACGACCCAGGTATTCGCCGGTGCGAGTGTCTACACGCACCACATCGCCTTCATTCATAAACAGCGGCACTTTTACTACGGCGCCGGTGCTTAAGGTGGCGGGCTTAGTGCCGCCCTGAGCGGTATCGCCTTTCAGGCCGGGATCGGTCTGGGTCACTTCCAGCTCAACATGGTTGGGCGGGGTTACTACCAACGGGGCGTTATTAAACAGGGTTACCACGCATTTGTCCTGCTCGCGCAGCCACTTGGCAGCGTCGGCCACGGCTTTTGCGTCGGCGGCAAACTGGTCGAAAGTGTCTGGATCCATAAAGTGCCAGAACTCGCCGTCGTTATACAGGTACTCCATATCGCGATCGACCACATCGGCACTTTCCAGCGATTCGTTGCCGCGGAAAGTACGCTCCCATACACGACCGGTGGTCAGGTTGCGCAGCTTCACGCGGTTAAAGGCCTGACCTTTACCGGGCTTAACCAGCTCGTTTTCCACGATGTTACAGGGATCACCGTCCAGCATTACTTTCAACCCGGTGCGGAAATCATTGATAGAATAGGTGGCCATAACCCCTCTCTAGACGTTAACTGAATTTGAAAGGCGCCAATGATACATCGAACCGCCGCCACATGGCAGACCGAAACCTGGCAAGAGGCGCTGAAAAACCTGATTCGCACCCCCGAAGAGCTGTTTTCCGAACTGCACCTGGACCCCAAGCTGCTGCCAGCCGCGCGTTTGGCCAGCCAGGATTTTGCGCTGCGGGTACCGCGCAGCTACGTGGCGCGCATGGAGCGCGGCAACATTAATGACCCACTACTGCGTCAGGTACTGCCGCTGGGCGAAGAGCTACTGGCCGAACCCGGCTACACTAGCGACCCGCTGGGCGAAGCCGACAGCAACCAGCTGCCCGGGCTGATTCACAAATACCACGGCCGGGTGCTGCTGGTAGTAACGGGCAATTGCGCCATCAATTGTCGCTACTGCTTTCGGCGCCACTTCCCTTACAGCGACAATCGCCCCAGTCGTGACCACTGGCAACAGGTGTTCGACTATATAAAAGCAGACCCGAGCATTACCGAGGTAATCTACAGCGGTGGCGACCCGCTGGGAGCGCCCGACACCACCCTGAGCTGGCTGACCGACCAAATCAGCGCTATCGGCCATGTGCGCCGCCTGCGGGTGCACTCACGTTTGCCCATTGTGATCCCGGCGCGCATTACCGACGAGTGCATAATGGCGATCACCCGAGCGCGACTACAGACCACGCTGGTCATTCACGCCAACCACGCCCGCGAACTCAACGGCGAAGTGAGCGATGCGCTTGCAACGCTAAAACGCGCCGGGGTTACCCTGCTGAACCAAACGGTACTGCTGCGCGGAGTGAACGATTCAGCGCAGGCACTGACAGACCTGAGTGAGGCATTATTCGCCAGCGGCGTGCTGCCCTATTACCTACATTTATTGGATAAAGTGCGCGGCGCGGGACATTTTGATGTGAGCGAAAATCGGGCGCTGGAGCTGCACCAAAACCTTCAGCACCATTTACCCGGGTATCTGGTGCCCAAACTTGTGCGGGAAATTGCGGGACAACCCTGTAAGACCCCGGTGCACCCAGCTCCAGAACATTAACTGTATCGGCTGTGGCGTAATTAAAGGTAAGCGACACGCGGCGGCTAAATCCGCTATATTTGCAACTACAGCAACACAGGCATGCGAGTTTAATGAGTACTACATCATCCCAGGATTTACTGGCGCGGCTGCGCCTGCCAGAGCCCGAGCTAAAGCAGCTGAGCTTTTGCAAAAGCCCTACGCCTAAAAGTGTCTCTGCCTGGGTAGATGCTCTGCCGCTGACGCGCACCAGTTTTGTCAGCGCGCTGTTGTATTCCGCCGTGCCCGAGCTGGCGCGACTAAAAACCGACGGCGAAAACCATTTGCAGCTCATTGAAGCCGTGCGCCCGGCAGTGCAGGGCAGCATACTCGGCTTGTCTAAAACCTTTCTTAATCAGCCTATAATTCTGCCCGAACCGGCCCGCAAAGCCGCTACCGTTGCCCAGGCGCTGCAAAAACATTTAAGCAACGCCTATTGCTGCGCCCTGCGCGATTTAATGAGCGGTAAATCCAGCGATGAGCTGCGCGCCCTGGCAATCCATCGAGCAATGACGAGCCTGGGGCAGTTATTACTGCGTAGCTATCAACTCTATGCCCCGGCGATGAGCCAGGCCTGGCGTGAAGTAAATACGCTTTACCAGTTGGCCGAATCCCTGTCGCTGAGCAAATTAACGCTGGATGATCCCCTGCCTCATCACCGCAATATCACCACCATCGAGGCGGCCTATTTGCGAATTACCCTGCTGGCGTCATGCCGGCCCAACCAGTTGCGGCAAAACGATTTGTATAACGTTTACCGCGCGCTGGAGACGCTCGCTCCCAAGGCCCGGCTCGAGAGTGAATCGAGCCTGTCTCCAGACGGACTTTACAGCGTCATGCTCGATGGTGCGGGACCGCCGGTTTATCGCAATCGCCTGGGGCTTTACGAGAGCGACGCCATTCGCCAAATTAATACGTCGCAACTGTGCAACGAGCTGGCAGCAATGGTCAGCGCACCCGACAAGCTACGCGAGCTTAGCCTCAACTCGGCGCTGGCCAGCCACATGCTTAATGCCTGGCAGCACACCGCCCAGCGCACCTTCGACCGGCACGCGGGCGAGGGCAAACTGGATGTCACCGTGGGGCTGTCTAATCTGCACTTTTATGTGGCCGATGAAACACCTTTCAGCATGTTCGTGCGCCAACCATCGGAGATGGGACTGGAGGACAGCGACGAAGGGATTTTCAAAAAACGCAGCCTGAAACTCAAAGACCGCATTAACGCGGCTGCGGGTGACCCCTGGGGCGAGGCCTTCGATGTCGCCCGCCCGGCACTGAGCAACTCCGGCGCCGCCACCACCAACGTGGACGAGAGCATTCGTCGTAGCTCGCGGCTGCGCTATCGCGGCGAACACCCAGTATTCTCGGTCGATATTGTCGATGTCAGCGCCGGCGGCTATTGCCTGGAATGGCACACGGAGATACCGCTACAACTGAAAGCGGGTGAGCTGCTAGGCATACGCGAACCAGGGCGCTACAAATGGGCCATTGCGGCGGTGCGCTGGGTACAGCAGGCACGTGGCTCCAGTCAAATAGGTATTCAACTGCTCTCGCCGCAAGCACAGCCGGCCGCCGCTGCGGTCATACAAAAAACCGGCGACGATGCAGAATATTTACGGGTACTGGCCCTGCCCGCCCAACGTTTAGCTAATCGCCCGGCCAGTTTGCTGACCAACGCGGTAAGCTTTCATGAGCAGCAGAAAATAAAACTCTACCAGGGCGGTAAACTCACCACTTTACAGCTGACCCGACGGCTGTTCACCACAGGCACAGTCAGCCAGTTTGCTTACAAAGCACTGGCCACGGCCAATATTGACGATGAAGAACAAGACAAGTCTAGGTCCAAAGCAGACGACTTTGCCGCTGTCTGGCGACAGTAAAAACATCGACGCTGTCGCATTATTCTTTTTACCCGTGTCGCATTAATCATTATTGATTCCTAAGCGGTTGTCGTGGGCTCGGATTCGGGTAATATAGTTGTTTCCGCTGACCGATTAGACTAAATATTGCAACACAATACCGATAATTGGTTTTGCTTTGTGGGCAAACGGATAGGTGTTGTGCCCGGCTTATCAGCCTTTGCCATCAATGAGAACGAAGAGCGCAGTTATTCTCTATGAATCCCAATGACACCATACGCCTGCTGATCCTCAATGACTCTCAGGCCGAGGCCGAACGCCTAATTAGCATGCTGCATAACGCTGGACGCCCCAACCGCGCTCAGCATGTCACCAGCGATGAATCTCTGGTCAAATTGCTGGAGGAGCAGGCCTGGGATTTAGCCATCGCCCACGACCACACGCAAAACGTTGCGCCCGCCAAGGCCATTCAAACCATTCGCCGCCTTAACAAAGACGTGCCCCTAATATTGCAAACCGATGAAGAGGGAAGCTTGCCGATTGTAGAGGGCATGAAAATCGGTGCCTGCGATGTGATACGCCTGGACGAAGACCAACACTTGCTGCTGGCCATCAGCCGCGAAATGTCCAACCGCCAACAGCGCCAGGACAAACGCATTGCCGAGCGACGCTTTCGCGAATCCGAGCGTCGTGCCCAGTCGCTGCTGGACAGCTCCCGCGATGCCATTGCCTATGTGCAGGACGGCCTTTACCTCTACGCCAACGAATCTTTTGCCGAGCTATTCGGTTACGACGACAAAGACGATATCGACTGCATGCCCATTATGGACATGGTGGCCGACTCGGATCAGGCGCGCCTGAAAGAGTTTTTGAAAGACTTTACCCTCAAGGGGGTAGATGCCGAATCCACCAAGGTTGATTTTAAAGGGCTGCGCAACGACGGCGGCACCACAGATATTGCGCTTGAGGTCTCTCACGCCACCTACGATGAAGAGCCCTGCATGCAGTTTTTGGCTCGCGCCACACGTACAGAAGGCCCCTCGGCGCAGGAGATTGAGGCGGTCAAGTCGCGCGATGTTGTCACAGGCCTGTATAACCGCAGCTACATGATCAGCCACAGCGACAAAGTGATCGACAGTATCGCCGACGGCCAGAGTCGCGCCTTGCTGTACATTGAGATTGACGACTTTGCCGACAGTGTACAAGGCAAGCTGGGTGTGTCCGGTGCCGATATGGCTCTGGCAGACCTGGCAAATCTGTTCAACTCACAGGTCGCTGAGGGCGAAACCCTGGCGCGCTTTGGCGATTCAAGCTTTACCCTGCTAAGCGCTCAAACCACCGCTAAAGATGCCGTGGCACGGGCCGAGAAAATTTGCCAGCTGGTGGCCGATCATATTGTCGAGGTCAATAGCAAAACCCTGCAGCTTAGCGCCAGCATCGGGGTGTCTTTGATTAACGAAAACACCGTCAGCGCGGAAACGGTTATCGAACAGGCCATAGACGCCATGGAGAAAGCGCGCGACAGTGAGGATACTTCAGCACTACTGTACGAACCGCCGATCAGTGCCGAGGAAAAGGAAGAGAAAAATATTCTCGCCGAAGTTCAGCATGCACTGGATAACGATTTATTCCGGCTGATGTTTCAACCCATTATCAGCCTGCGCGGCTCGGACGATGAGTACTACGAAGTTTTGCTGCGCCTGACCAATCAAAATGGTGAAGAGATCTCCCCCAATCGCTTTCTGGAATCGGCCTCTGAGGCGGGGCTGGGCACCAAGGTAGACCGCTGGGTAATTCTCGAATCAATCAAAATGCTTTCCGAGCATCGCTCGCAGGGCAGCAAGACCAAGCTGATCGTCAATCTCAACCGCGACTCTCTTTGCGATGACAGCCTCCTGCCCTGGCTGGGGGTAGCATTTAAAGCCGCCAAATTGCCTGCAGACTCGGTTGTATTTCAAACCCAAGAGATTGATGTCACCAATCACTTAAACGCCGCTAAGGCGCTTAATAACGGCCTGACAAAACTGGGGACTTCACTGGCCATCAGCAGCTTTGGCTGCGGCTTAAACCCATTTAACGCTCTAAAGCATGTAAACGCGCAAATCATAAAAGTAGATGGTTCCTTCACCCAGGACATTCAGAGCAAAAGTGAAAATCCCGAGGCACTGACCCAGTTGCTGCAGGAATTACACGAGCTCGAGAAAGTCACCATTGTGCCCTATGTGGAGAACGCCAGCGTACTGTCCACCCTATGGCAGGCGGGCGTGCACTATATTCAGGGGCACTATCTGCAAGAACCCACCGAGTCAATGAGCTACGATTTTAATATGGAGGGGTAGGCGCAGAACGCAGAACGCAGAACGCAGAACGCAGAACGCAGAACGCAGAACGCAGAACGCAGAACGCAGAACGCAGAACGCAGAACGCAGAACGCAGAACGCAGAACGCAGAACGCAGAACGCAGAACGCAGAACGCAGAACAGTTTAGGCTAGAGCTCAGTTAGGTAAAATTCAAACATAAAAAAAGGCGGCAATTTTGCCGCCTTTTTTGTGCTTGTCGCTGCCCGCTTAGTTGGCAGGCTTTAAGCGCAACACCACCACATCGTGAGGTGGGATTTCCAAGCTCAGGGGCTTATCGGTATTACCCTTGCCGCCTTTCCACAGGTCCTTCCAGGTGAAACGCTTACTATTAAAGTTGATCTCCAACCCAGTCTGGTCATCTTTAATGATATTAAACTGCCAGTCGTGAGTGTACTTGAGCACCTCGTCGCCACGGTTTAAGAACAGCAATGCCAGCTCATCGTTTGCCAGTGGCTTGAGGAACACATTCAAGTCGCCGGCATCAATGTAGCGCATGGCCTCAACACCCTTGGGATCTTGATTCAGGGCGATGATTTCCTTATTGGTTAAGATCTCGCGGGTGGTATCCGACATGCTGCGCAAGTCATTACCGGTAATCAATGGCGAGTTAAGCATGGCCCACAGCGAGAAGTGCGAACGGTCTTCCGCCTCGGTCATGCCATTGCCCACTTCCATCATGTCGTAGTCATTCCAATGGCCGGGGCCGGCGTACTGACGCAAGCGCAAGTCTTTGCGGATATCCAGAATTTTTAAGACCCCCAAGCTGCTCCAGCTACCCCAGTTGTAGGAGCAGTCCCAGCAGGGGTAGATGTCGCCGGTAGCCCGCCAGCTGTGGCCGATATCCTGCGCCCACTCCCAGGGCTGGTTATCGCCCCATTCGCAAATGCTGTAGTAAATGGGCCGCCCTGCTTCGTGCAAGGCATCGCGCATGGTGGTGTAGGCGCCGATGGGGTTAATGTTCTCGGTGTCGCACCAGTCGTATTTTAAATAGTCGATGCCCCACTCGGCATAGGTGCGGGCATCTTGATATTCGTGGCCGCGCGACCCCGGACGACCAGCGCAGGTGGTATCACCGGCGTCGGAGTAAATACCCAGCTTTAAACCTTTGCTGTGCACGTAATCGGCCAGAGCTTTCATACCCGAGGGAAAGTGCTCTTCGCTTACCTGAATTTCGCCATTCTCATCGCGCTCTCCGTGCCAGCAGTCATCAATATTGATGTACTCGTAACCGGCGTCGCGCATGCCCGACTCCACCATGGCGTCGGCCATTTCGCGAATCATGTTTTCATCGACATCACAGTCGAAAGTATTCCAGCTGTTCCACCCCATGGGCGGGGTATCGGCTAAACCTTCAAACTTTTTCTCGGCGGCGGCGTTGACGCTAAGCAGCAGTGCGCTGCACAGAACGCCAGTTTTAATGAGAGTTTTTCGCATAATCCTGTCCTTTATTCTATTGCTTGTAGTGCCTGGGCATGGTCTTTAATAATGCGCAGAGTCGACTCGTCGTTGGAGAAAACCGAATTTAAGCCCTGCGCCTCTTGCGGTGGATCGCCAAAGAAATCGTCCCCTGGCTGCCACATATAATCTTCGCGGTCGGTTTCACCAAAGCCGCCCCAGGCCCAGAAGTTAGAACCGGCAAAGGGGCCACCAGCGCGGGCGTTGGTTTCAATAAAGTCAAACACCTGAGCGTAAAAACGGTCGCGGTACTCGGTGCTGGTATTGCGGGCAAAAACGCCGTTGTCACGCTCCACTCCAAACTCTTCCAAGACAATAGGTTTGTTTAAACGCTCGGCAATCGCCATATGTTGCTGCATGTATTCTTGCGCGGTTTCCCAGGCACCGGGGTAAGAAGCTTCGGCGTCTTTTACGTCGAACCAGCTCCAGTTTTTAATCCACATGTGAAAAGTCAGGTAGTCGACATTGCCACTGGCGTGGGATTTTTCGAATAGCTCGGCATCCTGCAAAGTGCCCATGGCGCCTTCGTTACCCGTGCTTACCAACTGTTGCGGCGCGAGGGATTTAATATAGCCGGCAGTTTCGTCAATCCACTTTTCAAACTGCGGATAAAACGGACGACCGTCGGCATCGCTGCCGGGGCGCGGCTCGTTGGCCAGCTGCCATGACATAATGGTGGGGTCTTGACTGTAGGCAACACCGGTAATAGTGTTGGTGCGGGTCACCACGGCTTTAATGACATCGCGGTACAGCGCCTGGGCCTCGGGCATGCGGTAAAAGCGTGCCGAGTTTTGCATAAACGGGTTCCACTTACCGGTCACATCTGGATCGAATACAGGCTCGCCGGTAAACCAGGCAACATACTGCGACATACCGCCCGACCACTGCCAGAAATTGTTCAGGTACAACACGGCTTTCATATCGCGCTTGGCCATTTCTGCCAGTAGGAAGTCCATGCCTTGCAGCAGAGCCTGATTTAACTCACCCTCTTTATTTTCCACAATCGCTGGACGTACCGCGCGCATTAATTCGCTGTCTTCCGAGGCGGCGAGTACACGCAAGTTGTTGATGCCTTTGGCGTGCAGCAAGTCCAACTCTTTAATCAAACGCTCGCGGTCACCCAGCTCGCCGGGCGCACCCAGGTAGGCGCCATACCACATGTTGGTGCCAACGTAGCGATAGGGCTCGTCGTCTAACATAAATTGGGTGCCCTGAACACGGACAAAGTCATCCGCCGGGGCATTCGTTTGCGGACCGGCGCAGGCGGCCAACAGGCACACCAACGCGAAAAGAAAAGCGGGCATTTTTATCATGAGAATTCTCTACTTTTTTAGTTGAATCGTTTAGCTTTATTCGGCCAACAGCTTTGCCACCTCAATCATGGCGCGGCCATTGTGATAAGGGCCTTTCCAGAAACCGGCTTTGTAATCGCGCGCACCATCGGGCTCATCCAACCGACAATGCCAGCGCCACTCACCGCGTTCGGTATCCATTTGGTATTCTTTAATAAAACTCCAAACATTGGCGGCAGTCTCAAACAGAACCGGCTCGTCGCTGAGTTTCCAGGCGACCAAAAAGCCTACCAAGGCTTCGGCCTGCACCCACCAAACGCGCTGGCTGTGCACTTTGCCTGTGGCCTTTTCCATACTGTCCAGCACTTCGCCCAACTCGCCCAGCGCCTCGCGTCGGCAGGTGTGCGAAAGCTTAATAATATCCGGCACCAGCTTATCGGTACGCGTTTGATCGCCCAGTGATTGCAGGGCTTTATACAGCAGCCAGGCACACTCGATGTCATGGCCGTAGGTCAGCTCGGTGGAGCAGTCCTGCCAATCGTCTTGCATAAACATACGCAGGTGATAGTTGCCGCGATCGATCATATAGCGGTCAAACAAATCGATGTTGTACGCCAGTGCTTTTTCAATGCGCTCTTCTTTGCATACCTGGTACAACGAGGTGTAGGCCTCCAGCACATGCAAATGGGTGTTCATTGTCTTGGGAAAGTTAAGATCCTTTTCGCTCAGGCGCACATCGTCCATCTTGCCCCACTCGCGGGTATAGGCTTCAAAGTAGCCCTCTTGCTCGCGATCAATACAATGGCACTCAATCAACTCAAAGCAGGCCAAAGCATCATCCAGCGCTTGTTGTTCGCCGGTTAACTGGTAGTAGGCCACCAGGGCATAAACGCCAAACGCCTGGGCGTAAACCTGCTTTTTGTCATTGGCAACCGAGCCGTCTGCATTCAATGACCAGTAATAACCGCCAAACTCCGTGTCAAAAAAGTAATCGCGCAGGTAGTGATAGGCGCGCTCGGCCGCCTGACGATAATCGGCATTATTACTAAAGCGCGCCGCTTCGCTAAAGAACCAGAGTATGCGCGTGTTTAACACAATGCCTTTTTCCGCAGCGGGATCGGGCTTGTTGTCGTCGCAAACTTGGCCGTAAAAACCGCCGTTTTCGTGATCCAGCGAATAATCCAACCACCAGCGACCCGTGCGCGCCAATTCGGCGCGACACTCGTCTGCCATTTGTGTTTTGCTTAGTAGGTTTTGTTGAATAGCCGCCTGACTCATTTCAGCGAATCCAAAATATCCAGGTTGCTTTTGATCAGCGCATTGCGCGTTTGCACCGAAGCGGCGGAACGCAGTCCGTCCTCGGGAGTATTGATGCAGTAATCCACTAGCTTATCGACAGTGGAGGTAGCCACATGCATGCGGGTGTCGGACGAGGCGTAGTAAACAAACACCTCGTTGTTTTCATTCACGATCCAGCCATTGGCAAAAGCCACGTTGGATACATCACCCACACGTTCGCTGCCTTGCGGGGCGATAAAGTGACCACCGGGGCGATGCGTAACCACCCAAGGTTTTTCCAGGTCGGTCATAAACACATACAACACATAGCGCAGACCGGCGGCGGTGTTGCGCACACCGTGAGCCAGGTGCAGCCAGCCTTTATCAGTTTTGATGGGCGCAGGACCCTGACCGTTTTTCACCTCTTTAATGGTGTGGTATTCCTTGCCGTCGACGATAACTTCATCTTTAATTTCGGCATTTTCCATGGACTCGCTCAAACCCCAGCCGATGCCGCCGCCGGAACCAACACTGATAAAGCCGTCCTGCGGGCGGGTGTAAAGAGCGTACTTGCCATCCACAAACTCGGGGTGCAGTACCACATTGCGCTGCTGGCCCGAGTAGGTAATTAAATCGGGCAGGCGCTCCCAGTTGACCAGGTCTTTAGTACGGGCAATACCACACTGAGCTTCGGCGGCTGACAGGTCATGGGGTTGAGTTTCGTCTTTGCGCTCGGTGCAGAACAGGCCGTAAATATAGCCGTCTTCGTGCTGGGTTAAGCGCATATCGTACACATTGGTGTCCGGACGATCGGTTTCCGGGAGAGTGATGGGGTAATCCCAAAACTTGAAGTTGTCGACACCGTTAGGGCTTTCAGCGATAGCGAAAAAGCTTTTACGGTCATTGCCTTCAACACGCACCGCAAGAATGTACTTGCCGTTCCAGTAGAGCGCGCCGGAATTAAACGCGGCATTAACGCCCTGACGCTCCATCAGATAGGGGTTAGTGGCCTCGTTTAAATCGTAGCGCCAGGTAATGGGAGCGTGTTCGGCGGTGAGAATGGGGTTCTCCCAACGCGAGTAAATACCATTGCCCGGTGTCACTTCGCGGTTAGGGCGGGCGATAAGCGCCTCGTGGTTTTGTAATAGTTGTTTGGCGCGTGTTTTAAAATCACTCATACATGTTGTCCTGCAAGTTCTATTGTTCAGTCGTTTAACTGTCGCCGGTGGCGCATTTAGAAACCGGTTACAGATTACGGTATAAAAAGCCCCAAGAAGGGGCTTGCCCGGCGCTAAGCGCGGGGCAGGTATTGCGCTGGGGTGTCCTTTGGGTGATCTTCCAAGGTACACCACCAGAATTTCCACAAATACACACTACTGGCAACCACCACCAACAGTGAGATAACGAACTCTTGCCAGTGCTGGATAACCATAAAGATAGCTGAAGCGGTCATAGAGGTTTGCCAGACGATGCCCACCAGGATGTTGCCCCAGTCGCGCGCGCAGTGACGGTTGCGCTCCAACTCTGGATGCTCCAGTTTGGCGGCTTCGTAAACCGGGCCCCAGAAGCCCCAGGGCCGAACCTTAATATAGAAGACTTTCAGCACTTCCATGTCGTCGGGCTTGGAAAGCAAAGAGCCGATCACACAGGCAATCAAGCAGCCGCCGAAAATAAACGGGAAGGCGTATACCTGCATAAAGGTGACGTCCAGCATCCACTGCAACACCTGGATAATCAGCAAGATCACCACCCCGGCGGCCATACCGCAGAAGTAGCCCACACCATTAAAGCGCCACCAGAACCACTTGAGTACATTAGAAGCGGTATAGGCGCCGTAGAAAGCACTCACAATCCACATAATGATGGAGTTCAGTGACGGCACAAACAGACCGATCAATACGCCCAAAACCACAAACAGTACAGACACTATGTAGCTGGCAATCACATAGTTTTTGTCGTCGCCTTCGGGCTTGAAATAGCGCTTGTAAATATCATTAACCACATAGGCCGGTGCGGCGTTGGTGGTCGCAGCAAAAGTAGACATAAACGCCGCCAGCAAGCCGGCGATCAGCAAACCTAACAAACCGGGCGGTACGAATTCGCGCATAGCGAACGGCAAGATTTGCTCGAAGTCCACATCCGGCCCCATGGCACGCAAGTCATCCATAAAGTAAACCAGCGCCAGAATGGTCAAACCGGCAATCAGCATATAGCGCGGGAACAACAACACCACATTCACAAAGCCACTCATTTTTGCGGCTTCGGTGGGGCTGCGGGCCGATAGAACACGCTGCATATCATAGTTAGGCGGCGGGCCCATCAGGCTTTTAAGGATGCCGGAGGTCAGCATCAGCATAAAAAAGATGGTGAAGGGCTCGTAGCCATCGGCAACTATTTTTTCGTTCGCGGACTGCAGAATATCCGACCAGTCCATATCCAGATTCCAGCCAAACCCAATGCTCGCCCAATTGTCCGGCACCACCGCCGCCAGCATATCGGGCGAGACCTGATTCATAGCGATAATACCCACTGCCACACAGGCAAAGGTCATAATAAAAAACTGCAGCACTTCGGTGAACACCACGCTGAACATACCGCCTTTCACCACATACACCGTGGTTAACGCCGTAATAATCAAGCCGTAGTAGATATCGTTAGTGGTTGGGTCGGGCGATAGCTCCCAAGGCAAAAAGACCGAGGCGAATTTACCGATGCCGATAAAGCCGTAGGCCAAAAATCCCACCACATTAACCAGTGCGAACAGCACCACGATAAGATGGGACAGGCGCGCGCCCAGGCCATCGCCAAAACGGAAGGTAATCCACTCTGCGCCAGTAAGCACGCCAGAGCGACGCAACCACACAGACAGAAACACCATCATGAATATCTGGTTAAACACTGGCCACAGCCAGGGGATGTACACGCTAGTAAGCCCGTAAACGAACAGCAGATACACCATCCACATGGTGCCCGAGATGTCGAACATCCCCGAGGCATTTGATAGACCGAGGGTATACCACTTGAGCTTGTTGCCACCGAGAAAGTAGCTGCGGATATTTTTGCTGGCTTTGGCGGAAATCCAGAAACCGATTACGATTGTGGCCAGGATGTAGCCGACGATGACCGCCACGTCGATAAAAGCTAATTGCATGCTGTAGTCCAACGTTATTATACGAACTCGAGCTGGATTCGAGTGCCCGGGGTCTGTGGGGCATGGTAAACAAGCCCTACTGCAACCGGTATCAGTCGCGCCCCTAGGCAGAATAATGCCAGAAGCAACGCCCGCTGGGAATTCCCCGAGGGCAATCTCATCGCTCTATCTATACTAACGCGGCGCAATGTAACCGATTACACCTCAGATATCCAGCACTTTACACTACTTATCGGCGCCCTGGGGCTGTGCTAGTATCCCCCTTTCGCATAAAACAGCAAAAGGCAAAGCGAGTGTCCAATATCCGAGATGTAGCCCGCGAGGCAGGTGTATCCGTCGCCACAGTGTCACGCGCTCTGAGCGACCCCGAAAAAGTGTCGCAAACCAGCCTGAGCAAAGTTCACAGCGCCATCGAAAAGGTCGGCTACCGGCCCAACATGCTGGCGCGCAGCTTTCGCTCCGCGAAAAGCTACGCCGTAGTGGTATTGGTACCGGACATTACCAACCCGTTTTTCTCCGAGGTAATTCGCTCCATTGAAGATCGCGCGCAACAAAAAGGCTATGCGGTTTTGCTGGGTGATACTCGCGGCCTGCCGGAAAGAGAAAAAGAGTACATCCGCCGGGTAGAGACCCGCCTTGCTGACGGTGTGATACAGCTTCGCCCCGACGAGCCCGGCAAGCAGAGCCAAATTCCCAGCGATGTCTCATTTGTGAATGTGTGTGGCTGCGAATCTACCACCGGCCCGCGGGTGCGTATCGATAACCGTGGTGCGGCGCGCTCAGTGGTTGAGTATTTAATATCCCTTGGGCACAAACGCATTGGCGTTATATCCGGCCTTAGCACCAACCCTCACACCATTGACCGCCTTGAAGGCTACAAAGAAGCGCTGGAAGCCGCCAACATTGAATTCGACAAAACCTTAATTGCCGAGGGTGATTTCACTACCTGGTCGGGCCTTAACAGCGCCAAGCAGTTTTGCAGTATGGCCGAGCGCCCTACCGCCGTATTTTGCATGAACGATGAAATGGCCATCGGCGCAATTCAAACGTTTAAAAGCCAAGGATTAAAGGTGCCAGAAGATATTTCTGTTACCGGCTTTGATGATATCAGCTACGCCCGCTACAGCGACCCAAGCCTAACCACCGTCACCCAGCCCGCCGAAGAAATGGGCAAGCTGGCCATGGATATGCTGCTGCGGTTAATTGAGGGCCAGGAGTTGGCCCAGGAAGAGAATGTATTGCCGGCGGAATTTGTGATTCGCAAGAGCACGACGGTGCCAGCTAAGCGAGACTGAATAAATGTCAGACGTCTGACGCTCAACGCCTTAAGCGTCTGACATCAGACCTGAATGGCACTTACTTAAGGGAAAATCTTGTACGTCATTTCCGCAAGGCACATTGCGCAGTTTGGAAGGTAGCCTAGGCTAGAGGAGCTGCGGCCCGGAAAATGCTGGAATATTCATTCTCTTGCAATAAGCCCGTGTCGCCGGGCGTTGCGAGTTACTTTTTGCGGCAAAAAGTAACCAAAAACCTCGCCCAACAACTGACCCCTTCGGGGTCCCCTCCCTCCGGCCAATTTTAGCGGTCGGTCTAAACCGCACATCCCTGTGCGCTTAGACCTTTCGCGCTCATCCAGAGCGCTCACCCCCTAAAATCGGCCTCCGCTCGGCTCAGTCGTAATCGGGCGAAAACCCCAATCGGTTCCACATGTTCAGCTTTGCTTAAAAATACATTTAAACCTATTAATTCCCGCATTTGTGAGGAAGGCAAGATTAATTAAGTGCCATTGACATCAGACCTCCGACGTCAGACTTATTTCCCCTGATACCGAAGCAATTCCTGCATCAACACCAGCAAATGATAAAGCGTACTGGCGGGCGCAACATCGGCAACCACCTCATCGTGCTCACCGCGCTGATCAATATAACTGCCGGGCGTTGAACCGCACAGGTAATAGTCGAACAACCGGGCGACAGAATCGGCGGCACGCTGCTCAGCTTGCGCATCGCCCCGCCCTGCCATCACCAGCGACGCCTTGATTAGCTCTGTTAACCCCCAGCAGCGTTTGGTGTGCTGCAGCACTTTGCCTTCGGGGGTAACCGAGTCGAACAGCAACCCAGAATCTGGTTTTAAACCTAACTCAAGCCCGCGGTTGTACAGTACCGTTAGGTACTGACTAACATCTTCACCGCTCAGGCGTGAATACCAATCCAGCAACCACACCCACTCCATCATATGGCCGGGCTCGACAACCTGTCCGTCGTCGCCGGGGGCGAGACTCCAATCGTCGCAAAAAAATTCAAACAGCACACCGCGCTCGGGGCAGAAAAAATACTTTTGAAACAGGTTATACATCTGCTCTGCGCGCGCCAGCCACTGCCTGTCGCCACTGGCCTCAAACAGTGCCATAAACGCCTCAAACAAATGCATATGGGGGTTTTGCCGGCGCCACTTATAATCGTAGTCGCCTTCAATCCAGCCGCCGTTTTCACCGGCAAATGCCGCATCAAAGTGCGCCACTAGGCGCGCGGCTTTGTCCAGCGCGGTTTGATCGCCGCGCACCCTGAACTGCCAAGCGTAAGCGAGCAAAAAGAAGGCGTGATCGTAAAGGTCCTGACGGGAGTCAATGACCTCAAGCGCCGGATTCAAAAGATGGGTAAACCCCGCTGCCGCACTTGGGTGCGCAGCATTGTTTTCGACAAACTCGAGCATTCTCTTACCCACTGCGGCGCCGTCGGCGCACCAACCCAACGCTTGCGCGGCGGTAAAAAAGAACGATTGGCGAGCCTGCACCCGCACCCGAATATTCGCCTGCCCATCCACTTCGCCCGAGGCCAACAGGCGCTCGCAGCTGTTACCGGCGGCGGGGTCGACGCTGCGCTCGCGCCACATCGGCAGGGCGTCGTCGACGAACCAGGCCGCCAGGCGCTGTGTTTGGCTGGATAAAGAATTGCTCATGGGATCTTCCCTTAATTTACTGAGATTCGGCCGGCGCGATAATGCCGCAGAATGTAACCGGTTTCAAGGCGTTCTTACTCAGCGGGCCCCAACCTTACTAATTCCATTGTTATCGCGGCCCCATACGCTATAGGGTAAACTTTACCGGATTCAAATGACAAAACAACGGGCAACTTTGCCAGTGCCAACAGCCACTATGCGACACTCACTCCTCATCTGGCTTATTGCCCTTAGCGCTTCTGTACTGCCGCCCCTTGTGTGCGCCCAGCAACCCGTCGACCACTTAGTGTTTTCTACCGGCACCATGACCGGAAAACGTATTGCCCATGAGACAGCGGTGGTAAAGCTCGCACTGGAGAAAAGTCACGATCGCTACGGCGACTACTGGTTTGAAATAGACACAACCAGCTACAGCCGTACGCGAACCCTGCGCAGCTTGCTGGCGGGCGAAACCATCAACACCATTTCCGCCCCCGCACAAACCTACTTAAAAGGCGGCGAGAGTCCGCCGCTACTGCTAGTCCCTGTACCTTTACTGCGCGGCACCCTGGGCAAACGCCTGTTGATCGTAAAACGCGAGCGACTGCCGGAATTTCGCGGGCTGCGCTCGCCCCAGGCCCTGGCACAGTTTTCCGCAGGCCTCGGTTTTGACTGGATTGATACGCAAATCTTTGCCCAGAGCCAACTGCCCTACACCACTGGCAGCGACACTAAGCAGCTTTTTGCCATGCTACTGCACGGCCGCTACGATTACCTGCCCCTGGGGATGCTAGAGGCCGAAGCCGCCCTAGAAGCATCCGGCTACAGCGCACAACTAGCAATTGTCGATGACCTGCTACTGGAATATCCGCTACCGGTGTATTTGCAATTAAGCCCCGATGAAGTCGCGCTGGCCGAGCGCCTTACTTATGGCTTACAAAAAGCCAAACGCGACGGCAGCCTGCAGGAGCTATTTAACGACTATTACGGTGACCAGGTAGACGACTACGTCGATTACCATCGCCTGTCGTTGACTAGGTAAACTTAGACTTTAGCGCCAACTCCACTTCGGGCGTGACAAACTTACTCACATCGCCTCCGAGGGCAGCGATCTCTCGCACAATGGAAGAGGATATATAAGAGAGATGCTCGGCGGGGGTCAGAAATAAGCTTTCCATGCGCGGATCGAGCGCGCGGTTCATGTTAGCCAACTGAAACTCATATTCAAAATCAGATACGGCCCGCAGGCCTCGCAACACACCGTGCGCACCGCGGTCATGAACAAATTCCACCAGCAGATTATCAAACCCGCACACCTCGACATTATCCAGATGCGACAGGGTTTGCTGCACCAGATCAACCCGAGCCTCGAGATCAAACAGCGGTTGCTTGCGAGTACTGGCCGCCACAGCGACGATGACGTGATCAAAGAGCCGGCAAGCGCGCTCCACCAGATCCTTGTGGCCATTAGTGATGGGGTCGAACGTGCCTGGATACACGACCTTGCGCATAATTTTATTCTCTGCTGACGGTTTGTGGGGGCGGATACTACAAAATTCGCTCTGGGGTTTCCACTCGGTAGAGACAATAGCGCACCTTGCCGGCACGTTTGTCGCGATGCAGGTGCCAGTGCTCGGGTACCTGATACCGAGTGTCAATGCCCGACTCAATATAGACCATAGCCTCGTCGGCAAGCCAGGGCTGTAAGCGATCGATACATGCCTGCCATAAATCGGCGGCAAAAGGCGGATCAAGAAACACCACCTCATAGGGCTCATGCGCGGCCGTCGCCAGCAACGTCAGGCTGTCGCCGCGATACAAATGACCTGGGGACTCCTGCAGGGTATTGAGGCTATCGGCAATACAGGCTGCCGCCTGTGAATCGCGCTCGCACATCAGCACCTCTGCAGCGCCGCGCGACAGCGCCTCCAACCCCAAAGCGCCGGAGCCGGCAAACAAATCCAGACAGCGAGCCCCCGGTAAATGAGGGGCCAACCAGTTAAATAAGGTCTCGCGAATACGGTCACCGGTCGGGCGCAGGCCGTCCACCGAGGCAAAGGGCAGTTTACGGCCGCGATGGCGACCGCCAATAATCCGCAGGGTTTGAGTTTGTGTTTTTTGCGCTCTATTGCGGGAATTGGCCACCAGTTTCTCTCCACCGTCCTGAGAAGTGGTAGGATAGCGCCTTTGTTGATCAGCGATAAGGGTTAGCACTCCCGCCATGTTCTTTAAGCGCTTTAGAAAAAACACCGACACTCAGGACAAAGCCGCCCCGAGCGAGCCGCAACCCCCTGAAAATACCGCCGAGGCGAAACCCTCAAGCGAGCCCGAGACCGCCCCCGAGGTAAAGCTTGAGGCCGAGGCATTGGCTGAACAGCCCGGCAAGCCGGCAACTGAGTCTCTGTCGTCCACGGCCGATTCTGCCGCAGGTGCACTGCACAACGTCAGTGAACCCGCCCCAGAGCCCGAAGCTCCGGCTAAAAAAGAGGGCTTTTTCAGCCGCATTAAGCGCGGCCTGTCGCGCACCAGCAACAATTTCTCCGAGGGCATTGGCAATCTCTTTTTAGGTAAAAAAGAGATTGACGATGAGCTGATGGAAGATATTGAGTCTCAGCTGTTGGTGGCCGATGTGGGCATGGAAGCGACCGAACAAATCATCGAGGATTTGACTGACCGGGTCGCGCGCAAACAACTGGCCGATCCCGACGCACTTTTTACCGCCCTGAAAGCCTCTTTGCGGGACTTGCTGCGGCCGGCCGAAGCGCCACTGGTAATCGACACCAGCCGCACACCCTATGTGATTTTGGTGGTAGGCGTTAATGGTGTGGGCAAAACCACTACCATCGGCAAGCTCGCCAAACGCCTACAAAACGAGGGCAAGTCGGTAATGCTGGCAGCGGGGGACACCTTCCGCGCCGCCGCGGTGGAACAACTACAAGTGTGGGGCGAGCGCAACAGCATACCCGTAATCGCGCAGCACACCGGCGCCGACAGCGCCTCGGTGATATACGATGCGGTACAAGCGGCCAAAGCGCGCAGCATTGATGTTTTGATTGCCGATACCGCCGGGCGACTGCACAACAAAGATCACTTAATGGAAGAGTTATCTAAGGTGCGCCGAGTGATGGGCAAGCTGGACGACAGTGCCCCCCACGAAACACTGTTGGTGCTGGACGCCGGCACTGGCCAGAACGCCGTCAGTCAGGCCAAGCATTTTATTGAATCGGCCCAGGTCTCAGGCCTGGCACTGACCAAGCTCGACGGCACCGCCAAGGGCGGGGTTATTTTTGCCCTGACTAAGCAGTTTAACCTGCCAGTGCGCTTTATTGGCGTAGGCGAAGGCATTGACGACTTACAACCATTCAGCGCAGAACCTTTTGTCGAGGCGCTGTTTAACCAGTGATTCGCTTTGAAAACGTCAGCAAACGCTACGATACCGGGCAAGAGGCCTTAAGCCGGGTCGATTTCCATATCGGCCGTGGCGAGATGGTTTTTCTGACCGGTCACTCGGGCGCTGGCAAAAGTACGCTAATGAAGCTGATCATGCTGATGGAAAGACCCAGCAATGGTCAGGTATTGGTGGGCGGGCGCCAAACCAGCCGCATTCGCGGCGCCGGTATCGCCCACTTTCGCCGCGATATCGGGGTGGTATTTCAAAATCACCAACTGCTGTTCGACCGCAGCGTATTCGACAATGTCGCCCTGCCTTTGCAAGTGGCAGGCTTTCAATCAGGCGATATAGGCCGCCGAGTGCGCGCCGCGCTGGATAAAGTCGGCTTGCTGCACAAAGAAAGACAAAACCCGATCACCCTCTCAGGCGGTGAACAGCAGCGCGTGGGCATCGCCCGCGCGGTGGTTAATAAACCCGCGTTGGTGCTGGCCGATGAGCCCACCGGTAATCTGGACCCGGAGCTGTCCGCCGAGATCATGACCCTGTTTCGCCAGTTTAATGAGCTGGGCACCACACTGGTTATCGCCACCCACGATATCGACCTGATTGGCCGTATGAACAAGCGTGTGCTCAGCCTGGCCCACGGCCGGGTTGTCGCCGGGAGCCAATCGTGAAAGCGCGCCAGAAAAACACCATCCGCCCCCAGGGTGCGGTGCATAGCAAAACCCTCTGGCAAGACAAGCTCAGCGCTTGGCAAGCCCACCACAGCACCTGCGCCATAGAAAGCTTGGTGCGACTGCTGCGCAGCCCGTTGCAGAGTTTTATGACCTGGCTGGTTATCGCCGTCGCCACCGCACTACCAGCCACCTTGTACGTTGCGCTGGAGAACATTCAGGCACTGGGGTATCAATGGCAGGACTCCAGCCAGATTTCGGTCTTTCTACGCCGCGACGCCAGTGACCAGGCGCTGACCGAATGGCGACAGCAACTCGGTCAGCGACAGGACATCGCCGAACTCACCTACATCAGTCCAGCGCAAGCCATGGCAGAGTTTCGCCAGCATTCAGGGCTCGGCGATGTGCTGGACGACTTAGAACAAAACCCTCTGCCACCGGTGCTGCTGGTGCAGCCAGCCACCAGCGCGAGCCAGGGCCCAGCACTGGAAACACTGCTGGCAGACTTACAGACTCATCCTTTAACTGACGATGCCCGCCTGGATATGGTGTGGGTGCAGCGCCTGGAACAGCTCTTACTGCTGGCCAGCCGCGTCATATTTTTTCTCGCTCTGCTATTGGTGTTAGGCCTGCTGCTAGTTATCGGCAACACCATTCGCCTGGCTATTGAAAGCCGACGCGCGGAAATTTTGGTGGTAAAACTGGTGGGCGGAACCAACGCCTATGTGCGCCGTCCATTCTTGTACACTGGCTTATGGTACGGATTGGGTGGCGGCCTAATCGCTTTGCTGTTACTGGCGTGCGGCCTACACTGGCTGTCACCTCCTGTGTCCCAGTTGGCGAGCCTGTATCACAGTGATTTCCAGCTGGAAGGCTTGGATTTTATTACCAGTGCCCAACTGGTTCTGCTGGCAGGCCTGGTAGGTTTAGCGGGCGCCTGGCTGGCGGTGGGCAGACACTTGGCCGCGATCGAACCGCAATAACCTTGTATATGCTGTAAATAAGGGTTAAGACCCTGTTTTATATAGCTTTTAAATGAACTTTAGGTTATTGGAAGTCTCTAATCAGTAGTGCTAGACTAACCGGCCCCTAAAACGTGTTAGGGGGTAATCAAGGTACCACTTAGGAGTAGACACACTATGGGCACAAGCCTACAGCCATTGGGGAACCTCGCGCCAGGCGGCAACCTCAACGCCTACGTGCAGGCTGTCAGCAGCTTTTCCGTACTTACTGTCGAGGAAGAGCAGTCACTCGCTGAAGACCTTTACTACAACGACAACCTGGATGCCGCCCGCAAACTGGTGATGGCACACCTGCGCTTTGTCGTTCACATCGCCCGCTCCTACAACGGCTACGGTTTGCCGCTGGGCGATCTGGTGCAAGAAGGCAATGTTGGCCTGATGAAAGCCGTTAAGCGCTTTAATCCCGAAAAAGGTGTGCGCTTGGTGTCTTTTGCGGTGCACTGGATTAAAGCCGAAATTCACGAATATATTCTGAAGAACTGGCGTATTGTTAAAGTGGCGACCACCAAAGCCCAGCGCAAATTGTTCTTCAACCTGCGCGGTGCCAAAAAGCGCTTGGCTTGGCTGACCAACGATGAGGCCAAAGCCGTTGCCGCAGACCTCAACGTTGAGGTTAAGCATGTGCGCGAAATGGAAAGCCGCCTGTCTTCCTACGATGCTGCCTTTGACGCCCCCGAGGGCGACGATGACGACAGCAACTATGTGGCCCCGGCCCACTACCTGGAAGACAAACGCCAGGATCCGGCCGCCCAGCTTGAAGCGGCCGACTGGGAAGAAAACAGCGTTAATGGCCTGGAAGCGGCTATGTCACAGCTCGATGATCGCAGCCGTACCATTTTGCAGCGCCGCTGGCTCAGCGATAGCAAAGCCACACTGCACGATTTGGCCGCCGAATATGGCGTGTCAGCAGAGCGGATTCGCCAGCTGGAAAAGAACGCCATGAAAAAAGTGAAAACCATGATGCTGGAAGCCGCTTAACAGCTCCCGCATTAAAGGTCTAAAGGCCGCGCATCGCGCGGCTTTTTTGTGTCAGTGACTTACATAAGCCAGAACTATGTCGCAGTTATTTTTAGCTATCGCTGCCCTCTCGGGTTTTTTCGCCGTCGCCTTGGGGGCCTTTGCCGCCCACGGGCTGAAAGGCAAATTGGCGCCCAATCTGCTGGCCGCCTTTGAAACCGCCACTCAGTATCAGATGTACCATGCCCTGGCACTGCTGGCGGTTGCGCTGCTCGTTAAAGCGCACCCATCCGGCTGGCTCAATGCCAGCGGCTGGCTGTTTATTGCCGGCAGTGTGCTGTTTAGCGGCAGTCTGTACGGCTTGGCGCTCAGCGGTATCCGTCTGTTCGGACCTATTACACCTATCGGCGGAGTCTGCTTTTTACTCGGCTGGCTCTGCCTGTTAATCGCCTCCTTAAAATTTATCAAGTAGCCATCCATGAACGAAGAGTTTCGTCCCGAGTACAAGAAAAAGTCCATACGCAGCTTTGTCATCCGCGCCGGGCGCATGACCGAGGGGCAGCGCAAAGCGTTTGAAGCGCACTGGCCCAAATATGGATTAAGCCTGTTTGACGGCCCGCTGAATCCCGAACAGGCCTTCGATCGCCAAGCGCCGTTAGTGCTGGAGATTGGTTTCGGCATGGGCGACTCGCTGCGGGAAATGGCTATAAATGAGCCGGAAAAAGACTTTATCGGTATTGAAGTACATCCACCGGGCGTGGGCCGGCTGATTTACACCGCGGCGCAGAATGAAGTAGACAACCTGCGTGTGTATATGGCCGACGCCACGGATGTATTGGATGACTGCATCGCCGATAACAGCATCAGCCGTCTGCAGATTTATTTTCCCGACCCATGGCACAAGAAAAAGCACCACAAGCGCCGTATTGTGCAGCCCGAATTTGTACAACGCATTCGCCGCAAGCTAGCCCCCGGCGGGGTATTGCACCTGGCCACCGATTGGGAAAATTATGCCGAACACATGAAAGAGGTAATGGACGCCGCCGAGGGCTACCGCAACACCCAGAGCGATGGCGGCTATTCACCCAGACCCGAATACCGCCCCATCACCAAGTTTGAAAAACGCGGCGAACGCCTCGGCCACGGCGTTTGGGACCTTGTCTATAAGAAAATTTAAACGCTGAAGCCGCAAGAGCTGAACATGCCAAGGATTGTGTGCTCCCCCCTGCCCCTTACTTATGCTGTTGCGGCAAGCAGCGCCCTCGCGCTCGTGGCAATAGCAGGTTGGGCTTGTGGGATTTTACCCCTGCTCTGCCTGATGGGTTTAATCATTCTCATCCCCTTGCTCTACGGCTTGCAGAGGCTGAATGGCCCTAGCGCCACAGGCTTATGGTCAGTGTGTTTATGCATTCCTTTTTTCGTCGCGACCTATCGGCCCGAACAATTCCATTATCCGCTGATACACCACTACAGCGAACTCGATTTTGATTTGTTTTTGAATGTCGGCAAAATGCTGACTGGTTATTTGCTGCTGACGTGGCTCTGGCAACAAGAGCGGTGTCAGCCCTGGCAACGCAGCGTGATAATCGGCCTCGCGGCAGGCCTCTCTCTTGTGCTTGTTGCCCATTTGCTGTTCGGTTATGAGTGGCTGCCCAAATGGCCGCACGGCACACTGTATTTTTTTGCAGTCAATCTGGGTGCAACGGTATTAGCCGAAGAGGCCTTCTTCAGGCTGGCAATACAACGACCTCTGCAGCGCATTACTGGCTCGCAAACATTGGCCGTGGCAGCAACGACTTTACTGTTTGTGATTGCGCACAACCCTGCGAATTTAAAAGCTGCAAGTTTGATCGGCGTAGCCGGGCTTATCTATGCGTTGGTTTACAGCTACAGCAAGCGATTCAGCGCCGCCTTGACCTGTCACTTTGCGGTCAATGCACTGCACTTTACCCTACTCAGCTACCCCTAGGCGCAGGGCAATCACTGCCAGTCGCTGATCCCGTATTTTTGCAAAATGGCCGCGAGCTCACCGGAGCGGCGAGCTTTTTCCATATAGTCGGTAAGCCATTGAGCGTAGATCGCGGACTTTTCTCCGGCAGGCGAAAATGCCACATACACCTGACTGAAAATATCACTATTGCGGGCGCTTCCCGCAAGTGAAAACCGGGACTGGAAATTGTGTTCCGCCATCCAATGACGCATCACTTGTTCGTCTTCCAGCAGTACATCGAGACGGTTTCGCAGCAACATACTCGCGCCGCGCAGCAACGGATCTTCTCCAGAGAGCACAGTAACCTGAGCCGCATTGGCGGGATCTTGAATATAGGCTTCTATTTCCTCACCATAACTGTAACCGCCAATCACACCCAAGCGCACATTCTGCAATGATTCCACCCCTGAGTAAGTCCAGGGGTTGGGTGCCGCAACCCAAAAGCCGTTGCGCATTCTCCCCTGAGCCATGGCTGGAAACACAAACCCCGGTGCTTCTATTTTAGAGGCGCCAATCACTCCGTCCAACGCCCCCTTCTGCACTGCGTGCAAGGCGCGCAGCCAGGGCATTACCCGGTAGTCGACTTTAACTCCATGGGCCGCAAAAGCGCCCTCGGCAATTTCTATCATAAAGCCCGGCGCCTCGCTGCCCGGCTCGCAGTTGTAGGGGCACCAATAGTCCGCCACCAGAGTAATGGATTGCGCCCGTAACCAAGGGCTAAAGCAAAACAGCAACAGTACGATGAGCGAGCGCCTACCGGCGCGCAGCGGTAATACTTTCATAGTCTCCAACCCTGGTGACATTGCTGTGCGCGCAAAACGAGCACGATTCTTGAATAAACCCACTGCGAAGCAGCTTTTACCGCTATCAGAGATAAAAAATTGCTCTGGACAGCAACCTGTACTTTTATTCTAAGTAATATTTACAACATTTTGCAGCACAAATAAGTGCATCGGCAAAATCAACCAGGACTTGATTACACGAATGTTAACTTTTTTCTCTGTTCTTACTCTGGTCTTACTGCTGGCAACCCTCATACCTCTGCTTAAGCTCCCCTATTGGCCCATACGCGTGCTGGATTTCCCTCGATTACAAATAGCCTGTCTGTGGGCGGGGTTAATCGCCGTCGAGCTGTTCACCCTACCGCTAAGCAGCGGCTCCACTTGGCTGTTGCTCACCTTGGCGGCTGCGGGACTGGCGAGACAGCTGTGGTGGATTATCCCCTACACTCGCCTGGCATCGACGGAGGTGAGACTCGCCGGTGAGCAAGACAAACATCCGACCATTAAACTGCTTACCGCCAATGTGCTCACTCCCAACCGACAGGCCGAGAAGTTATTGGAGCAAATCCGCGAGCACCGCCCTGACATTGTAGTAACCCTGGAGTCAGACTTATGGTGGCAACAGCAACTGGATTCGCTAGAGCCCGACTATCCCTACACGGTTAAATGTCCGTTGGATAACCTTTACGGTATGCACGTCTACTCACGTCTGCCTCTACACGATGCGCGATTAGAATATCTAGTAGAGGAAGACAAGCCTTCGGTGCACGCTCAAGTCGAACTCGCAGATGGTCACCGGGTCCGCTGTCATTTTCTGCACCCAGCGCCACCCAGCCCCACCGAAAACAGCGAATCCTCAGAGCGCGATGCGGAATTATTAGTGGTCGCGAGAAAGCTGCGCGGCTACCAAGGACCTGTAATCGTCACGGGCGACCTGAACGATGTCGCCTGGTCGATTACCACCCGCGCGTTTCGTACTGTAAGTGGTTTACTTGACCCGCGCATTGGCCGCGGCATGTTCAACACCTTCCACGCCAACTACAAATTGCTGCGCTGGCCGCTGGATCATATTTTTCACTCGGACCATTTTTCGCTAGTGCGGATGTTTCGGCTTAAGCCCTTCGGCTCGGATCATTTCGCCCTGTTTACCGAGCTTGCGTTGACGCCAAGCGCTCGTGAGCAACAAGATGCCCCCAGCGCTGACCAGGAAGAGCTAGAATTGGCCCGGGACAAACTAAAAAGCGAGTCCGTCAGCCCCGCCGATGTACCGAAACCCGGGAACTAACCCGTAAGCGAGGCAATCCAATACGCGACCTTTCAAGGAGTTTGATATTTATGCGCACAATTCACCACCTTTGTTTAAGTTTGATGTTGGTATTGACCGCCGCCACCTGTGGAGCCCAAACCATGCCAGATTTCCCCCATATTAGCGTTACCGGCGAAGCAAAAACCGATGTCGCACCAGATATTGTCACCCTGCAATTTCAAATTAGTGCTACCGAGCAAAAAGCTGACAGCGCTGTTGACACCGTCACCCAAAGAGCGGCCAATGTCGTTGCAATAGCAAAGAAAAACGGTATGAGCCACAAGGATATAGAATCCTGGGCCATCGATAAGCAAACACGCCGCGAGCGTGATCCCGCCAGCGGCCTTTTGAAAATTACCGGCTACGAGGTTAGCCAGAGATTTATTCTTCACATCAAAGGCATGGACACCTACGAAAACATTGTTAATGAACTTTTGCGCATGCCCAACACTGAGCGCTTAAACGCCGAGTTTGATGTCAGCGAACGCGACAAGCTCACCCGTGAATTGACCGCCAAGGCGGGTAAAGACGCAAGGCGACGTGCCGAAGAGATGGCCCATGGCCTCGGCGTGGAAATAAGCAGCGTTTACGCCATCAGTCAGGCGGGAGACTTCAACCAGCCCATGGCCAAGTTTGCCATGAGTGAGGCTCAGTACGACCGTGCTGGCGGCGGCCGCTTTGAACTCTTCGCCCCCCAGTCCATAACCCTGGAAAAGCACATCAACGTTATTTTCCAAATTGATCCCTAATCTGCTGTGTGGCCCGGTTTAACCGGGCCTTAAATTGCCCGCCTTGTGCTTCACTGCTATGTTTACTTAGGCCCTTACAATACTTGGGCAATCCCCTAACACAGCGGCTCGTCTATGATTAGAAAACTGCGGGAAGAGTTTCGCCAGACTATGGCAATTTTATTGTCCTGCTGTGCGATTCTGGCCATTTCCATTTTGGCTGTAGTCCGAGCCCTATCCGACCAGTGGTTAATTGCAGCACTGGATACAGCAATAGTTCTAGGTATTACGTATGCGCTGTGGCATCAACTAGTCAAAGGGCAGTCTTCACTCACTAATTTTATCTGTGCTTGTTTCTACACGCTGGCCGGCCTGGGCATGTCCTATCTAAACCCACAGCCTATGATTTACTGGCTTTACCCTATCGCTATTGCCAACTTTTTTCTCCTACCGCTGCGCCAGGCCGGGGCACTCAACCTATTTGCCGGCATAGTGCTGCTGCCTTTATCCGTATATTTTTCGCAGCAGTTAGAGTTTGTCGATATGTTAGTTTCCTGGGTATTGGTATGTGCTTTTTCCGGTATTTTCGCTTGGAAGACTGATGATCAACACCACCAGTTGGAGCAATGGGCCCACCTTGATACGCTGACCGGGATAGGCAACCGACGCAAACTGTTTAGTCGCCTTAGCGAACAACCCCACGAGCCCGTTTGCTCGGTGTTGCTACTGGATTTGGATCACTTTAAAGCGATTAACGATCAACACGGACATGAAGTCGGAGATCATACCTTGCAGTCTGTATCGCAACTTATTCACTCTCGTCTGCGCTCAGGCAGTGATGAGGTGTTTCGCTACGGCGGCGAGGAATTCTTGATTTTACTTCACAATACAGACCTGCCCGGCGCCAGCCTTCTGGCCGATAGCTTGCGCCAACAAATACAACAGCAGCTAAGTGTTACGGCATCCATTGGTTGCGCGCAAAAACAGCTGGAGGAAAACTGGCAAGAACTGATTAAACGTGCCGACGCGGAGCTTTATAAGGCCAAGAGCGCGGGGCGCAATTGTGTGCGCCCCGCGCCCGGCACTACCAGTGGCGAGCGTGAAAACGCAGATGCTCTTCTATAAAACTGGCGATGAAATAATAACTGTGGTCGTAGCCTGGCTGCAGCCGTAACTCAAGCGGGTACCCGCTTTTATCCGCCGCCTTTTGCAAGGCCTCGGGTTTTAATTGTTCCTGTAAAAAATTATCGGCATCGCCCTGATCAACCAATGCCGGAACATTACCCCCCTTTGCCATTAACACACTGGCATCATACTCTCGCCACAAGTTTTCATCCGATCCCAGATACGCGCTAAACGCTTTTTTACCCCAGGGGCAATCAACGGGATTGCTGATGGGACTGAACGCCGTTACCGAACTGTAGCGTCCGGGGTTTTGCAAAGCCACAGTCAAGGCGCCATGCCCACCCATGGAGTGACCACTGATTGCACGCTGTTGGGTGACGGGAAAATACTGCTCGATTAACTCGGGCAGCTCTTTCACCACATAGTCGTACATTTGATAGTGACGCGCCCAGGGCTCGGCGGTGGCATTGACGTAAAATCCCGCCCCCAAACCTAAATCGTAAGCGCCGTCGGCATCGTCCACGACGCCCTCCCCTCGGGGGCTGGTATCGGGGGCGACCAGCGCCACCCCCAGCTCGGCGGCTATACGCTGGGCACCGGCCTTTTGCATAAAATTTTCGTCGGTGCAGGTAAGACCAGAGAGCCAGTAGACTACCGGCACACTCTTACCCTCGGACACCACCGGCGGCAGATAAACCGCAAACTCCATGGTGCAATTCAGCACACTGGACTGATGGCTGTAGCGTTTGTGCCAACCACCAAAACACTTATTGCTGCTGATCGGTTCGATGTTCATTAAGCCTCCTGTTGGAAGTGAATCACCGAGCGAATGCTCTCGCCCTCGTGCATCAATTCGAAGGCCTCATTAATATCATCCAGAGGCATGGTGTGGGTAATAAAGTCACTCAGCTTAAATTTGCCCGCCAGGTAATCTTCGACAATGCCCGGCAGCTCGCTGCGACCTTTTACACCGCCAAAGGCCGTGCCTCGCCAGACTCGGCCGGTCACTAACTGAAACGGCCGGGTGCTGATTTCCTGCCCGGCCCCGGCAACGCCAATAATGACCGACTCGCCCCAGCCCTTGTGGCAGCACTCAAGCGCCGAGCGCATTACATCCACATTGCCGATACACTCAAACGAGTAGTCCACCCCGCCGTCGGTTAGCTCGACAATAACCTCTTGAATCGGTTTGTCGTAGTTTTTAGGGTTAATGCAATCGGTTGCCCCCAGCTGCTTGGCCAGCTCGAACTTTTTCTCGTTGATATCAATCGCCAGAATACGTCCGGCACCTGCCATGGCCGCCCCGATAATGGCCGACAGACCAATACCACCCAAACCGAAAATCGCTACGGTGTCGCCCTTTTGCACTTTCGCGGTATTGAGCACCGCGCCCATGCCCGTGGTCACACCGCAACCGAGCAGACACACTTCTTCCAGCGGCGCAGACTTGTTCACCTTAGCCAGAGAAATTTCGGGTAATACCGTGTACTCAGAGAAAGTCGAACAACCCATATAGTGATAGATAGGCTCGCCATCTTTGTAAAAACGGGTGGTGCCGTCGGGCATCAAACCCTTACCCTGAGTCTCGCGAATTTTCTGACACAGATTGGTTTTGCCCGAGGTACAAAACTTACACTCACCACACTCGGGGGTGTATAGCGGAATCACATGATCACCCACCCGTACGCTGGTGACGCCCTCGCCCACCTGCTCGACAATACCGCCGCCTTCGTGGCCCAAAATAGCGGGCCAGTTGCCCTCCGGGTCATCCCCTGACAGGGTAAAGGCGTCGGTGTGACAAACACCCGAGGCGATCACGCGCACCAAAACCTCGCCGGCCTTGGGCGGCATAACATCGACTTCTTCAATGCTGAGTGGTTGGCCCGGACCCCAGGCGACAGCGGCTTTTGACTTAATCATCACAGTTTCTCCAATGTTTTTTGCGTATGGGGCTATTGTATTTAGCACCGCCAAGGTAATAATAGAGCCAATATGCAAAACATTTTTACCACAGAGTAATAATAGTGATTAACTGGGAAGGTATTAACGAATTTGTCGCCGTCGCCGAAGGCGGCAGCTTTACCGCCGCCGCGGATAAGCTGGGGCTGTCGATTGCCCATGTAAGCCGACGCATAAAGGCGCGCGAAGCGCGCATGAACACCCGCCTGCTCAATCGCACCACCCGCAAAGTCAGCCTGACCGAAGAGGGCCAGGTGTTTTACCAGCACTGTCGGCAAATTCTGGATGCTCTGGCAGGCGCCGAAAATGCCCTGGACGATTTACAATCCAGCCCCACCGGCGCGCTGCGCATGACGGCTCCGGTCTCTTTTGGCGATACCTACATTGCCCCGCTGGTGAACGACTTCGCCCGCCAGCATCCCAAACTGCGGGTGGACCTTAAACTGACTAACCAACGTCTGGATATTATGGATGAGGCGCTGGATTTGGCGGTACGCCTGGGCCCGCTGGAGGACAGCCGCCTGATTGCCCGGCGCCTGGGCGAGCGAGCGCCGATTGTTTGCGCCGCCCCGCAATACCTGGCCCGAGCCGGGCAGCCTCACACGTTAAACGAACTTAGCGAGCACAACTGCCTGCTGGGCACCTTGGATTACTGGCGCTTTCGCGACAATGGCCGCGCCCGCACCATCCGGGTCAGCGGCAGCCTGCGCTGTAACAGCGGCCCCAGCCTGCTGGATGCCGCGCGCAAAGGCCTGGGGCTGGTGCAGCTACCGGACTACTATCTGCGCGCCGACCTGGACGCGGGTAAGCTGGTGCCCTTACTGCAAACCTACGCCCCCGAACGCGAAGGTATTTGGGCGCTCTACCCTCCCACCCGCCGCCTCTCACCCAAGGTACGCCTGTTGGTACATCACCTAGAGACGCAGCTGCCTCCGCTGCTGGGCGGGTAAATTTTCCTCAATCTATTGCTGCGGCGTCCGATAACTCATTATCCGGGTGTTTCCGGAAACCAGAATAGTCGTCAGATTCAACTATACTCTGTTCAATTAAAGGACTGCCGGAGAAAACCATGTTCCGCTCGTTGAAATCCAAACTGCTGAGCGTGATTGCGATCGCGTTTATTGTGCTACTGGTACTGTTAGTGGCTCAGCTTACTTACAGCTTAAACAGCATGAAAACTCAGCTGGTGGAGCAAACCCAAGACACCATGGAGACGGAAGTTCTCGGCCGTCTGGAAAGTGAGGGCGCGCGCTTGGGCAACGCCATTTCAGGCTACCTGAACAGTCTGTTTCGTGTATCCGACACCCTCGCCAGCACTCTGGCCGCCAACGCGATCAACCGCGAAGGCCAGAATGAGACGGAACTTAATCGCGCGCAGATAAACCAGCTGGTCGCGTCAACCCTCGCCAGTCACCCGGACATTAGTGCCCTTTACGCCCAGTTTGAAGCCAATGCCTACGATGGCCTAGACGGCGAATACCTGGGCAGCGATGCCATTCACTCGGTACCCGACACCGGCAGCCTGGAAATTTACTGGATACGCGATGAAAACGGTCAGTTGGTCCAGGAACGCGTGCTGGACGCCAGCGAAAAATACTTGGATGACACGGGTGAGTTTGGCCAGCGCGAAGCCGAGTGGTTTCTCTGCTCCAAAGACAAGGGCCGCGCCTGTATGCTCGAACCCTACTTTTACGAAATCCGCGAAGGCTACAGCGAGCTGATGACCAGCCTTACCAGCCCGGTTATGGTGGACGGCAATTTTCGCGGGGTGGTGGGTATTGATGTGAACCTACCCGTAATTCAATCGTTGATCGACGAGCTGCAACAGGAACTCTACAGGGGTAAAAGCCGCGTCACTCTATTGAGCGAAAAAGGTCTGATTGTGGGCTCGAGCGAGTACACCGAGCACCTGACCCGCCCTCTGAAAGAGGCCCGCGACACCCTGGGCAACCAGCTTACCCAGCTTCACCAACAGCGCGACGCTTTTATACATCAGGACGGCACCTACTTTGTCGCCCATCCGCTAACCATTGAGGCGTCAGGCACTACCTGGTCACTGCTGCTCGAGCTGCCGGAAGAGATTGTGCTCGCCTCCACAGACACTCTTACCTCAACCATTGACAACAATGTCGCCAGCCTGCTCAGCACCGAAATTATTATCGCACTGATCAGTACGGCGATAATTATGTTCGTACTGCTGTTACTGGTGCGCTCAATCGTGAGCCCCATCCGTCAGCTGGACGAGCGGGTTCACAACCTCGCCAGTCAAGACGGCGACCTGAGCGCCAATATTAATATGCAAACCCACGCCGAGCTGATGTCGCTGAGCAGCGGGTTTAACGACTTTATCGCCAAGCTGCGGCATATGGTTTTGGAGCTGAAAAATATCGGCACTAACGCCAAACACTCCGCCGCACAAATCAAAACCATTAACGCCCGCGCCGCCGAAGCCACTGGCGAGCAGCAGCGCGAAATCGACAGCGTGGTAACCGCCACCAATGAAATGTCGCAAACCGCCGCCAGCGTGTCGCAACTGGCCGCCGATGTTGCCAGCAACGCTACCAGCTCGCTGGACACGGTAAAACGCTCGCGCGAATCGCTGGCCAATTCGGTGACTCAGGTAGAGGCATTAACCGAGGATATGCTGTCGGCCAGTGACAGTATCCGCGAAGTATCCGACCGCACCGAAGACATCAACCGCATTTTGGATGTGATTCGCGCGATTGCCGAGCAGACTAACCTGCTGGCATTAAACGCCGCCATCGAGGCGGCGCGCGCGGGCGAGCAGGGACGCGGCTTTGCGGTGGTGGCCGACGAGGTTCGCAGCCTGGCCAGTAAAACCCAGGACAGCACCAATGAAATTAACGATTTGATTTCCAATTTGAAAGAGGGCGTGGCGCGCTCGGTGTCGATTATTGCCAGCAGCAACGAAAAAGCTGAAGACACCAAGCTCAATACCCAGGAATCTTACCGCTCACTGAAAACCGTGGTGGAAGATGTCAACGCCATTGCCGATAACATCACCCAGGTCGCCACCGCTGCCGAAGAGCAAAGCGCGGTAAGTGAAGAAATTAGCCGCAACCTGACCATTATTGGCGATGCCGCCAATCGCCTGGCGAGCATGACCGCCGAATCGGATCAGGCCGGGATAGAGCTGGAAAGTGTTATGCAGCAGCTGGACGAACAGCTAGCGTCGCTGCGCACTTAAGGCGCGAAATGAAAACCCATTAAGGGTTTAGCGGTTGCAGCTGTGTATGCTTGCGCGCTTGCATCTGCTGCAAGGCGCGGCGATAAGCGTCCAGCTGGGCAACCAAATCGGTGTTGGACTGAACCTTGGCTCGGGGAAGATAGATTTGCTGCTCCAACGCCAGCATTAAGGCGCTAAACTCTTTTTGCCGTTGATGTTGGTCTCGGTACTGGACGGGCCAGCAATGATGCCATTGGTGTAAAGCTTGTTCGCTGGCGCGCTCGGGTTTTGCCAGAGCGTGGCGGGCGCGTCGAAAGCGCGCCGGCTCGGTTTGCAAATAGGCGTTATATTGTTTTCTCAGCCATAGGCCCAGCAGCGCCAAAACCAGTAATCCCACCAGCGCCAGCACAGCGTAAAAGAGTTTTTGCAGTGCCGTGGCCGGGGGCTTGGCAGCCTCAAACACGGTGCCCTCGGCAACCACTTCAACTATCTCGCCAGAACTGGGTTGATAGTAGCGCAGCGCTATATCGGCAAATGGAACCCGCCCCGAGGCTTTAACCAGAACATCCTGTTGCTCGGTGCGCACGCCGTTAACCCAGTCGCCTTCGACTTCATCTTGACTCACCGGGCTCTGCTGATAAGACGACACTGACTCATCTTCCAACGCCTTAAGCAAGGGCGGCAAAAACAAGGATGAACTGCCGCTGACGCGCACGGTTAACGAGCGACTCACACTATCGCCCACCGTTAACTGATCCGGTGCGCTGAACGATTGCTCGAAGGTAATATCCTCGGCAATAATCAACGGCTGCAAACTTTGCGCCGCAGGAGGAACAAAAGCATTAAAAGTCACCGGCGGGGGAGTCACCTCAAGGTTCTGCGGCTTTCCATCATCGCCACTATAGTGCAACTTTAACGTCGGAAAGTTTAAGGTAAAACTGCCCGCCGTCATGGGCACCACCGTATAGTCTTTGACAATACCAGACCAGGTTTGACCGTTAACACTTTCCGATACCGGATAAGAACTTTTATTGCCCGCGAGACTGATAATATTGACCGCCTCGACCTCATCAAAATAAACCGACTGGGTAAACCAGGTAGGCACCAATACCTTGACCGAGAGAGTGTTCAGCTGCCCGACCATAACCTGTTCGTTTTTTACCGATGAGCTCACCCTGGGTTCAGCCAGCGCAGACAAGCAGAAAAATCCGAGCAATAGGGACAAAAGCCATCTATTCATTAGCGTCACCTACCGGATTATTCGCCTCGTTGGCAAACTTGGCCGAGAGAAAATCACTCATATCCGAGTCTACACTGCGCATCCACTTTTCCCGCGCATCTTCCGACAGGGTATCGCCCACCTGATACTGCTGCGACTTACCCGTTTGCTCCTCGGGCTTGGCCTGTCTATCGTCTACCTCCAGCGAGATACTCTGCTCGGCATCAATATTCTCGCCGGCATCAATCAACTCCTGAATAATCGCCTGAGTGATGGCGAGGTTGCGCTCGGCCTTGGCATAACCGGGCTGTTCTTTTAACACCTGCTGGTAGGCGGCCACGGCGCCGTAATATTGGTGGGCTTTTAGCAGCGCATTGGCGCGGTTATACATAGCCTCAACCGTGCCAATGGTCGCAAATAAAGTGGCGGCTTGATTGTATTTCCCCTCTTCATAAAGGGCGGTGGCTTTCCACATAGGGTTTTCAAACTTCTGTGCTGCCCGCTCAAAATGATTTTTCTGAAACTGCCAATAGCCCTGCTGATCGGGAGTAACAAACCAATCCAGAACATCGGCGCGCGCTGTTTGCGGCTGCATGGCAAACCCCAGAAACAACACCCCCAGCACTGAAGCCGCGCCGCGCGAGCCAATCTGAGCACCGGTGGAGGTAAAACCTTTGCGAAACCACAGCGCCATCAACCCCAACACCGGCCAGATAAAATACCAAGCCATATCTTGATAGGGGGCGTTAGGGTTATTGCGCAAGGCCTCGCGCTGCAACTCGCGCACAGCGTTATCCAGCGCCAATAAATCCTGATTATTGAGCGTAACCTTTTGTGTAATCACTTGATCCAGCTCGGCCGCAATAGTCGGGTTGAGCGCGAAGTTCAACGCCTGGCCACTGTCATCACTCTGATAAGCGCCACTGTCACTGACAATAACCCCGCCCTGTTCGGTCGCAAACTGCCACCAGATAAAAGGTGTCTCACTCTGTTTTAATTTCTCTACCTCGCCCGGCTGAAGGTTATCGGCCATTAAAATCACTACGCCCTCACCGGCGCGCTCAACCTCCTTCGCGGCCAGCTCAATGGCGGCGGCCGCGTCGTCGGCGCCCAGCGAAGTGTTATTGGGCATAATGTCCGGGCTCAAAGCTTCGACAAACGGCTGGAAAACGCGATTGTCTTCGGTCATGGGCAAAACTTTATGACTGCTGTCGGCGTAGACAATCAGTGCGGTTTTGGCCCCCGCGCGAAACGAGAGTAAATCGGTAATCTTTTGTTTGGCCCGGGTCAGACGGTTGGGTTGAAGGTCGTTGGCCATCATGGTCTGCCCCAGCTTGAGCACCAAGACCACCGGCGGTGACTGCTCGGTGTCGTCAACCGCTTTGTACCAGGCTGGGCCAGCGGCGGCGAACACTAATAGAAAAGCGATTACCGCCACCAAGTCTACCGGCTTGAACTTATCGAGTAAGCTCTGGCGTGGAGTTAATGCTTTAACCAAATGCGGCGCAATGGTCTTTTGCCAGTTGGCTTTGCTGATCAAGCGACGGCGCAAAGCCCAATAAAGCAGTGCCAGTATGGGCAACGCCAGCAATAAGGCGGGACGCAAAAAATGGAAATCAAACATGATTGCGCTCCAGCATCAGCACACGAATAAAACTGATGAAAAACGACAGAATGAACATCCCCAGAGCCGCTACCAGTGGGTAAACGAGTAATGCCTGCTCGCTGCGTTGCACAGGTTTTTCGCTGGTGGTCGCGGCAACCTGATCAATTTCGGCATACACCTGGCTCAGGGCATCAGCGTCCTGGGCCGAATAGAAAGCCGCGTCGGTAATCTTGGCAATTTTGCGCAAGGTGTCAAAGTCTACCCGGTACTGGCCTTCACCGTTTTCGTCACCGATACCGATGGTGAAAATTTTCACTCCGTCTTCGGCGGCAATATGCGCAGCATTTAAGGGCGACATTCGCGAGCCGGTATCGGCGCCGTCGGTCAGTAAAATTAACACCCGGTCTTCTACCTGGGAGGATTCAAAGTGTTTGATGGCCAAGCCAATAGCATCGCCAATGGCGGTATGTGGCCCGGCAATAGAAACCGCCGACTCGCGCAAAATTTCTTCTGCGCTGGCCAAATCCTGAGTAAAGGGCACCTGCAGATAGGCGCGGGTACCGAACACAATCAACCCAATGCGATCTTCGCTGCGCTCGCGTATGTATTGCGACACCACATTTTTGACGGCCTGCAAACGCTGTATTTTTACGCCGCTGGCATCGGGAAAATCCTGCTCATCCATGGAGCCGGATAAATCAATTGCGAGCATAATATCGCGGCTAATCACTTTTTCCTGAACAGGCGCCCCCAACTTTACCGGTTCGGCCAAAGCCAACACCAGCAAGCCCCAGATCAGCAATCCCGCAACAATATCCCACAAAGGCTTACCAAACACCTGGCTGCCCGCCCCTACCCGCGCACCGGAAACCTCGGCGGCCAGATTAAAAAACGGAATGCGTATCGCCAGAGCGCGCTGGCGCAGCGCGGGTAAAAGCCAGTACACCAATAATGGCAAAGGTAAAAGTGCCAGCAGCCACAGATGCTTAAAGACAATCATGGCACCGCCTTGTAGTTTTGCAGCCAATAAATAGCCTGCTGCTTAAGTGCCTGAGGATCAAACTCGTCGCTGTCGCGCAAACGATAGAAATTGGTAAAGGTCACTTGATGATCGGCCCGAGCGTTTAAATACTCACACCATGAATCCCCTGTGAGGGACGCCACTTCATTGCGCGGCGTATGAGACAAAAGGCAGCGCTTGAGAATCGAGCTGATATCGAGCGGGCTGTAATCATCACTCAGCGCCTGGACCTCGGCAATGGCGTACAGGCGATAGCGGTTTTGATAACGGCGGTAATAGTGCCGCCCCATCATCACAGTCAACACCAGTAAGACAACGCCCAGCAAAACCCACCAACCCGGTCCCTGAGGAATCATCGAGACAGGTTCGGCGGGCTCCAGCGGTTCCATCAATTCGAACAGCTGATAGATTTCCAGCCCTTCTAAATCACTGTTATCCATGGCCCCGTCACTCATTATTTATCTCCGCACCGCCAGGGCCTCGGCCATTTGCATAAAGGTATCTTCGGCGGTGCTCAGCTCCATAACCGATAATTTCATGCGCTCACGCCAGTGGCCGATTTTTTCTACCCGTTCGCTAAAGCTCGCCTGCAATTTGGCGTGGGTTTGACGCTGGCTGGTATCCAGGGTCATTTGCAGGCGACCGTCGCTCACCACCATTTGCATGTCCGCTGGCAGCTCGCGGGCCATGGGGTCCACTACCTGCACCAGTACCACATCATTGTGAGCGCAAAGCTCGCCCAGATACACCTCGGTTTGTTCATCCACCTCGTCAAAATCGCTGATCACGATAATCAGCTGATCGTGGCCGGCACATTCTGCCGCCGTTTTAAGCGGCAGGTTTAAATGCATGGGTTGGGAAACCGGAAGGTCGCAGTTAAGGGCCAGATTACAGTCGGCCAGTGCGCGCACGATTTGCTCCAGCGAGCGGG
The DNA here is from genome assembly GCF_024204685.1 of Gilvimarinus sp. DA14. NCBI lineage: Bacteria > Pseudomonadati > Pseudomonadota > Gammaproteobacteria > Cellvibrionales > Cellvibrionaceae > Gilvimarinus > Gilvimarinus sp. DA14. The sequence continues at coordinate 2,082,016 of NZ_CP100350.1, forward strand.
CGCGTTTGCTGGGTTTATAGGCGTGAACCTGCTCGTCGTTAAACAGTACCGCCCCCACCCGATCACCGCGCTCGAAAATGCCGTAAGCGCAAAGCGCGGCGGCCTCGCTGGCGGTGACGGATTTCATATTGTGGGTCGAGCCAAAAAACATACTCATGCGCTGGTCCACAATCAGCAGGGCCGAGCGGTCTTTTTCTTCGGCGTAAACACGCACATGGGGTTTGCCCGTGCGTGCCGTCACGCGCCAGTCTATGGTACGGATATCGTCGCCGACCCGATAATCGCGCAGCTCTTCAAAACTTAATCCCCGCCCGCGCATCCGCGATCCATGGCGCCCGGACAAAATGCTTTTACTGTTGTGGCGGGGCAGAAAGTTGAGTTTGCGCGCCCGTCTTTGCAAACCCTTTAAGTGCACAAAGTCGGTGTAGATGCGCGAATCGTGTGAGCCTGTGGCGTCATTCCCTGTCGGCTTCATACTACGCCCCTAAGGTAAGGCGACCAGCTCGATAATTTTGTCGATCACGCCGTCGGCGTCCAGCCCTGCCCCCTGAGCTTGATAACTCAGGGCCAAACGGTGGCGCATGACGTCTTTGGCAATGGCGCGAACATCTTCCGGGAGCACATCGGCGCGGCCATTTAACCAGGCCTGGGTGCGGGCGCATTTATCCAGTGAGATGGAAGCGCGCGGCGAAACACCAATTTCAATCCAACCGGCAAGCTCGGCGTCGTACTTTTCGGGGGTGCGGGTGGCGTAGACCAAGTCGGCCATATAGCGGGCCATGGCGGGGTCGACGTTAACCGCCGCTATTTCCCGGCGGGCGGCAAAAATAACTTCTTGCTCGGTGCATTCGGTTTCACTGTGGGGCTTGGTACCCTGGGCTTGTTGCTCCTCGCCGCGCACCAACTCTATCACTTTAACTTCGTCTTCAACGCTCGGGTAGTCGATATTAACCTTCATTAAAAAGCGGTCCAGCTGCGCCTCGGGCAATGGGTAGGTACCCTCTTGCTCCACCGGGTTTTGCGTGGCCAGCACCATAAACAGCGGCTCCATGGCGTGGCTTTTTCCATTAACCGTTATCTGCCGCTCTTCCATGGCTTCCAAAAGCGCTGACTGGACTTTGGCCGGGGCGCGGTTAATTTCATCGGCCAAAACAATGTTGGCGAAAATGGGACCGGGGTCAAAGTGAAACTCGCCGCCAGCGGGAGTTTGGTGGAAGACCTCGGAACCGGTGATATCCGAGGGCAGCAGATCGGGGGTGAATTGCACCCGGCTGAACTCGCTCACCATGTTTTTTGCCAAAGCTTTAATCGCGCGGGTTTTAGCGAGCCCCGGCAGACCTTCGATCAGCAGGTTGCCATTGGCCAGCAGGCCAATCAGCAAACGGTCAACGACTTCTTCCTGGCCAATAATACTGGCGGCGATACGGGTTTTTAGTGCTTTTACTTGTTCCAGTGTATTCATACCAACTCTTTCAACCTCAATCCTTTTGCTGCTGTTGCAGTTGTCGCACCATTTGCTGAATTTGCCGATTGCCTGGCACCAGAGTGTTTAGCTTTTTAGCATAGAACAATGCGCGGTCGTATTGCTGTAGCTTTACATACAATTGCGACAATGTGTAACTGATATCCGGGTTGCTTGGCTCCAAATGATAAGCTTTTTGCAACTGTACTACCGCGTCATTTAAACGCCCTAAATCTTGCAATAGCAGGCCGTAAGTGTAAATAAAGTTAGCGCTGGTATCCGGCGCATTTGCCGCCGCCTGCAGCTCGGGCAATGCCGCCTGTTTATCGCCCTGGCGGATAAAACTCATCGCCATAGAGTAATGCACCGAGGCTGCTTCGGCGTTTACTTGCAAGGCTTGTCGTAACACTTGCTGCGCTTTTTCTTCATTCTGACGCAGGCGATATAAGTCAGCTAGGTTGACATAGGCCGGCATAAAAATGGGTTCAATCTCTATCGCCTTGCGATAATGTGCTTCAGCGTTTTTCGCTCGCCCCAACTCCTGCTCCAAATTACCCAAATTGGTATGCGCAAAGCCGCGGTCGGCCTGGTACAACTGAACCTCACGATACTCTTCCAGCCCTCGGTTAAGTCGCGCCTTGTCCTTTTCGGACAGTGCGGTTTCGGGTGGCTGCACCAGCATACGCGCTAACGAGCGTGCAGCCTCGACGCGAATCGGCAGATGTGCATCATCCAACAAGCTATTGAGCATGCGCCACTTATCTGGCGCAGGGTAAGCCGATGCCGCCTCAATGGCTGCCTGACGCTTTAACGGGTCTTGGTCCCGCACCGCGCGCACAATAGCGACCACTGCGTTTTGTCCGGGGGTGGCAGCCATTCGATGCAGAGCAGAAGCGCGAATAATATCCGGGTAGCGCGGGTCCTGGGCGATTTTAGTCAGTTCTTGCCCGGCGTCAGCGGCGCCGGTATCGCCCTTATAAAAGGCGGTGGCAAAATGCTCAGCACCCAATATTTCGCTGTCCGGGTGCCACTGGCGAATTTGCGCCTCAGACCACTTTGCAGTTTTATCGGTGTGGCAGCCGTTACAGGCGTTAGGCACATCAAGGCTTTGGGTTAAATCCGGGCGGGGCACTTTAAAGCTGTGATCCCGGCGCGGATCAATCTGCATATAAGTAGTAGCGGGCATATGACAGTCCACACAAGCACTGCCACTCGTGCCCAGCACATGGCCGTGGTGCTTTTTGTTCTCGTAAGTTTCCTGTGTATGACACTGGGTGCATACCAGATTACCGGGCAGCTTAAGCTGCCCCGAATGCGGATTGTGGCAGTTGGTACAGGTGACACCGGCCTCGTGCATTTTGCTTTGCAAGAATGAGCCCCAGACATAATCTTCATCCCAGATTTGCCCGTCGGCGTGATACAAGCCTGCGGTGATTAATGCAGGCTGATAAGTATGGTGATAATCATCTGGCGCCGAGCTGTCATTAAAGGCTGCACGTCGCGAATGGCAACGGGCACAGACCTGAACTTGCTGGCTGGGTTTAATTTTGGCAATGGCCTGCATTAAGCCCTGATCATTTTCACGAAACAGCGCAGTTTTAGCACCAATATAAGTACTGTAGCCTTTATCAGCGATAGATTTATCCCCCGCCGCCCACTGTAAATGCTTTTCCGCACTGCCATGACAAGCAGCGCAGGAAACGTTGACTGCCGAGTAAGTAGAATTATAGGACTGACTCTCTAAATCAAAGCCTTTGCGATAGTCTGTGGAGTGGCAATCGGCACACATCTGGTTCCAGTTCTGCCCCATATTGGACCAGTGAAACTCGTCGCTTGGAGTTTGTTCAGGGTGCAATACAAACCAGCGCTGGCCCCCGTCATCTTTAGGGCGGCTGTCCCACGCGAAGGGGAAAAATTGATATTTACCCTTGCCCGCATCAAACATATATTGCTGCAGAGGCTGGTAACCGAAGGTATAGGCAACGGCAAACTCCTGCTCTTTACCGTCCAGCCCCGGCATCGAGATAAACAGCTTGTCGCCGCGCTGGGAAAAGCTTGCAATTTTCCCCTGATAAGGCAGCGACTGCTGGTTAAAGTTACCAAGTACAGTACCCACCGTCGCGGGCTCCATGGCGTGAAAATGATGCGAACTCTGCCAATCATTAACTTGCTGTTGATGGCAATCTGAACATTCTGAGACTGGATCTTGTGCGTAACTTAACCCGCTTAATCCTCCCAACCAGATTGCCAGCAGCCCAATGATTCTACTGCCCAAATGTACCGGGCTCTTCTGTCTTCCTAACGCCACGCTCTGCCTCGTATAACTGCTTTGTACTAATCACGGTAGGCGTATTCTGGCACAGCTTACATGGGTAAAAATAGCAACTGCTCTATCTCGAAAGAAATTGCAGCCCCTAAACATAGTTTGATGACGCCACCATGAACATAAAAAAAGTGGTAGATAGCTTGGGCGGGCAACAATTTAGGTTATATACTCAGTGATCCTGTTCCAAGGTACGGACGTACCACATAGGTGCCCCTACTTTACAGACAAGGCGATATAATCTGTAAACACATGTTTGTGGATTAATCTGCCAGCCTGCCACAACTAAAGGAGTTAGATCGTGTTTACATTTAAAGCACAGTGGAAGAAGCTAGTCGCTTTGACCGCACTCACCCTCGGCGCATCCGCCGCCACCCAAGCTGCCGACAAACCCAATATTCTGGTGATATGGGGCGATGATATCGGTGTTCACAATATTAGCGCTTACAACCACGGCATTATGGGTTACCAAACCCCGAATATTGACCGTATCGCCAACGAAGGCGCTATGTTTACCGATGCCTACGCGCAGCAGTCCTGTACTGCCGGGCGCGCATCATTCATCTTAGGTCAACACCCCTTCCGGACCGGTCTTTTAACCATCGGTATGCCAGGCTCGGATCACGGCATCCCAGATTGGACCCCCACCATCGGTGACATTCTGAAAGAACAGGGTTACACCACTGGTCAGTTTGGTAAAAACCACTTGGGTGATCAGGACAAGCACCTGCCCACCAATCACGGTTTTGATGAGTTCTTCGGCAACCTTTACCACCTGAACGCAGAAGAAGAGCCAGAAGGTTATTACTATCCTAAAGACCCAGAGTTCCGCAAAAAATTTGGCCCTCGCGGCGTACTGCATTCAACCGCCGATGGCAAAATTGAAGACACCGGCCCGCTGACCAAAAAGCGCATGGAAACTGCGGACGAAGAGTTTTTGTCAGCCGCTCTGGATTTTATTGATCGCGCGGTTAAACAAGACAAGCCTTTCTTTGTATGGATGAATACCACCCGCATGCATGTATGGACTCATCTGAAGGAAGAGTCTGTGGGCACCACCGGCATTGGCCTTTACCCTGACGGTATGGTTGAGCACGACAAAACCGTTGGTGTACTACTGGACAAACTGGATGAGTTGAACATTGCCGATAATACTATCGTAATGTACTCCACTGATAATGGTGCCGAAACCATCAGCTGGCCCGACGGCGGTACCACCCCGTTCCACGGTGAGAAAGGCACCACCTGGGAAGGCGGCCACCGTATTCCTCTAGTTGTTCGCTGGCCTGGTGTGATTGAGCCCAACACCAAGATCAACGACATCATCTCTCACGAAGACTGGATGCCTACCTTCGCCGCCGCCGCAGGCGAGCCCGACTTGGTCAACAAGCTGAAGAAAGGCTACCGCGCCAACGGCAAAAAGTGGAAGATTCATCCCGATGGCTACAACTTCATGCCTTATTTTAAAGGTGAAGCCGAAGCGCCTCGCAAAGAGATTTTTTACTTTGGCGCTACTGGCGAGCTGAACGCTGTACGTTACCAGGATTGGAAAGTGCACTTCGCGACGTTGAAAGGTGGTATCAACACCGCCACTCGTGAAACGCCCGCCTGGCCACTGGTTATTAATCTGCGTGCCGATCCTTATCAAAAAGGAGCTTTGGAGTCCGAAATGTACCTGAAGTGGTATGCGGAAAACACCATGTGGATTTTTGTACCCATTCAGATGGAAGTAGCTAAATTTCTGAAAACCATTCCTGAGTACCCCTTCCAGCCGGGTTCAAGCCTCAGCATGAGTAATATCAGCTACAAAACTTTCGAGATGAAAGACGCCATGCAGCGCCTGGAAAACCTGGAAACCACAGTACCTCGTAACTGAGTTTTCACTAAGCGTTAACGCTTAGAAGGCCTGTAATGCCCTGGCACAAAGCCAGGGCTTTTTTGTTTCTGCCTATTGGTTAGGAAAATGAAATGACAGAGTTTGAGATCTCTTATCTAACCAGCGAATCCCTGGACCGAATGTGGGACATTATGCAGTTCTGGGTCAGCATTACCTTCGGCCTGATCGCCATGTCGCATATTGCGCGTCGTCATTTAAACATTATCTTGGTGGGCGCCGTCAGTCTGTTGTACTTACTTTTTTCTCTGTTTGTTTTTCGGGTGATTTATTTCAATCTGAAGGTCATGCAGGGCCACTTGATTGACTTACGAGAGCTGGGAGAGCAAAATCTAAGCTCAGCGCAGCGCTATTTTATCGAATACTTTCCATCAGAGTTTGAGATTGGGGTAGGAGTCTTATTCGCCTTTGTGGGGCTGCTGGTGTGTGTTCTGCTGTTTCTTTGGCACAACACCATGGAGCAAAACAAAACCTTTCGCGATAAGCTGCGCAAATAAGGCGTGGAATCACCCTTACCTCAAACTTCCTTGTCAGAGGTAAGAGCAATGTCTATCTATGGCAACAGCCTTATCGCCGGTGACTATTACAGCTGATAGTTAAACTCGATGCGCTGATCGCCATCGTCAAAGTCGACATTCTCGTTCCAATTGGCGAAATAGCGAACATTAAAACGCGGGGTAATTTGATAACTGAGCGCGAACTCGTGGGTGAGAATATCGCCATTGTCGCGGCCGTAGTAGTTGTCTTCGTAATTGTCAGAACCTGTGATGGTCGTTAACCAAAACGGGTTGTAGTTAATCCAAATTTTATCGGTAATGGCCAGCTTGGCGTACATACCGGCCAAACCGTAGAAACCCATAATCGAATAACCGCTATCGATAGAGCCATCGTCTTCTATTGCGTTCTCCCCCATGGATACACCAGCGCCCACCAGAGGGTATAAATTAACCGGTCCCATTTTGGGCAGAGCCTGCATAATACCGTAAGAGATATCAGCCGACTTTTCCGCCACCAGGTTCTGCTTTAAGTTAACCGTAGCGTCTATTTGTTTACCACGGCCTTTAGTCACATCCACGGTAAAATTACGAAAGCGAAATGAATCGACAGAATCGGTGGTGATATCTTCATCTCGCCACCCCAATGCATCACCGTAAATTCCCTTTACTTCAATCAAATTCATGCCCGCTGTCGTGGGGCTACCGGTATCATAGGACTGACCCACTTTGAGGTTTAGGCCTTTATCGGTAATGCCCGCCCCCACCTGAGTGTAAATGGCAAGCGGGTCCGACATATCCTGAACCTCTCCTTCTTCAGCTGCCATGACAGTCGCAGAGAAACATGCCCATGCGCACAAAGCGCCTGTAGCCGCTAGTTGAATTTTCATCGTGTTTCCTTTTCCCTTGAAAATGTAAACAAAAAACTTACCTGAGCACTAAAATCATACAGGCGCAATACGACGGATTAAAGCAACAACTCTAATTAGCACTGGGAGTACAAGCTTTGTACAAAATTTTGTCGTCTTGTTGCACAATTGCCTCTGCCCCTTTAGCCCAAAATGTAATACTGCCGTCACTGTACTTCTCTCCCGAAGCGCTGGGTACTTTTTGCATTCGGTGCGCGGTGCGCGTTTGCGTATCCGAGAGCCAAATTTCATCCGCCTCCAGTTTTACCCGCATGTCACCGGCGCGATATTCACCGCGAAACACTTTAAACGACTCGCCGCCCTGGCACTGGTAATCCGTCTGCTGATATTCGGCCGCAGCGGTTTCGCTGTCCAGGCAGCGCGGTTTTTTATAGGTCATACAGGCTTTGCGGGTACAGGCAGCCACCTCTGCATCCGGGGCGCGAGTGCAGGTATTGCAACCATCAAAAAAATGCCTGCATGAGGCAGGGATAATATCTTTCCAGCTCTCGGGCCCATAGCTTGGCGTTTTTTCCTCGGCCGTTGCCAGACCCGTGCTGGCAGCCGATTCTGTCTGCTGCGGTTGCTCCGGACTGCAGCCACCGAGCAATAGCGCCAGCAGGCCGCTGACCATCCAATATTTCATCATAATAAGATCTCCATAACTGTCCGTCTGGATTTATAGCATTTATAGCCACTGAGTGTGAGTCTATGTTTATACTTAGGAGAACTTCTCCGCCAAAATGATCAACAAAGTGCAATACTTAACACTTCACGGCCTTCGGCTAACCCGATGGCCAGCTGCAATTGTTTTCCTGCTGGCCATGCTAATAGCCAGCAGCATGGGGCAGGCGGCGCAGAACCTGGCCGAGCTCGATGCTGAGTATCTGAGCTCAGAAAAGCGACTGAATCTGGAGCAGGCCGAAAGCGCTGCGCAATGGCAAAGCTTTAACGCCGCTCAGATGAACCAGGGTATTAGCAACCGGGATTATTGGATCCGTTTTACCCTTGCCAACTCGACAGAGCGCCCGCAAGTGCGTTTTTTGGTAAGCCAAACCAGTTATTTGGATAACCTCAATGTAATCTATTCAGCGGCGGATGGTTCGCTTAGAAGTATCGAGCTATCGGACCGCCAGCCCTTTGCCTCCCGTGCAATTGATCACCGTACCCTGGTGGCGCCCATAGAGCTGCCCGCCAGAGCCCAGACTCAGGTATACGTGCAAGCCTATAACCAAAAGCCGGATTCGGTCACGCTGGGATTTCGCCTGTTCAATGAGCGCGAGTTTCGCCAGCTGCAGCAACGCGATTACACCGCCCTGGGGATATTCTACGGCGCACTGGCAATTTTAGTGATTATGTCTCTGGTGTTTGCCGTTATGCTGCGCCAGCTCAACGCGCTCTACTATGCGTTGTTTTTGCTCGCCACGGCACTGATGTGGCTGCCACTCAACGGTTTGGGATTTCAGTGGCTGTGGCCCAAGGCCGTCTACTGGCACAACGAGGGCTTTCACCTTAGCTACTTGGTATTTGTGTTTTTTGCGCTGCAATTCAGTAAAAACTTTCTCCAACTGGCGCACTTAAGCCCGAAGCTTTTACGGGTGTTCAACGCTGTGCAGTGGGTGGCGTTAGTAACCGCTGCCATACGCCTTGCGGGGTTTTACTTACCCGTGCTGGTGCTGTCGTTTGCGCTGCTGGTGGTGCTGGGTATTATTATTCCCCTGGCCAGTGCGGTGGTGTGGCGACGCGGCTTAGGCTATGCCTTTTGGAGCCTACTTGCCTGGCTGCTCTACGCCGCCGGGCTCATTACCAGCATAATCAGCGCCGCCACCCAGTGGTTACCCTGGGGCATGACACCCCTACTTATGGTGCAAACCGCCAGTATGCTGGAAAGCATGTTTTTAATGATCGGCATGGCCACCTGGCTGGTCAGCCTAGAGCTGGATAGGCAAAAGGCTCTGAGCCTGGCGAATGAAGATCCGCTCACCGGCCTCGGTAACCGGCGCTGCCTGCAGGCGGCATTTGAGCAGAGCAAGTCCAGCCCAGAGCAGGATACCCGTCCATCGTATTTGATTATGATCGATTTGGATTACTTTAAAGCTATCAATGACACCTATGGTCACGACGCCGGCGACCAGGTGCTGCGCGAGGTGGGACAACTGTTAAAACGCAGCTGTCGTGAAGAAGATGTGGTAACCCGCTACGGCGGCGAAGAGTTTGCCATTTTGTTGCGCGCGGCAGATCAAAACAGAGCACTTGCCATTGCCGAGAGAATTCGACAAGAATTTTCTGCCACGCCAACCCGCTATCGCCATCACGAAATTGCGCACACGTTATGCTGCGGCATCGCCGAGGTTTCCAACCCACAATGGCAACCCAGTGCCCAGGAGATGATGCGCCACGCCGACGAGGCCCTGTACCAGGCCAAAGCAGCCGGGCGCAATCAGAACCATGTCTACCAACCACCAGGCAGCTGACTTCGGCGCTTCCGATAGGCCGAAGTCACTAATAATGATTGCCTCAATATTCTTATTGCTTATACTGAAAACGTTATAATAAAAATTCTCTAAACCCTGACTCAAACCAAGACTGTTGTTTTATGCAGGCCCAGTAGCCTCGATTTACCATCGCGCCTTACACTTCGCCCGCAAAGCCGCAGCTTCATTATAAAAATAGCCATCCTATGGAAGCATATATATTCAATTTTCACGATGTCGTGCTGTTTATGACGATCATCGAATGCATTATGTTGGCGCTGTTTCAGTGGGCGCTCCCCACCGGCCGCCACCTATCCAGCACTATGCTGATCAGCTTTTTGCTATCCACCAGTATTCACAGTGGGTGCGTGCTGCTGCTGTGGAACGATATGGTCCACACCACGGACTTTTTTGACCTGAAAGTTATTCCCTATTTGTTAATGCTAGCCACTTTGCTCAAGGGGCCAGCGCTGTACTTTTACGTTGCCTCGCTCACCGAGCAAGAATTTAAGCTCAAGCGCGTACACCTGCTGCACTTAGCACCGCTGGCCATTAGCTGGCTGTTGTTACTGGCGTTTGGCTTAGACAGCGATGCCATGCGCTGGCGCAGCGAGGGCCAGACGGATACCGCCACCGCGGTGGTCAACTTTCTCTGGCACAGCTCTAAGGTCATCCCCTTTATTTACGGCCTAGCTTCCGTCTACTTGGTGCGCCACTATTACCAGTCACTGAAAGATCAATACTCATCCATTTCCAGTAGTGAGCCGGGCTGGCTTAGCGTACTAACGATTGGTTTTTTGCTCAGCTGGGCATTTTCGCTGTTTGTTCATATCAGCGCGCAGTTCGTCTCAGAGCAAATGTCGAACTACTTAGGCATATCCGAAAACTACGTTATCTTTGTGCTGATTAACGGACTTTTCGCCTACAGCGCCGCCTATGCCCATCGGGTACTGACCACCAAGCCGATCGCCAGTAAAGAGGTCCTACCGGAGCAACCCGACGACAGCGCGATTGATAAAGTCCGCAAAGGCATGGAGGTAGAGCAGTTATACCTGGAGCAGAACCTGAATATTGAAGAGTTCTCCAACCGCATCGACTTGCCGGTGCGCGACGTCTCGGGAGTGATTAATAAGCACTTTGGCACCAACTTCTTTGAGTTTATGAACTCTTACCGGGTGGAGGAAGCCAAGCGCCTGCTCGCCGACCCTGCCCATAGCAATATGACTATTCTGGATATTCTGCTGCAGGCCGGGTTTAACAGTAAGTCTGCGTTCCATCGCTTCTTTAAACGCTTAGTGGGCATGTCGCCATCGGAATATCGCAAGCAGCAGACTCAGAAAAAAAGCGCCTGAACGCAGAACGCAGCATCAGTGCTCGCTGTACAAGCAGACATAAAAAAGCCCTCCCGAACGGGAGGGCTGAAAGGAGAGTCAGTTATATTCGCAGACTCGCTATGACAGTCACCTGACGGGACTTGGCAACCAAGCCCAAACTGTCAATACCGTGAACGTAATCCGGTTACCCGGTTGCCCATACATTCACTCGATCACTATCGCCTGCTTTTTCTTTACGATCGTCCCACCTTGTAAAACTGGCACCGCTTGTTTTTGGTCTTCAGCCAGTTTCCAGAGAGCCCTGCGCGCCTCACTTTCAACAAAACTAAGTGGGACGCACCAGGGCGCAACGCTTACAAGGATTCGATAAACGCCAGCAAGTTATTGCGAGCACCAACCGAAAGCGCATCGTAAGATTGCTTAGAGGCTAACGCCTCGCCGCCGTGCCAACGTATGGCTTCATCGATAGTACGTGCGCGACCGTCGTGCAGGAAGTTGGCGTCGGGTGTGCAATATTCATAGCCATCCAAGCCGAACGCATCCCAACCACGGTTGCCCGCCACGCCACCGGTCACACAGGCCGATAAACCCACACCCCACAAGGGCGCGGTACGCCATTCACTGCCACTGGCCTCACCTTCACCTAAGTTATCAGCCAGGCCAGGCCCCATATCGTGCAGCAGCATATCGGTATAAGGGCGAATGGTTTGATCGCGCAGCTCCGCCAACGGATGATACTGGCTGGTTTGATGCGTGGGCGTGTGGCAATCGGTACAACCGATTTGCGCAAAGGTCTGCTCACCGCTCAACACCGCCGGGTCATCGTAGTTGCGCTGCGGCCGAACGCCCAGCAGCGAGACATACTTCACTAGGTTGTCCACATGTGTATCATCGATTTCCGCACCCGATGGACCACAGTCGCTTTGCTGGGGACCACAATCCGGGCTAGGCATAGCGTTGGTCATTACACCCATATCGGTGTTAAACGCTTGCACCACCTGATGCTTAACGCTGGCGGTACCTGCCTTGTAACCAAAGCGGCCCAGGCGGGTTTGCCCGGTTTCAGGATCGGTCACACGGTTAGCGCGGCCCGAAATACCATCACCGTCGGCATCGTTAGGATCTTCCATGGCCAAAATATCCGCCTCGGGGATGGCCTCGAGCAAACCTATACCATTTAAATTAGGTGCCAAGCGCGCCGAGAAGGCCTCAGGTGTGCCGGTATCGAACACATAGTTAGGCGAGCGCAGGCCGCCAGCTTCGGTCCAAAAGTCGATGGCCACCGCGCCTTCGCCCATAACACCCCCGGCGTTGGCAGGCTGGAGTACACGCCCACGCAGCGGGTCGGGGTTGCCATTGGCATCGCCAATTTTAAACACCCAGCGATCCAGTGGCTCGTCGTCATCGGCCACCGAGGCGCGACCGTTGCGTACGTGGCAACCCGAGCAACGCTCGTGGATATAGTGCGTATCCGATTGACCCACCATGGGCGCAAAAACACCATTTTCCGCATTTTCGTCGTGGCTGCCATCGACAAACGAGGTGTGATGCACCCGACGCCCCAACACAAAGGGCTGACCGTTTTCATAGCCCAAGTTAGTTGCCATTTGCTGAAAGTGGCCATCGGGTTCGGCAGTCATCTGCACATGAAGGGTTGTATCACCACCCATGCGGGCTTTTTCGGGTACAGGTATGGAATCGCGCTGCAAATAATTGCCCGATACAAACTCCACCTTGTCCGTTACATCCCAGGGCACTAAGCCTTCACCCACAATGTACAGGTAGGTGGTGCCGTAATAATTGGCGCGGCCACGGGGTACACCCGCATCCAGGAACTGGCTGATTTCAAATTCCAGCTTATCGCCCACTTGGATTGGGCGGCCTTCACGGCAGTTCCAGCTTTCTTCTTTCCAGTAATTCACGTTGTCGTTGGTTTGCATCACCCCGTTGCCGCAGTATTGCGCCAAGGTGTTTAAACCTTCATACCACCAGCGGTTTTCCGCTTCGGTATCGGACAACTTGAACTCGGTGCGCACATTCATACGAATGGAGTCACCGCCTTTCGCCACGTAGTCGATAATTTCGATGGCAGCGGTGCGATCTTCCCAATAGAACGTCAGGTAATGATCGTAGGCCTGGAAGTGGTTCTCTTTAGCGTGTCGATCGCGAGCGCGGTCGGCAAAACGCGTGACCAAGGCGTCGCCGCGGTCGTAACTGATCACCGGCTCAAGGGGGGTATTTTGATCAAACAAAGGCACGACTTGAGCACCGGGCGTCAAGGTCACCGCGCAGCCGTTGGCATCCACATTCGTACCAGCTGGTGTGCCTGGGCACTGATCTTGACCATCGACAACACCATCGCCATCACTGTCGGTGGGGGTCGGGTCCGGATCGGGGTCTGGGTCTGGATTAGAACCGCCACCCAGAGTCAAGCTGGCCCAAGGTGAGTCCACAGCGCCTCCCAAGTTTGCATCCCAGTAGGTGAAGCTGTACTCCACTACATCACCGCTGGCTAAACCGCTCACAGAGTAACTATTGCGACCGGCGTTCTGAACCATAGCGACGTTCACTTGGCCGCCGCCATTAATTGTGTAGTGCAAATCAGCCCAATCAGGCGTATTGAGATAAAACTCAACGGCGCCGCCCGCCTGCTCGGTGGCGCCATAACTACCACCACCGCCATTATTGTTGGTTATCACACAACCGCTGGCATCAACCTGAGACCCCGCAGCCGTTCCGGCACACAGATCTTTGTCATCTGTAACGCCGTCGCCATCGCTGTCACCAAACACCTGACAACCCGCGCTGTCCACGCTGGCGCCTGCCGGGGTGTTGGGGCACGCATCCGCGCCGTCGCTCACACCGTCGCCATCACTATCACTCACGCCGGTACCGGGTGTTAGGGCCAGCCAGTTCACGTTAAACGGGGCGCTCTCGACATTCAGGCGAACATTTGCCACACCATTGGCGACAGTGATTGATCCGAGGTTTACGGTTGTCCAGCTCTGCCAACCGCCGGTATCGCCCACCGATACTGCACCGGTTGAGGCGCCATTCGCGCTGACGCTGATACTGCCCCCGGCCCCCTGAGAAGCCAGGCGTGCGGTCACCTCATAGGTGCCACCGGCCAGCTCAGCGTTAAACTCAAGCCATTCACCGGCGGCCGTCCAGCCCACGTTATGGCCCCCGCCGGTGTCCGTGGTCGCCTCGATATCCACATCATCGCTGCGATAAACGGCCCCGTCGTTACCGGGGGTGGTGTCGTAGTAATTGAGGTAGTCTTCCGCCTGCAACTGCACACCTGCCGTCGCACAGCCTGCGCCATTAACGCTGCTGCCTGCGGCCGTCGCCGGACACAGGTCGTTGGCGTCGCCAACTCCGTCGCCGTCGGTATCGACCGTCATCCGCTCAAGACCAATCCAGTTGAGATTAAAGCCCGCCGCGTCGACGTTAACACGCACATTGGCGCTGCCAGCCGCGACATCAAGCGTGCCCAAGCTTACGCTCGACCAACTCTGCCAACCCCCAGTGCTATCGATGCTGCGACTGGCTGTATAGGCTCCGTTAATGCCAACACTCAAGGCACCGCCGCCGTCCTGCGAAGCAACACGAGCGGTGATCTCATAGGTTCCCGCGGCCAAATCAGTGGAGTATTCCAGCCATTCGCCAGCCGTCGTCCAACCCACGTTGTAACCGCCGTCGGTGTCGGAACTGGCTTCAATGTCTACATCGTCCGTACGGTAAGCGCCACCGCTGTTACCGGCATCGGCATCGTAATAACTCTGATAATCCTCAGCCTGTAAACGCACGCTATTGGTGGCACAACCCAGGGCGTTCACACTCGCGCCTGCCGGAGTATTCGGGCAGGCATCATCGCTGTCGTTCACCCCATCACCATCAGAGTCCGTCGGCACCGACACGGCGCAACCAGAGCTATCAACACTGGTTCCTGCAGGCGTATTGGGGCAGCTATCGTTCTGATTCGCAACGCCATCACCGTCGTCGTCAGCGGCATCACCACCGCCCTGGTAAACAATATCGTCGATAGCAATGGAGAAGTTGGCACTTGGCAAGGCATCATCGCCATTTAAAATCACGAAGGGGTACGACAGTGACTGCATCGCCACCAGTGAGCCACGTAGGTCAGCAACCGGAATGGTTACCGTGCCCCACTGGCCGTTGCGTACCAAGCCGTACTTGGTTTCGCCAGCGGGGAAACTGATGTAGTGCTCATTGGTATAGGTATCTGTGATACCAATTTTAAAAGAAACATCGGCGGGTACCTTGATACGGAACGTCAGTTGACCGTTCTCAAAGTTACTTAAGTTCACCGCTTGGCGCGCTTGAATACCACCGCCAAACCACTGTCCGGGTGCGGTGTAATCCCAGCTGATCACGTTACTGCCCTCGGCAGGAGCTTCACTGCCCCCGGCAAGAGAGCCCGTGCTCCAGATATACACATCGGAGCTAGAACCCACCTCCAGTTTATTGCTGGTAGGTGTATTGTCGGTAAACACCCCAAAGGTGCCTACCTCGGGCTGCGATGTGTTGCCCAGAATAACTTCACCCTGGCCGTCGTACTCGTACACACGCACGTAATCGATGTACATCTTGGCCGGCAAAGGTGCCGTCACTTCGCTGTTTTGCAGTGCGTCGGTAAAGTTACCGCCAACAGCCAAGTTCATCAGTAAATAAAAGGGTGCACGAAATTCTTCAGACTCTTCGGTAATGCCGATGGGCGCATCGTACATATCGTATTCAACGCCGTTATCGACCGCGGTAAACCGCAGGGCGTCTTCGGTCCAATACAGCCGATAGGTAATAAACCGGTCGTTCATGGGGGTAGACGACACATAGGCGTTGTCGGTCTCCCACGCAGACATGGCCGCGCACGTCGGGTTACCCTCAACACAGGCGCCCTCGGCGTAAAAAATCGCGTTACCGCCGACAAAGTTATTTACGCTGGTGCCGGGGTAAAATTTATCAATTTCCTCCTGGCGATGGCCCATCTCCATCATGTCGATTTCGCCTTTGGCGGGCCAGCTTGCGGTACTGGTACCCAGTAACCAAAAGGCGGGCCACAAGCCCGTATCCAAATTAGGCACGCGAATACGGGTTTCAATCATGCCGTACTGAATGGCCACCGCGTTTTGACTGTCGAGCTTACCCGAGGTAAACGCGCTACCATCGACTGTTTCGGCGCGCGCCTCAAACACCAGCGCCGAGTTACCGGGCTCGCCCGGTACAGGCTCAATCGAGACATTATCGGCCTGATAGTTTTCCAGCTCCTGGTTACCCCAGCCGCATAAATTCGGCCCGAGTTGGCAACCGTTACCGGTCACTACATTCCAGTGATCGGAATTTAAAGAATTGAAATTATCTTCCCACAGCAGTTGCCCGACTTGCTGGGCCTGTGTGGATGCTGCAAGTAAAGCAGTCGCCAGAACGGCTCCTGCCATTAACGGTGGACGGCTGCGCACGCGCCGATAACCTGTTTTCATTTGACGTCTCCAGGGTTGCTTATTGTTATCCCTTATTCTGAAAATGAGTGAAATCCATTCGCACTTTTGCGGGGCGTTACGCCTGATCAGTAATGACGCACTAACAAGGTAAAATCCTCCAGGCGCACCCACTTTGAGCGTTTAACATAACGGCAGCTCACACAAGAGTCGTCACCCTTTACCTGTTTGTGCAATCTGCTACTCGAGAAAATTAACGAATCGGCTGCAGCCCTTAACTGACGGGAGGTCTGAGAAACTTCCAGACGAACAATGAAACAGCATTTTCTATCAGTGCCACATTCCGCTTTAGCGATAAAAAAATGGGATTAATGCATTCAGACGGGCAAGCGTGATGCCCTGCACAATTTCGACTCACTCTGCATTCAGATGCTGCCGCCGATAAGCGGTGGGGGACATACCCACCAGGCGGTTAAAAAAGCGGTGAAAAGAAGATTTATTATTAAAACCCGACGCCAGCAAAATATCTAACACGGTCATATGCTCACAGCTCGGGTCTGCCAGCAGTCGTTTGGCGTGCTCTACGCGGTGTTGATTAATAAATTCAAAGAAACGGGTTCCCAGCTCTCGATTTATGGCTAGGGAAACGACTCTGGCGGGCTGCTGGATACGCTCGGCAAACTCTTCAATATTAATACTGGGCTGCAAATGCAGTCTCTGGCTTTTGATGCCAAGCTCTATGGCCGCCAATACCTCGGCAGACACAGGGTTTGCCTCGGCGGCGCCTTCATCGCCAGTAAATTTTGCGTGCAGCGTCCAAGTACAGGCAAGATTATAAAAAATAAGACCGTTGATCAGCAAAAAGCGAATGAAATTGTGTGAAGTTCCTACCGTATCGGCCACCGTCCCACCGATGAAATCGGCGATACAAATCACTAACACAGACCAGCCCCAGCTGACCAAAAAGCAAAGGCTGAGCACCACCAGCCAGGCAATTTCTGACGATGGCAAACACGACAGGCGCTGTTTGGCCTGACGAACCGAACGGTTTAACAACAACACACACCAACAGGCGTAAGCGACAGAAACCACACTGGAAAAGTACCAAAGCCCGCTCGCCAGCTTGTCCGCAAGACTGGTATCGGCGCGCGACTGCAAATCCGTCGTGGTAACGCCCAGCCAAACCACGGCCAGCAACGCCACAAGTACAGGGATGGCATGCAGCCAATCACTGCGTCCCAGGTGCTTCTGCTCTTGCAGCAACGAGCGCACGTAAAAGTAAAACAGCGGCCCACGGGCAAAGTGACTAAAAGCAAACAACAGTGCCAACAGTCTATCTCGCCCCCAGCCCTGCAGCGGAAATTCCGGGTTCCACATAATCAGGTTGGTAACCATATCTATTGCCACCACCAGCAAAAACATCGTTAGCCAATTGCCGGGGGCACTATTCTTATCCCGGTGCACTGTGCGATAGGCAGCCAGCAACAACACCTCAAAAATGGTGATAATCAAAAAGATATCGTGCAGATTAAAAATTCGATTATCCATAATTGGGTATTAGCTTTGCGGCCGACAATAGCGCGCTAAAAATTCACCGTGACTGGGCATTTCACTGACCTGCTGGCGAATACTTGTCTCAAGTTCAGACAGGGTCTGATACAAAACATCGCGGGGAATCGTATCCACAAACGGATGGTAGGACTTGGGCATTAGCCCCTGCCCCAGAAACACTTGAATCCAGGACTCTTCGCCAAACAATTCGTAAGAACGCTTAAACACCTTGGCGGAGCTTTTAAACAGCTTTATACGATGAGAAAGATCATCCGGCACATCCATATCGCCGCAATGGCGCCAGAAATCCGAATCGCGCCGATTATGCACTTTGTAATGCATGATAATAAAGTCGCGAATCGCCTCAGTATCTTCGCGCGCCTGGCGGTTGAATTCGTCCACTTCAGCGGCATTGATTCCCTGGGCCGGAAACCACTGTATCAGCCGCATAAGATTGCGCTGCACCAAATGAATACTGGTCGATTCCAACGGCTCAAGAAACCCGCTGGATAAACCCAGCGCGACACAGTTTTTATGCCACTGTTTGCGCCGCGCTCCTGTTTTAAAACGTATTAAGCGCGGCTCATTAATGGGCTTTGCATCCAGGCTATCCAACATTAAATCCAGCGCCGCCTGATCGGTGGTAAACGCACTGGAAAATACATGACCATTACCCCGGCGCGACTGCAAAGGGATACGCCACTGCCAACCCGCGTGATTGGCAATTGAACGGGTGTAAGGCGGAATCTCGCCCGGCAAGTCGCTCTGTACCGCATAGGCACTGTCACAGGGAAGCCAGTGGCTCCAATCTTCATAACCGGTATGCAAAGCCCCCTCAATCAGCAGGGCGCGAAACCCAGTACAATCGATAAATAAATCCCCCTCTACCCGCTGGCCTGACTGCAACTGCAGAGCACTTATATGACCATTGTTTTGATTCAGGCTAACGGCGTCTATTTTTCCCTCTACCCGCGTTACGCCATGCGCCTCGCTGTAGCGTCGCAAGTACACGGCGTACTTTCCGGCATCTAAATGATAGGCATACTGAACCCGCCGATTGGGAAGAATGTTAAATTTATTCTGTTGCGCTGCGACAAACTCTAAACAATATTTTTCAAAATCTGCACTGCCCTTGTCCTTGGCTGCAGCCAGCCAATAGTTAAAAAAGCGACAGTGCCAGCTGTCTTTTCCGAAATGACCAAAGGCGTGCATATAGGTGTGGCCGGGCTCGCGCCAGTTTTCAAACGCGATGCCCAGCTTAAAGGTTGCATCAACCGAGCGCATAAAGTCGCGCTCATCCACCTCTAAAAACTCGTGAAACAACTGCAAGGGTGGAACCGTGGCCTCGCCAACACCGACACTGGCGATCTCATCCGATTCTACTAATACGATTTCTTTGGTTGCCCCAAAGGCTTTGCTTAACAGCGCTGCAGACATCCAACCGGCAGTTCCGCCACCGGCAATAACAATTTTTTTAATTCCCTGACTCATTGTGCCCCCGCCATGTGTAACATCACATTACCACCAAAAATTTATTAATGTGTTGACGTCGTCCAGAGATTCTACGTTGTGCCACCAGTTTTTGGGGATATAAAGCGCATCGCCCGGCTCAAGCGTATAGCTTACCGAAGACCCTTCAGCCAATCGGTAGTTGGGGTAGACGTGTAGATCGGGACGCGCCACATCCACTAGGCTGACCGGACGACCGGCCGGGGTTTGCGGCAGCTGTGCGATGTACAAGTTCACGTCTTGGTCGGGAGGAAACAGAGTAAAGCGCCTGCGGCCTGCCACCACGCAAGCGACGTTATCGTTTTTGTCGTTGTGGGTCGGCACCACCACGCGGTTACCCAGCCATATATTGGCTACCGCAGATTCAGGAATGCCCGTTAACTGGCAGTATTTTTCTAAGCCCGGTAAATACTCAGCTATAGAGTTCGCCCCTAGGTAAAAGGTCGGGCTGTGCGGGTTACCCAAGTGAGACTGCAAATATTCCAAGGCATCGGCCAGATAGCCGTTCATGCGGGTAAAGTTGAAGCCTGTAAAGTCGCGACGATAAAAAATTCGACCTCGCTCTTCGGGGCGAGCGATCATCGCCTGAAACACCACTTTTTGATCAAAGCGGCTGAGGTAAGCAAAATACTGGGCAACTGAGGTTTTCGCCTGCTGAACAATATCCCAGTGAGACACCAATCCAGGCAGCAATACTGGCTGGTTAGGGCTACGGGCAATAAACGACGATAAGTCAAACTCGGGTAAATCAGTGGCTACGAAAGTAGAGCGGCTCATGAGCCGTACCTTTTCTGGCTAATATTTTTATTATCCGTGTAGCGAATAATGCCCGGCGATGACACCGGGCATTAACAGTAGCTTCCGTGTTTTACCCGCCCCACATAAGAGAGCCGGGTAAAACGCTACCAGTGGTTTTAAAAACCGTTGGTTTAGAAAGTGTAACGCGCACCGATGTTGTAGCGTGCGTAGCCTTCATAGTAACCAACAATCTGGTTGGTGCTGCGGCTGTAGTTACGGCCATTTTCTTCCGTCAGGTTCAAGCCTTCTACAAACACAGTAAGATTATCAGTCACATCATAGCTAACGTTCATATCGATCTGGCTGTATTCATCCACAAACAGCGGACTATTACCCAAGCCGCCCTGAGCAACCGCTGCCAAGAAGCTGTCACGCCAGTTGTAAGCGATACGCGCTTGCAGACCGTTCTTATCATAGAAGGCCACAAGGTTAGCCGTATCACTTAAGCCAGTAATAGGCGTTTGCGCAGCATCCAAGTCCAGCAAATCGTAACCAATGTTTTCATCCACCATGGTGTAGTTGGCAATAAAACCAAAACCTGATTCACCAAAGGTATGCTGGATGTTGGCTTCGATACCGTCGATAGTCACTTCACGATCTGAATTGAAGAACGTATTGTAATGAACAGTAGCGTTAGGATCTTCACCGGCAATACCGACAATTATAATATTGCCGTTCGCATCCATATAAGCGGTATCTGGGTCAGCAAAGTTATCGTAGATATACTGGCGAACCGCTCCAGAGTCGCTTCTCGCAATACCAGAATCCCACGCAGCCTGAGCCCGCTCGCCCGCAGCCGGGTTTGGCGTATTGTCTAACGGCCCCTCGACTGGACTGTTAATCGAGCTAATGAACTTTGATACGTTCTTGCGGAAGTAGCCGACAGAGGCATAGCTCGCATCACCGTAGTACCACTCTAAAGACAGATCAATGTTGTCAGACTGATAAGGTTCGAGCCCTGGGTTACCAGCAGAAGCATCTACACCATCAACGCGAGCCTGTTCGTTGTAGCTGTCACCCACAAGCTGCAACCAATCGGGACGAGCGATACTCTCACTATAAGAGGCACGAACGGTTACGTTTTCCAGCACATCCAAACGCAAATCGAGCGATGGCAGGATAAAATCGTAGCTGCCTTCGGCGTTAACCGTTCTAGCACTACCCTCTACCGGACGCATATAGATTTCATTGTTCGACACCCAGCGCAGCGGCTGATAATCAAACCCAGTGTAAGGGGCTTCGACGTCAGTCTCTTCGTAGCGCAAACCAGCATTTGCGTAGAAGGCCATGCTACCGATATCAGTGGTGAAGTTGGCCTGTACAAACGCACTGTTCGTGGTTTCGATAATCTGCTGGAAGGTATCCGGATCGGCCGAGCAGTACCAGGTAGAGCCGTCGGCGCAGCTGGCTTTACCGTTGCCGTCGCGGTAGTTTTCAGAGGCGAAATCTCGCAACTGATAGAAATCCGCTTCCCAGCGCTGGTTGATAACTTGAGTGTTGCTGCCGCCCAGGAAGTTCATCTCTTCTTGGGTAGTCTCACCAAATGATCCACTGAAATGGTCAGTCACGGTAGCGGCGGTAAAGAACTCGGCCGGTACATCACCCGGTGAACCCAGGCCACCCCAGGTATCGCGCAGGTTATCCGAGAAGCCAGAGTTAAACTCGCCCTCGGTCCAGGCCACGCCAAAATCAACATTCAGGTTATCGTTAAACTCCCAGTTACCATCAAACTGAACTTGTTTGATTTTGTGCTCAGAGTGACTTTCGCGGAACCAGCTACCGGATACCTGCAAATCTTGCAGCAGAATGTCTGAACCGCCCTGGCTGTTGGTCAAATCCACCACCAGCGCAGGTACTTCACCGCGGGTGTTCAAGGTGGTGCGATCACGCGAGTAAGACGTGACTGAAATACCCGAGCTATTGCCGTAAGGGCTATCTGGCCCAAGTTTCGCTTCAGAACTGTGAGCATCCAAACCCAGCGTGAGAGGTTCGATGGGATTCCACTCGATGTTTAAACCAATGGAGTTGTTTTCAGCGCGGGTCTTCTCAACGCCGACACCCATGGTCAAGTCACCGCCGCCAGAGCGCTCGGAGTAAAGCTCGGGGGTTTGCACACCGGGCGATGGGTTATCGGTGAATATAGTGTCTTGGCCACCCCAACCGAACCAGGCGCCTAAATCGTGATAGGTTTGTGAGAACTCGTTTTGGCTGTAGGTATAGTCCACCGTGGCTGTCAGATCGTCAGTGGGCGCAAATTGTAAGGTCAGCTGACCGTTGGTACGGGTGCGCTCAAACTCACCAAAGGCATAACCCACCTGCTGGGGCACACCGTATACATCGCCATCCTCGGGCTGATTGCGGTGGGTACCACCGAGAAAGTCGATACCGCCCCACAGCCAATCAACACCCTCTTGGCCACCCCAGTCCTGCACTACGGAGCCTGGCACGCCAGTCCAGCCGCCACCGTTGGTGGCGTTGGCAAAGCCGCCTTTACGCTCTTGGTAGCTACCGGTCACCGCAATACCGATTTTGCCGTCGGCGAAAGAGTTGCTGTAAATACCAGAAATTTCGGGGGTCAGCTCGGAATCAGGAGCTGACTCATCCCATACACCTTTAACCCCCACAGAGGCTTTGCTGTCAATTTCCAAAGGCTTGGGGGTAACAATGTTGATGGTGGCACCCATACCGCCGGAAGGTACGTCAGAGCGCGAGGTTTTAAACACCTCCACCGCCTGTACCCCTTCAGATGCCAGATTGCCGAAGTCAAAAGAGCGCGAGCCTGAGGCGTAAGTCGCCCCAATTGTGGCACCCGGCATTTGTCGGCCGTTCAGGGTTACCAGGTTAAAATCCGGGCCCAAACCACGTACGGTCACCTTGGAGCCTTCGCCGTTTTCGCGACTGATAGACACGCCGGTAATACGCTGCAGGGATTCCGCGAGGTTAGTATCCGGGAACTTACCGATATCTTCGGCAGAAATGGCGTCCACCACACCGCTAGTGTCGCGTTTCATATCCATCGAGCGCTCAAGACTGGCGCGAATACCAGTAACAACCACTTCTTCCAGCATTACATCTTCGTCTGCCTGACTGGAATTAGTTTGGGCAAGCACCCCACTGCTGAGTGTGGCGAAAGCCGATGAGGCAATTGCCGAGGCAATGAGTTTACGTTTGAAATTCTGTTTCATTCTCATGGAGCTGATCCTCGAACCATTATTGTTATGTCATAAGCCGGACCGCAGAGCCTGATGAGCCAAACTCTACTCCCGGCCGAACCGGAGCCAATATCTGCCGCACGGCGAAAAGCGTCGTCCCACTTTGACGGTGATCGCTAACATGGCGTGTCTCACTTTTCCCCGCCGCAAGTGGGACTGTTTTTTTATTTAAATATCAAAAGCTTAGGTTTGTCACACAATTAAGGTAAAACACAGATTAGAAACGTAAAAAACGGCTGTTTAGCGTCGCTACTGGCGAGAATTCATCCTGTTTCAGGGGCAGACAAACAAAAACCGGGGCCTGTTTGACCCCGGCTTTTGCGTTTACTGAAGCGCCAAAAGGCCGCGACTGTTACGCTTTTTTAATCAAAGATATTAAGAAGAGCAAGATGACCGCGCCAAGGGTAGCGGTAATAATGGAGCCGATTAGACCACCTGCGGTAATACCCAAAAGGCCAAATACAAAGCCGCCGATTAAAGCGCCGACTATGCCGACCACTATATTCCCGAGCAGACCAAAACCGCGGCCCTTCATTAACTGGCCCGCGATCCAGCCCGCCAGAGCGCCGATAAGTAGAAAAATAATAATGGCTGTAATATCCATAAAAACACTCCTGTTATATGCGGTTAATGGGTTAGCTTAGTTAGCCTATACCATGAACAGCACCGCTCCCATGTCAGGGTTAAACCTAATCACCATAACCAACAACACTCATATAGCCATAAGCTTTGGGGAGTGCGACACTGTTCAGCGTGAATTCAGCGCGAGGCTCTACACTGTTAAACAGGGCCAAATACCCTGAGGAGCAAAACACCCATCCAGGTGTCTGACAACGGCATGGAGCACACGCTTTAGGGCAGATACTATGAATACATCGATACCCAAAATCTTCGCTTTTGTGCTGTTAGTGATCAGCATAACAGCGCAGGCCGCGAGCGAATTTAGCAGCGAGCGACGCCAGCAACTTCTAGCCCCTGTCGCTTTGTATCCTGATACAGTTCTCACCCATATCCTGATTGCCTCTACCTACCCGTTGGAAATTGTGCAGGCCGAGCGCTGGCTACAGTCGCGCAAAGGTTTGTCCGCCGAAGAGGCGGTCAACGCGGCAGAAAACGAGCCCTGGGACCCGAGCGTAATAGCTCTACTGGCCTTTCCCGAGCTACTCTCACGCATGAGTGAGGACTTACTCTGGACTCAAGAGCTGGGCGAAGCTTTCCTCGCGGACGAAAAAGCCACCCTGGCCGATGTACAACAGCTGCGCCAGCGCGCCTGGGACAACGGCAGCCTTGCCGACATGGAGCACCAAAAAGCGAGCCTTGAGGACCGACAAATTATTATTCAGCCGACCCGGCGCGAAGTGGTGTACGTACCCTACTACGACACCCGGGTGGTGTACGGTAGCTGGGGCTGGAACGCCTACCCGCCGGTTTACTGGCCGCGTCCACCGCGCTATAGCGGCGGTTTTTACTGGGGCTTTTCCGCTCCGGTGGGTGACTGGTTTTACTTTGGCGGCTTTCACTGGAGCCATCGCACCGTGGTGATCAGCCACAGCCGCCCCTACTACCACTATCGCCATCGCCATTACGGCTATCACCCCCGGGTGGAGCACTGGCGCCACAACCCGCACCACAGACGCAATGTGCACTATCGCCACCAAGGTGCAATACCACAGCAGCGCCTGAACGCCTTCGAGCAGCGCGGTCGCATCAACTCGGACCAACACCGGGAGCAGGTGCAGCGCCAACTGCGCCACCACCAAAGCCGTATAGACGCTGTTTATGGCAACAATAAACAGCCACGTGCAGACAGAAGCCCAGCGCCCAAGCAGCATTCAAGAGAGTCGCTGAGCCGCACCCAGCAGTTACAACGTCAGACGATTAAGCGCACCGAAATCCAGCGCAACAATCCGCGTACACAGGTGATTGAACGCAATACCAACCGCCTGCAAAGCCAGCCTCGCATGCACAGCGACAGCCGCCCCAAGGTTAACCGCCAGCCGGCGCCCAGTCGCTCGGTGGAGCGCAGCCGCTACAGCAACGGCAATCAGCGCTCGGGCCCCGGCGCGCGTGGTGGGCGGTTTGACTGAGACGCCGCAGTTTGCCCTGCGGTGTGCTGCCCAGCGCGACAATCCCCCCCCTAAACTAACTTTGCTGGGTTAGCCGCCTGAACTTGCATGGTTTGCCCACGCTCGGCCTGTAGCTGGTAGCCCGCAGCCTTAACCGAGCTGACAAACTCCCACTGGGCCTCTACCCGCTCTCGGGTGATATCCAGCAGCAAAAAGCCGCGATCTCCAGCGTTCAGATATTTAAGTCCGGCCACCAAATCCACAATACCCGCCTCGGTTTGCGCATAAGCTGGGGCGGGAATGGCTAGGTACTCTTCCAGACCGGGCGAGCTGACCGACGATGTCGCCAGCTCCACCCCCACTGTATTACCTGCAGCGTCGCTTAGCTCGCTGGCCCACGCATTGTGAGTGTCACCGGCCAACACCACTAGTTTCGCGTTAGTCTCACGGGCGATCTGGTACACCGCCTCGCGGGCGGCGCCGTAGCCATCCCAGGCGTCCAAATTATAGGGCACAGCCGGGGCCTGCAGCAGGGCCACGACTTCGGGCGTCAAGCGATCCTGGTTGGCCTGCAGGTACGTCAGTTCTTCATCAGCGAGGGTTGGATCGCCGGCTTGAGCGCGCGCAGCCAGTTGTGCCAGTGCCCCCAGCTCGGCGTAATCAGGTATGGCCAGCTGCTGGGTGGCAATGGCAAAAGGCAAATACATTTGCCCCATTAATACCTGCTGGCCCAGCAGCTGCCAGGTAGCGCTGGAGCTGGCCATAGCCGAGCGCAACCAATCGAGCTGGGCACTGCCCAGTAACTGGCGTGAGGGGTCGTTAATATCGGCAAACAGGCCTTCAAAATCAAACGCGCCGCTGGTCGCGTCGAAATAGTCGGTAATCACCAACGGTTTGGCGCGCGCTTCGTTACGGGTGTCCAGCATTAGCAGGTTAACCAAATCACCCCACTCAAATTGGCGGTAAATACTCGAGGGCATGGCCAACTCATCACTGCTCATGGCTCCGTCCGGGCGAATGGGTAACCATTCAAAATAGGCGCGCATGGCCGCCAGTTTGCGCTCGTTAAAGTCGCCCTCGCCTTCGTTGTGATTCTCGGCGCCGCCGTCGTAGGTGTCATTGGCGATTTCATGGTCATCCCACACCACCAAGAAGGGTGCGCTGGCGTGCACCGCCTGCAAGTCGGCATCGCTGCGGTACTGGGCATAACGCGCGCGGTAGTCGTCTAGAGTAAACAGCTCGCCGGCCGGCACAGACTCACGCCCCATAGCCGCAGCCTGCTCTGAGGCGTAGCCCCCGGCGCCGTATTCGTAGATGTAGTCACCCAGGTGCAGCACCAGATCCAGATCGCGCTTGGCAAGCTCAGCATAAACATGAAAATATCCGGCCGGGTAATTAGAACAGGACACCACCGCCAGGGTTAAGTGCTCGCTGGTTAAATCGGGCAGGGTGCGGGTCTTGCCAACCGTAGAAACCGCGGCAGCCGTGCGAAAACGATAGTAGTACTGGGTATCGGGGCTCAAGCCGCGCACATCCACTTTTACCGTAAAATCGCGCGAGATGTGTGCCTCGCCGGACCCCTCGGCCAATACATTATTGAACTCGGCGTTATCGGCCACCTCCCAACTCAAGCGCACAGTTTCGGCGGCAGAATCGCTGGGCGTTACCCGCGTCCACAAAATAACGCTATCGGCCAACGGATCGCCCGAGGCCACGCCGTGATCGAAGCTGCCAAAACCAAGTGAGTCATCGTCATCGCTGCCGCAACCTGTCAGCGCGCTTGTGACATAAAGTCCACCCAAACCCAACAGACCGTTGCGGATAAAACCACGTCTGGATACATCTGGCATCTGAACTCTCCTGCAAGTTAGATCATGGGAGTATCAACGCCGGGGGTGACAAGTAAATGACAGCCCCGGCGAGCGCTGGGGCCGAACAAGGTCAGTTAGGGCTGTTAACACTAATTAAATGCGCCTGCTGGAAGCCAGTTTTGTCTCCAGCTAGGCGTCGTGAGCGCAGTTTGGTTATTCCAAATAAGCGAAAGCTGGCCCCGCGAGCACAGCGAGTGCTTTGGGTCTCGGCAACAACGCTGGGGGCATAACTGGCTCCAGCCCTTCGGGTTGCGGCTAAAAATCCGCCACTCTGCGTCGCCTGCATGGACGCAGGTGAGGCGCGAGAGCAGGATGCGGTAAGCTTTGCTCGTCGTTCATTTGGAATAACCAAACCACTCTCCTCGCGCCTTGATTGGCAAATTTTTAGTGGCAACAGGCTGCATCTAATTAGTGTTAACAGGCCCTAGATTAAGCGGCTTCGTCTTTGCCAATAAAGCGGTACACCAGTGCACCCAACACACCACCGACAATGGGCGCCAGCCAAAACAGCCATAGCTGCGCCACCGCCCAGTCGCCGACAAACACGGCCACCCCGGTGCTACGCGCCGGATTAACCGAGGTATTGGTAACAGGAATACTGATTAAGTGAATCAGGGTCAGACACAAGCCAATCGCAATCGGCGCCAGCCCCGCCGGAGCCCGTTTATCCGTCGCCCCCATAATGACCACCAAAAACATCATGGTCATTACTACCTCACAGACTAAAGCCGCAGTAAAACTGTAGCCACCGGGAGAGTGCTCAGCGTAGCCGTTGGAGGCAAAACCCGCCGCCACATCAAACCCCGCCTGGCCACTTGCAATAACGTAGAGCACACCGCCGGCGACTATACCGCCCAACACCTGAGCGGCAATATAGGGGGCCAGTTGCGAGGCCGCAAAACGGCCACCCGCCCACAAACCAATAGACACCGCCGGATTTAAATGACATCCGGAAATATGACCGATGGCAAAGGCCATGGTCAGTACCGTTAAACCAAATGCGAGGGAGACGCCCAGCAGGCCGATTCCCACGTCGGGGAAAGCGGCGGCCAGCACGGCACTGCCGCAACCACCTAAAACTAACCAAAATGTTCCTACAAATTCCGCTGCATACTGTTTCATTTTCAATTCCTTTGTAATCCCTGAAAGCCGCTGGCGCGGGCTCTTAATCATTACTCCAAAGTCGTTGAAACACCAACTAAATTATTCATCGTAAGTACTCACTGGCGTCGGAATATTAAAATTGAGCCGCCCACTGTAATCGGTTACACTTCCGGCCGCACGAGCTTACCTCAATAAGAAAAGGCCGGAACCCTCTGGCGCTAACGAGAGAATAATTATGAGAGCAAACCTAATCAGAGCACTTGCCCTGGCATGCACAACCATTGTCTTGAGCGCCTGCGGCAGTAGCGGTGGCGGCAGCACTCCGGACAATCCAGTGACAGGTAGCTCGTCTACCCACCCGGTAATCAGTTCATCATCAAGTATGGCGAACACAACAAGTAGCTCTAGCAGTTTGTCCTCCGCAGCTTCTTCCCCGGGCGGCCATAGCGCTATCATCCCCAACGCCGCCAGTAACGGCAGCCCCTACTGTCGCTACAGCGAGGCAGACGACGGCTGGGGCTGGGAGAACAGTCACAACTGTGTGGTGTATCAATCGGCCGCCGATCCGGGCGCGGGCGAGTTTGGTCACTGTAAAGTGGGCTCAGAGGAAATTTCCTACTGCGAAAGCAACGAGGGAGACTGGCAGATCGACGGCTCCGGCGTGTGCATCGCCTACGATTTTTGCCCCGGCAACAAAGCTAAAACCCAAGCACCGATGAGCACCCAGCTGGTGACTGCCAACGCTAGCGAGACCGCACAACAGGTATTTGACTACCTACAAAGCGTTTGGGGCGAAAAAATGCTGAGCGGCCAGATGGACTTAACCTGGGCGGACGATGTGGATATGCACCAGCGGGTGCTGAACGATACCGGTAAATCCCCAGCAATCATGGGCTACGACTTTATGAACTACGGCGCCTACGCCAATGGTTCGGGCCTGACCCAAACTGAAGAGGCGATTGAGTACTGGAACCAAGGCGGCCTGGTGACTTTTGCCTGGCACTGGCGCGATCCATCAGGTGAAACCAAGAACTTTTACGCCAGCGAAGACGATGCGAGTAAAAACGCCGCCTTTACCATTCCCGTCGCCAACGGCGAACTGGACACCGCCAGCGAAGCCTTTACCGCGCTTGAGCGAGATGTAGATCTGATAGCCGGCGAGCTGCAAAAACTTGAAAACGCCGGCGTGCCTGTCTTGTGGCGCCCGCTACACGAGGCTGCCGGTGGTTGGTTCTGGTGGGGTCGGGCGCGCACCGACGGAGTGCCTGCGGCTTACGCACAAAAACTGCTGTGGCGTTACATGTTCCAACGCCTCACCCATTATCACGGCCTGAACAACTTAATTTGGGTGTGGAACGGGCAAAACGCCATTTGGTATCCGGGCGATGACGTCGTCGATATTGTCAGCACCGATATCTACGATGGTGCGCAAAACTATGAGTCGCAAAAAACCTTATACGACGTCACCAAAGCCTATCCGCACCGGGAAAAGATGGTCGCCCTGAGTGAGAACAGCAATATCCCAGATCCAGATGCCATGGCGACCGACAATGTCTGGTGGCTGTGGTTTATGGTGTGGAACGACGGCGCCTTAGACACCATGGACGACCACGCCAACAACTTCTGGACCGGCGAGTACTACAACACCGATGCCCACAAAAAGCATGTGTATGAGCATGAGTTAGTGATTACTCGGGATGAATTGCCGGAGTTTTGATGCTCGCGTCAGACTTCGGACGCCCGTCGTCTGACGCTAAAAAACAACTTACCTCCCATACATCGCGGTAAAGCTGGCCTCGCCGATTTTATTGGCGTTAATCATAAAACCAATCAGCGCGGCACTGGCGTTTTCCGGCACTTGCAGGGTCTCGGTGCCCAGCGCGTAGAGGGTAAATTCATAGCGATGAGGTTCGTCCCCTTCGGGTGGGCAAGCGCCACCAAACGCTTTAACGCCGTAATCTGAAGGCCCCTGGCGAGCGCCCCGGGGCATCTTATCGCCGGCTTCGGTGCCAGCCCCGGCTGGGATTGCGCTTACCTCGGCGGGGATATTAATCACCTGCCAATGCCACCAGCCAGACCCAGTGGGAGCATCGGGATCGTACACGGTTAACGCGTAGCTTTTGGTGCCCTCGGGGGCGCCGGACCAGTTAAGTGCGGGCGATACATTCTCGCCACTGCAACCAAAACCGTTGAATACCTGAGCGGAGGTCAGAGTGCCACCGTCGGTGACCGCAGGACTACTTAGGGTAAAGCTCTCGGCAGTCGCATAGCCGCTGCTCGCTAAGACCAACGCGGCAATCGCTTGTTTCCACATAACTATCTCCTTGTAATAATGACGCGGGACAACGGGTGCTTTAAAAGCTTACCACCCCATTAAAGGTCCCGAACCCTGTATGATTGGGCAAACAAAAACTATACCGTTAAACACAGTTCACCCACCAGCCCCGGAGGCTGATCAATGACACTGTTAATTATTTATATTGCCCTGGCTTTGGGCGTGTCGTTTTTGTGTTCGGTAGCTGAGGCTGTGCTGCTAAGTGTGAACTCGGCCTATTCGTCACTGCTGGAGCAAGGTGGCAAACGCTCTGGCAAGCTATTGGCGGAGCTCACCAAAGACGTCGAACGCCCCCTGGCGGCAATCTTGACTCTCAATACCATCGCTCACACCATTGGCGCCGCCGGGGCCGGTGCACAAGCCACGGTAGTATTTGGCAGCGCTTATTTGGGAGTGTTCTCCGCCGTACTTACATTGCTTATTTTGGTACTTTCAGAAATTATTCCCAAAACTCTCGGCGCTTATTACTGGCGAGGTCTGGCCCCCTTTACCGCGTACGGGCTGCACTATTTAATCAAGTTGCTCTACCCGTTTATCCGCCTATCCGAAATGCTGACCAAGCTTATCACCCGCGGTGAGCGCGCCGGCACGGGGCTGGATCGCCAGGAGCTGGCCATTGCCGCCGACATTAGCAGCGCCGAAGGACACTTGGATGAAAACGAAAGCCTGGTGGTAAAAAACCTGCTGGCGCTTCGCAACACCACTATCCGCGAGGCCATGACCCCGCGCACCGTGCTGTTTAGCGAGGCCGAAGAACATAGTGTAGAGAAATTTTTCGCGCGCCATAAAACCATTCCCTTCTCCCGCATTCCAGTCTACGCCGACGATCCGGACAATGTTACCGGCGTGGTTCTGCTCAGCGACCTGTTAATCGCCCAGGCCAAAGGCGACACCCAAATGCCACTGCAAGACTACCGCCGCGAACTACCCGCCCTGCTGGATGCCATGCCGCTCACTCAGGCGCTGGAGGAGTTTTTACGTAAAAAGACCCATATGATTCTGGTGGTCACCGAATTTGGCGATGTGCAGGGCATTATTACCCTGGAGGACGTGCTGGAAACCCTGCTGGGGCGGGAAATTGTGGATGAAAACGATAAGACCCGCGATATGCAGGAACTGGCGCGCCGACACTGGCGCCGGCAGGCCAAAAAAAGCGGCGCCGATATAGAAGAGGAGCGCCCTAAGCCGGAAGAAAGCTAAGGAACCTCTGATTAAGTCCTCAGCAGCCTCTGGCTTACAGAGCTTTTCGAGGTCAAGGCGGCGAGCCGATGGCGTGCTGACGGCCCGGTGAGGTGAGCCAACGCAGAGATCGGAAAGCTCTGTAAGCCCCGAAGGGCGCGGCCAAAACGTCCATCCGCTGTGTTGCACTTCTTGCCAAGGACTATGCCATTGCCTGCGAAGCGCGCCTTGCGGAGTGAACGTTTTGGACTCGCGCAGAGACCGCTGAGGACTTAATCAGAGGTTCCCTAAAACAGCGGGCATAAAAAAAGCAAACCCGAAGGTTTGCTTTTTCAGTCTGGCAAAATAAGGTTACTTAAACAGCAACGATATTCTCAGCCTGAGGACCTTTTTGGCCTTGAGTTACGGTGAACTCAACGCGCTGGCCTTCGGCCAGAGTTTTGAAGCCAGAACCAGAAATGGCGCTGAAGTGAGCAAAAACGTCTGGACCAGACTCTTGCTCGATAAAACCAAAACCTTTTGCTTCGTTGAACCACTTAACGGTTCCTTGAACTGTAGACATAACAATATCCTGTAATCAAAAAAATAAGCGCCTTGCGCCTGCTAACCATAGCAAACCAGGCAGGAGTAGCAAAAAATCTAGACGTATCTTTAAAACTGCAGGACGAGGTGTTACAAGTACAAACTCGAAGGCGGATCTAACGAGTGGTCAATTTCTAGCTAGCCTGCACTCTATAGAGTTTCAGCAGGCTTGTCTATCTTTATTTTCCACACAGGGCAGAACCCGCCTTCGCACGGTTTTGCAGTTAAACGGCCCATACGCTTAAGACCACTCAGGTTTATCTAGCGCTCCGCTGGCGCCAGGCCATTAAGAGCGCCAACGCCAGCAATGTCAGCAGAGATACAGAACCACCACCGCCGTAACCTTTACGATAGGACACCTCAACACTCTTATCCTGCTTAATACGCTCTTCAAACGCCTGCAGTTCCCGGGCGAGGTTTTGGCTCATGTCCGCCATGGCCACCTCAAACCCCTCTTCTTTGACTTCACGGCTTACTTTGTCTAGCTCAACCAAGGTCGAGTTTTTGGCCAACTCACTTACGCCGGGCGCACGCAGCAGCAGCTTTCGGGTTTTCATATCAATGACGGCCGTATCGACGAAAGTGTTGACACTATTCTGGCTGCCCTTTACCACATACGAACCGACAATAGTCCAATACAGCAGCGAACTCTTGCGCCCAGATGAAATCGCCATCTGGTCAAAGGACACCAGCGCAATAACATCTAAGCTGTAAAGACGAGACAGTTGCTCCAGCCCATCGAACCCTTTTCGTGAACGCATGTAAGCCTCGGGGATAACGGTAATATCGCTCACGTAAGGTAAATGCGAGAACTCTGACTTCACCTGCTCAAGCAGTTGAGTTTTCTTGTTTTCAGGTAACGTGTCCCGATTCGAATACTTAGCAGGAACAAACGCCAGCCCCACCCGTAATGGCAGCTTAAGGTGTGGCGTTTGATCCTGCTCGATAGTCGGCACCTCATTACCTGGGTACAGAAAGTCCACCAAACTACTGGAGGTGCCGGAGCGATATTCATTATTAACAAAGCCACTGCAAGCGGTAACAAGAGCGGTGAATGTAAAGACTAAAAAAGACAGCGTTACTTTTGACATGCTCATCCCTGATTGTTGTTAGTCATTAGTAGAGTTGCGGCATCCTAATAAAATAGTGGAACTCCTTCAATCCAAAATCACGCTACCTTCTTTGACTTGTAGATACCCGGTATAGGGCAACAACAGCGTGTCCAGTACCGCCGAAGCAATCCCGTCTACTAGGTAATAGCCCGCAAACCAGTTTAAGTTGGCACCTTTCGAAGGCGCGTGCAGCGAGCAAAAATCAAAGGCGACCCCGCTATACATTCTGGGGATAGTCTTACAATAAGTATTTTTACGCTCCAGATTCGCAGTCACCCTAGAGTCCGACGAGCCTACCGTGGTTACCGAGCCACATCCCGTTATGCTTATGAACAGTATCAGCATGGTTATCTGCCACGCAGTGATTCGGTTCATGACCTTACCTACCTTGATGTTATTTGTTTTCGCGCTTAGTTTGAGCAACGGACCTTTAATTCCCTTATGTGCTATTGACTCGCCAGGCGGGGCTCAGGCCTCGTGGTCAGCGCCACCAAACGCTGCACAAACTCGGGAGCCTCAGGGTCACCCAGCTTCTCCGCCATACGCGCGCTGTCCAACGCGCGGTAGTATTGCTCCAGGTGATAGTAGGTACCAGCGCGCTCGGAATAAGCGACAGCATTGTCCGGGTAGCGCGCGATCACACCATCCCAAAACGCGACAATATCGCTCAGTCTGGCCTGGCGAAACAGTGCAAAATCTAGCCAGCGGGCGTACTTCATGTTTTCAGGCTTTAGCTGGGTCAAGCGTCTCAGTACAGCCTCGGCTGACTCATTCTCACCCAACACCAAATACGCCAAGCTTTGTTTAAACTGGTTTTGCTCATCGTATTTAGCCACCTCTTTTTCGACCATCTGCCGAGCCAGGTTATTATCGGCATCGCTCAGTTCAGGGTGGTTGTAATTGCGAAAAATTTTCTCGCGAAACTCTGTCGTATCTTCATCTGCAGAGTTCAAAGCATAGGCCCTTTCTATATCCGCCAGTGCGTTGCTGTAACTACCAAAATAATAGAAAGCTTTTGCGCGCCAATAGTGAAAATAATCGATATCAGGCTGAAGATGTATTGCGCCGTTAAAGTCGTCAATAGCCAAGCGATACTTACGCAACCAGTAATGGGCTCTGCCGCGCTGGTATAGCGTTGCAGAGTTGGGTCCGGTCGTTAAAGATTTATTAAAAGACTCAATGGCAAGATCATAGTCTTTGCTTCGATAGTGTTCCAAGCCTCGCTCATAATCTTCAAAACCAGCTAATTGTTTTAGCTTGGGGTTCGCGGATGTATCCAATGGCTGGCGCGACACAAACGTTTCAATCTCATTCCATGACCCGCCCCAGCGAGGCACCAGAAGGCGTATATAAGCACGCCTGACAATGTAGTTATCGGGGTACATCCGATTAGCTTCTTGCAACGCTCGGTTAGCAGCTACTCTGTCGGCAATCGGCTGCGCCAGACTGATCTGAATGACAAATGCCATCAATGCCCGAGGGTTGATCGCCAGAGCCTTTTTGAGATCATCGTGAGCAAAAGCAAACTCGCGCTGCATGCGCGAGAAGTTGTCTCGAGGTGTTCTATGCGCATAGGCACCACCGCGCTCGGCCCAACCGCGAACGCCCCTGCATCTCGCACGGGCAAGGTAGGGCTGGTAATTATCGGGCGTGGCGTTCACCCAACGATTAATTTCATTGAGCATTTTATTTTCGGCACTGGCAAATGTGGAATATACCGAGCGAAGCGCTATATCCTGGGTATTGTCGCGCTCCACAGCCTGCTGCCTAAACTCCAGTTCTCGATTGAGCTGATCATACTGACCTGTACGCAACAGATGGCGCAGATAAAAGGCTTCGCTATAAGCCGGACGACTATAAGTGACATTATCGAGATTGGCCGGCTGACTCTCGGCAGGCATTGGTTGAGGTTCACGCTTTGCCGGCACCGAACTCGCACCAGGCGCCTCGACCTGTTGTCCCGGCGGCGGTTTATCACTGTAGTGGGTGCGACCATCTTCATCGGTCCACTGATACAATTGCGCGGCGGCGGGCAGGGTTATAAAGATTAAAAACAGCAAACACAGTCGCATCATCGTCCTCCATGAAATTTTGCGCTGTTCAACTATTGTACTGCCAGTATAAATCGATTTAGAGAGCCAAACCAACAGCCGTGATCGTTAACAAGCTGTCGCCTTGTATAAAATCGATTACTTTACGAATCAGGCAGAGTAGCAAAACCGGGAGCGCCTTCAATATCAGTCTCCCACCGTGCGCGACTGGCGTTAAAAATATTCGCAGTAGGCGGGGTTACCACTTCCGTATCCAGACAACCGGCGGGGACCAACACATCGCCACTATCCTCCACCCCCGGCACCGCCGAACCACAGACATTACAAAAGCTCTTGCGGTGCGCCGTACCCGGTAGCGTAAAACTCGTTACGGTCTCTTTACCGCTCAGCCAGGTAAGCACTCCAGCAGGTACAAATAAATTAGCCGCAAAAGCAGAGCCTGTCC
Organism: Gilvimarinus sp. DA14; assembly: GCF_024204685.1. Taxonomy (NCBI): domain Bacteria; kingdom Pseudomonadati; phylum Pseudomonadota; class Gammaproteobacteria; order Cellvibrionales; family Cellvibrionaceae; genus Gilvimarinus; species Gilvimarinus sp. DA14. The sequence continues at coordinate 2,118,179 of NZ_CP100350.1, forward strand.
CCTTCTGGCAATAGCGGCAGTGGCAGATATAAAAACTGTCAAAATCACCTTTGACATCAAACTTTACCGCGCCACATAAACAGGAACCACTATGCACAGTCATTGATTTCGTTCCTCTATTGTTTAGCGTCAAGCGATCTAGCGTACTGCACTTCATCCAATCTATGGCCGGTCAGGTCAGACGACGATCGCTTATTTCCGGTTTTCGTAAATCCCATCTTCTCGTAAGTTGATTGCGCGGGCACATTACCTGCAGTGCACCAAAGCTCGATGCGGCCAAAACCTAGATGATGAGAATCTTCAATCGCCTGGGCGATCAGCCTACTCCCTATACCGTTCCTCCAATATTCGGGAAACACATTTAAGGCGCACAGCTCTATTGTGTTGTCAGCCGTTTTATATCGAGGCGCCTCCACTATGAAAAATGCTACAACGCTGCCACTAATTTCCGAAACCGTAACAAAGAGTTCAGAATTCAACCGAGAAAGCCGGTCGCGAAGCTCATCCAGGTTATTTTCTGGAGTTAAAGAATTTAAAAAATCGCACTGCATAAAACCCTGATAAGCCGCACGCCAAGCGGCTACCCGCACCTTACCGATATTCTTTGCGTCTCTGGGCTCAGATTTTCTTAACATAAAAATTCTTAATAGGCCATCCAAGCAACGGTAGCCCGCTGATCTAGGCGTCCATCAATTATTCTTTTCCTTGAGATTCTAAAATTGCGGACAATGCTTTGGCAGATCGACACGCCTTGTCTTCAACTCCATTCATGCAACCCAACTCTAAGTATTTTTTAGCTTTCGCCACATCAACCTCCGCGCCTTCACCTGTAGCAAAAATAAAACCGTACATCGTGCAACCCCAAGCATCAGACCGAGCACAAGTTAATTTAAAAGTTTCTATGTAACAATCCGTACGCTCTGGCTCGAACTGGTTCATTGCTGCAGCACGGTTTGTACAGCCAGATACAACCCCTTGAATACAAGACGCCGCGAACAAACTGGAAGCCACTCCATCATCACCTTTCGACTGGTAGATCTTCGCGAGACTATAGCAATAGCTAGGGTCTTTGCTTTTACATTTATTAAAACATTCCTGCTCATTGCTCTTGCAATACTCGACAACGTTCCTAGCCTCAACGTCCCTCGCGGAAATATACTCTGTAGGGCAGGAGCCCTCAAATTTAGAAAAGTATTCGTCACTCTCTATAAGCTCATAAACGGTCATTTCCTCACTCGCAGAGGCGCTCCCCCAAAGCAATAACATAGCTAGCAATAGTATGTGCTTCATACTTTCTCCTTTAATTGTTAATTCAATAGCCTGCAAATTAATCTCGGTACTTTAATCGTCGAAAATACGATTCAGAGTCGGCTCTCACTAGCTTGATTCAAGACCTAACATAACCTCACCTCTAACACACCCCTGTAAGGGCCAACTGAAGGTAAAATATTTGCGAACAACGGAAGCATTAACCATTCAAGATCTAACCCCGCTATCGACACTCAACAAGGGATTGAGCATTCGTTTGAATTGCTTGAACTCCCAACAAGCGCTCCAAAAACTGCCGCCGGTCGAGCCCACTGTCAGTGTGGACCTGAAGATTTATTACAACAGTCACAAAATTGCACCTTGTAGTTTACAGTTAACCCCAACGCTCCCACGGCGAATCAACTTCGCCACAAACGGGATCAAGAGTCCACCAAAAGCAATTAAAAATTGAGAGGATATAGGCACTATCTAACCGCTCCATGGCCAAACAATCTACGACTAAGTCTTATTTACGCTCCAATTTAAGGTTTTTTACCTTGCCCGACAAGGCTAGTGCACCATACGCAAAATTAAGTAACCGTTCGCTGCAAAACTAAAAATAGAACAGGCGACACGTATTATTTGCTCGATATGATGCAGTGACAAGTCACGCTTTTTAGCTGGATTCCGTGTCGCGGCACGGAATGACGAAATTCAAACAAAAACACCTCGACTAACCCGCACCCGGGGGCCCTGAGAGCGAGCCGAATGGAGGCCTGTTTTAGTGGGTAAGCAAACAGGAGAAGGTGAATGCCGAAGGCAGAGAAACCGGCCTGGGCCGCTTTTGCGCAAGTATCGCCAGGGCATGGACAAGGTGAATCGCGCAGCGAGAGAGGGTGCCCTGGGGTACGCCCTGTCGATACGGCCCGCTAAAACAGGCCGGAATGAGGGCACCCGCAGGGCTGCGAACCGGGGTGTCCTCTTTTGAGTACTTTTCTGGACAAGCAGAAAAGTGCTTCGCCCGCCCGGCGATTGAGGGCACATAAAAAAGGCGAGCACTAGGCTCGCCTTTTCAAACCACACAAAAAACCAAAACTTAGTCTTTCGCGCGCTCTTGCAAAATCGCCACTGCAGGCAACTCTTTACCTTCCACAAACTCCAGGAAAGCACCGCCACCGGTAGACACATAGCTGATTTTATCAGCCAGGTTCCACTTATCGATAGCCGCCAGAGTATCGCCACCACCGGCCACCGAAAAGGCTTCGCTATCGGCGATTGCGCGAGAGATAACCTCGGTGCCTTTGGCAAAGGCATCGTATTCAAACACACCGCAGGGGCCGTTCCACAAAACGGTTTTAGCGTTTTTGATAATCTCGGCAACGCGCGCGGCAGTTTCCGGGCCATAGTCGATGATTTCTTCATCGGCCTGAATCTCGCTGGCCGCTTTGACTTCGGTTTTGCTGTCGTGGCTCCAGTCGCTAAAGCCGTCTTTGGTGGTGCGCACGTCGGTGGCGAATACCACATCGGTTGCTTCACGCAAACGCTTGGCTTCGGGAATCAGGTCTTCTTCGTACAGCGAGTTCCCCACCTCGTTACCGGCCGAGGCAACAAAGGTGTTGGAAATGCCACCGCCCACAACCAAGGTATCGGCAATTTTAGACAGCGCATCCAACACGCTCAGCTTACTGGAAACTTTAGAGCCACCCACAATCGCCACCAATGGGCGAGCCGGGTTATCCAGCGCTTTGCCCAGGGCATCCAGCTCGCTGGCAAGCAAGGGGCCGGCGCAGGCCACCGGGGCAAACTTAGCTACACCGTGGGTCGAGGCCTGGGCGCGGTGCGCGGTGCCGAAGGCGTCCATCACAAACACATCGCACAGTTCGGCCATTTTTTTCGCCAGAGTTTCATCGTTGGCTTTTTCGCCTTTGTTGAAACGCACGTTCTCCAACAGCACAACATCGGCATCGCCCATGTCGACACCGTTTACCCAGTCTTTAATCAGCGGTACATCGCGGCCCAGCTTTTTGCCCAACTCGGCAGCGACCGGCTCCAGCGATGCTGACTCGTCAAAGCTGCCTTCTTCGGGGCGACCCAGGTGAGACATCAGCATGACTTTGGCGCCGGCGTCCAGGGCTTTTTTAATGGTGGGCAGCGAGGCGTCGATACGCACGGTGCTGGTAATTTTGCCATTATCTAATGGCACGTTAAGGTCCTGACGGATCAATACGCGCTTGCCCGACAGGTTCTGATCACTCATCAGTTTTACGTTCATGTGTGTCGCTCCGTAAATTGCGCTTACGCGCAGGTGTAGATTATTCAGGCGGGAAATAAAACGCCGCCATGTGGCGGCGCTTTATGGCGAGCTTAGTCCAGCAGCTCTTCGGCGGTAGCCGCAATATTGTCGGCGGTAAAGCCGAAGTAGTTCATCAGGTCGGGGCCTTTGGCCGACTCACCGAAGGTGGTCATGCCCACAACGCGACCGTCAATGCCTACATACTTGTACCAGTAGTCGGCGTGCGCCGCTTCTACCGCAACGCGGTTGGTTACCGACAGAGGCAGAACAGACTCTTTGTATTCGGCGTCTTGCTGATCGAATACGCTGGTGCTGGGCATAGAAACCACACGCACTTTTTTGCCTGCCGCGGCCAGCTTGTCCGCCGCTTCAACGGTAACCGGTACTTCAGAGCCGGTGGCAATCAGAATCACTTCTGGCTCACCGTCGCAGTCTTTCAGTACGTAGCCACCTTTGGCGATGTTGGCGACTTGATCGTCTGGGCGCTCAACGGTATCAATACCCTGGCGGCTGAATACCAGAGCAGCGGGGCCGTCTTTGCGCTCGATGGCCGCTTTCCAGGCCACGGCGGTTTCGGTGTTGTCGCAGGGGCGCCAGGTGTCCATGTTTGGCGTCAGGCGCAGGGTGCCCAATACCTCAATCGCCTGGTGAGTAGGACCGTCTTCACCCTGACCGATAGAGTCATGAGTGTAAACAAACACGTTGCGCAGCTTCATCAACGCGGCCATACGCACGGCGTTGGCGGCGTACTGTTGGAACATCAGGAAGGTAGCGCCGTAGTTAATAAAACCACCGTGGGCGCTCAGACCGTTCATGATCGCGCTCATACCGAACTCGCGCACACCGTAATAGATGTAGTTGCCTTCGGCGTTTTGTGCAGTAACCGGGCGCGAGCCTTCCCACATGGTCAGGTTAGAGCCGGCCAGGTCGGCAGAACCACCCACCATTTCGGGCAGCAGCTTGTTGTAAGCGGCGATGGTTTTTTGCGAGGCCTTACGCGAGGCTTCTTTAACCGGGTTTTTGTGACACTCTTGAATAAACTCTTGTGCCTTAGCTTCAAACTCGGCGGGCAGGTCGCCCTTGATGACGCGTCGCTCGTATTCGGCGGCGTCTTCGGGGTAAGCGGCCTTGTAGGCTTCGAACTTTTCGTTCCAGCTTTTCTCGGCGGCGGCGCCGTCTTCTTTGGCATCCCAACCGCTGTAAACATCGGCGGGGATTTCAAACGGGGCAGCGTCCCACTTCAGGAACTCACGCGCCGCGGCGATTTCGTCGTCACCCAGAGGGGCACCGTGACAATCGTGTGAGCCAGACTTGTTGGGCGAGCCAAAACCAATGGTGGTTTTACAGCAGATCAACGTCGGCTTCTGGTCTTCGGCTTGAGCCGCTTCAATCGCGCGCTTAACGGCGTCTGGGTCGTGACCGTCAACGTTGGCAATCACATGCCAGCCGTATGATTCAAAGCGCTTAGGAGTATCGTCGGTAAACCAGCCTTCAACGTGGCCATCAATGGAGATGCCATTGTCGTCCCAGAAGGCAACCAGTTTGCCCAGGCCCAGGGTACCGGCCAGCGAGCAAGTCTCGTGCGAGATGCCTTCCATCATGCAGCCATCGCCCAAAAAGCAATAGGTGTAGTGATCGACAATTTTATGACCGTCGCGGTTGAATTGCGCGGCCAGCATTTTCTCACCCAGGGCCATGCCCACTGCAGTGCTGATGCCCTGACCCAGCGGGCCGGTAGTGATTTCAACGCCCGGGGTGTAGCCCAGCTCGGGGTGGCCTGGAGTTTTGGAGTGCAGCTGACGGAAGTTTTTCAACTCTTCCATGGGCAGGTCGTAGCCGGTCAGGTGCAGCAGCGAGTAAATCAGCATAGAGCCGTGGCCGTTGGACAGCACAAAGCGGTCGCGATCACTCCACTGAGGGTTTTGCGGGTTGTGCTTTAAAAAGTCGTTCCACAGGACTTCGGCGATATCGGCCATGCCCATGGGGGCACCGGGGTGGCCACTACCGGCCTTTTGTACGGCATCCATAGACAGTACACGGATGGCATTAGCGAGTTCTATACGAGACGGCATAGGGGTCAAGGCTCCTTAAATGTCGTAGCTTAGTTAGGTTCAGGTTGACCTCTAGCGGGTCTAAATCAGTGATTACGCAACCTTGTCTTGTACGCGGGTACAGGGCTCCCCACCCATTACTCCGCTTTTTTAGGGGGCGCTATTGTCCCGCACATGGGGCCATCAGTAAAGGCGAATCATTTTTAATAGCCAATCTATATCAAAATATTTTGATATAGGTGTGAATATGCTCTATTATGCGCCTCATGAATCAAGCCGCCCTTACTCCCAACGCCCACCCACTGGTGGACAACTCCGAAGCCCTGGCCGGACTGTTAAAAGCCGCCGGCGATCCGCTGCGCCTGCAAATTCTGCAGGTGTTGGCGCAAAACTCTTACGGGGTGTCAGAGCTGGCGCGCATTTTCGATGTACGCCAGTCGGGCATGAGCCACCATTTAAAGCTGTTAACCGGCGCGGGCCTTACCACCACCCGGCGCGAGGGCAACTCCATTTACTACCGCCGCGCCATTGTGGTGCCTGGCCAGCCGCTGGCAGAACTGCAGCGCGCCCTATTTAACAGCGTGGATCAAAACAGTTTGAGTGATGCAGTGGCCGAACAGTGCCGAACCATTGCCGCCGAACGGGCCGAGGCGTCGCAGCAGTTCTTTGCCGCCAACGCCGACAAGTTCCGCGCCCAGCAGGACTTGATCGCCAGTTACCCAGTTTACGGCGAGCAGGTGACGCAACTGTTAAACAACACTCCGGTTAAAAATACCTATCTGGCATTGGAAGTTGGCCCCGGCCAGGGCGAGTTTTTGCCGGTGCTCGGAAAGCGCTTTGCCCATGTGATTGCCCTGGATAACGCCGAACCTATGCTGGAGCACTCGCGCGCGGCGGCCGAGGCCTCGGGCCTTAACAATATCGAGTTTATTCACGGCGACACCACCGAGCTGGCCGCCCACAAGGTGCTGGCCGACTGTGTAGTGATGAATATGGTGCTGCACCACACACCCTCGCCCGCAGACATTTTTAAAGATTTAAGCCGGGCCCTGACGCCCGGCGGCGCCCTGGTGGTCACCGAGCTGTGCCGCCACGAACAGGACTGGGCGCGAGAAAACTGCGGCGATTTATGGCAGGGCTTTGACCCCGCCGACCTGACCCAGTGGGCCCAGGACGCGGGCCTGGAAGATGGCCAAAGTATGTTTATTGCGCTGCGCAACGGTTTTCAGGTGCAGCTGCGACAGTTTTTTAAACCTTAAAATTTAATTATTGATCATTATCAGGAGCCACACTTTATGGCCGAATATTCTGTATTTACCTCCGAGTCGGTCTCGGAAGGCCACCCCGACAAACTGGCCGATCAGATTTCCGACGCCGTACTGGACGCCATTCTCAAGGACGACGCCGATGCGCGGGTCGCGGTGGAAACTTTGGTGAAAACCGGCATGGCCGTGGTCGCCGGTGAAGTGCGCACCTCAACCTACGTGGATTTAGAAGACCTGATCCGCCAAGTCATTCTGGACATTGGCTACAACAGCTCAGACGTGGGCTTTGACGGTGCCTCGTGCGCGGTGCTGAACGCCATTGGCAAACAGTCGGCCGATATCGCCGTGGGCGTGGACGAAGCAGAAGCCAAAGATCAGGGCGCCGGAGACCAGGGGCTGATGTTTGGCTACGCCTCGGACGAGACCGACGTACTGATGCCCGCACCTATTTACTTCTCGCATCGCTTAGTCGAAAAACAGGCCGAGCTGCGCAAAAACGGCAAGCTCGACTGGCTGCGCCCAGACGCCAAAAGCCAGGTGACCCTGCGCTACGAAAACGGCAAACCCGTGGCGGTAGACGCCGTAGTGCTATCCACCCAGCACGACCCCAGCATTAAACTGGCGGATTTGCAGGAAGCGGTGCGCGAGGAAATCATTAAACCCGTGTTACCCGCCGAATGGCTGCACGACGACACCCTGTACCACATTAACCCCACCGGCCAGTTTATTATCGGCGGCCCTGTGGGCGACTGCGGCCTGACCGGGCGCAAAATTATCGTCGACACCTACGGCGGCATGGCCCGTCACGGCGGCGGCGCCTTCTCGGGCAAAGACCCCTCCAAGGTCGACCGCTCCGCCGCCTACGCCGGACGCTACGTGGCGAAAAACATCGTCGCCGCCGGGCTTGCCAGCCGCTGTGAAATTCAGGTGTCCTACGCCATCGGCGTGGCCGAGCCCACCTCAATTTCGGTGAACACCTTCGGCACCGGCAAACTGCCCGACGCCGAAATCGGCAAACTGGTGCGCGAACACTTCGATCTGCGCCCCAAAGGCCTGATCGCCATGCTAGACCTAAAGCGCCCCATCTACCGCGCCACCGCCGCCTACGGACACTTTGGACGGGAGCTGCCGGAGTTTACCTGGGAGAAGACGGATAAGGTTGAGGCGTTGAAGAAGTATTTGTAAGGGGATGGTCAGATGTCTGAGGTCGGATGTCTGACGCGGAACGCGGAACGCGGAACGCGGAACGCGGAACGCGGAACGCGGAACGCCAATAAGCATATGACCTAGGGTCATCATTAACAAGCAAGGATGCGGGGATGGAACGAAAACATCGGCAGTTACAGATTTGGCACGACTCTCTCTCGCTGGTGGAAGCTGTCTATCGAGAAACGCAGCAACTGCCCGAGTGTGAGAAATACGGTCTTACCAGCCAAATGCGCCGAGCGGCCGTTAGTATATCCAGCAACATTGCAGAGGGATCTGCCAGAAGTAGCGAAAGAGATTTTTTACGGTTTTTATACATTAGCCGCGGCTCGCTGGCCGAACTGGAAACCCAGCTCGAAATAGCCGCTAGACTTAACTTTTTAGATCAAGGCGCTTGCTACGAACACATCGAACGATTATTTGCAAAACTGGCAAGCCTAATTAATCGGCTTAAACAGTCGCAAACATAGCGTTCAGCGTTCAGCGTTCAGCGTTCAGCGTTCAGCGAGACAGTCTCGGTCACCTAAATTGGAGATTACAATGAGCACCTTCACCGACTACAAAGTCGCCGCGAAAACCGCGGAAGAGTTCCAACAACTGGCCCAGTGGGGTCGCCGTGAGATTGAAATCGCCGAGGGCGAGATGCCGGCGCTGATGGCGCTGCGTACCAAGTACGCGGGCGAGCAGCCGTTAAAAGGCGCGAAGATCATGGGCTGTATTCACATGACCATCCAGACCGCGGTGCTGATTGAAACCCTGATTGCCCTGGGCGCCGAGGTACGCTGGTCGTCGTGCAATATTTTCTCAACCCAGGATCACGCCGCCGCCGCGATTGCCGCCGCCGGTATTCCGGTATTTGCCTGGAAGGGCGAAACCGAAGAAGAGTTCTGGTGGTGCATTGAGCAGACCATTTTAAAAGACGGCGAAGTCTGGGATGCGAATATTATTCTGGACGATGGCGGCGACTTGACCCAGCTGGCCCACGAAAAGTATCCGCAGATTCTGGACAATATTCACGGCATCAGTGAAGAGACCACCACCGGGGTTCACCGCCTGCAGGATATGATGAAAAAAGGCACTCTGAAGGTTCCCGCCATTAACGTAAACGACGCGGTAACCAAAAGCAAAAACGACAACAAATACGGCTGTCGTCACAGCTTGAACGATGCCATTAAGCGCGGCACCGACCACTTGCTGTCGGGCAAAAAAGCAATGGTGATTGGTTATGGTGACGTGGGTAAAGGCTCGGCTTTATCGCTGCGCCAGGAAGGCATGATCGTGAAGGTCACCGAAATTGACCCTATCTGCGCCATGCAGGCGTGCATGGACGGCTTTGAAGTGGTTTCGCCTTACACGAACGGCGTTAACACCGGCAAAGTCGAAGACATCAATACCGCCGTGCTCGGCACCACCGACTTGCTGGTTACTACCACCGGCAATATTAATGTCTGCGATTCAGCCATGCTGCAAACCCTGAAAAACGGCGCTGTGGTGTGCAATATCGGCCACTTCGACAACGAAATCGATACCGCCTTTATGCGCGAGCAGTGGGAATGGGAAGAGGTAAAACCGCAGGTGCACAAGGTGTATCGCGACCGCAAAACCAACGACCACTTGCTGCTGTTATCCGAAGGCCGTCTGGTAAACCTGGGCAACGCCACCGGTCACCCATCGCGCATTATGGACGGCTCATTCGCCAACCAGGTGCTGGCACAAATGTACTTGTACGAGCACAAGTTTGCCGACCTGCCCGCCGCCGACAAGCCGGAAAACCTTTACGTAAAAGTTCTACCCAAGCAGCTGGACGAAGAAGTAGCCCGCCACATGGTCGAAGGCTTTGGCGGGGTCATTACCCAGCTGCGCAGCGAGCAGGCCGACTATATTGGTGTCGCGGTGGATGGACCGTTTAAGCCTGAGAGTTATAAGTATTAATGATGTTTACGTCGGACGTCGGACGTCCGACGATTACTGCGAAGCAGGAATATGATATGAGTGAAGATTCTTTACGCCTAAGCTTTGAGTTTTTCCCACCCAAGACGGATGAGGGAAAGGCTAAGCTTGCGGTGGTGCGCGACAAGCTGGAAGTGTTTGCGCCGGACTTTTTTTCGGTAACTTATGGCGCCGGTGGTTCTACCCGCGACAATACAAAAAACCTGGTAGCTCAGTTTAATGCCCTGGATACGCCAGTTGCGCCGCATTTATCGTTCGGCGGCGACGATGAAGCCGACATTAAGGCATTGATCAACGAGTACAAGGAAGCCGGAGTGGAGCGCATTGTGGCGCTGCGCGGTGACATGCCCTCTGGCGTGGGCGGCTCCTATCAGCTGGTTTACGCCAACGAGCTAGTGGCATTTATTCGCGAGCACTTTGGCGACGCCTTTGAGCTGGAAGTGGCGGCCTACCCGGAAATTCATCCGCAGGCCAAAAGCTATGAAGATGATGTGCGCTACCTAAAGGGGAAGTTTGACGCCGGAGCCGATAACGCCATTACCCAGTACTTTTTTAACCCGGACGCCTACTTTTATTTTATGGACCAGTGCGCCAAAATCGGGATCGAGAAACCGATTTATCCGGGCATTATGCCGATTATTAATTATCGCAACCTGGTTCGTTTCTCGGACAGCTGCGGCGCCGATATTCCGCGCTGGCTGCGGCGACGCCTGGAGAGCTTTGAGCACGACCCCGAAGCGCTGCGCGATTTTGGCGAAGAAGTCGTTACCGAGCTGTGCGAAACTCTGCTAGAGGGCGGCGCGCCTGGGCTACACTTTTACACCATGAACCAGGCCGAACCTGTTGCCAGTATTGTCACCAATTTAGGTCTGGATGAATAATAAGGACACAAAAATGAGAACACTGAGCCTAGCTGTAGTAACTATCGCAACCCTAAGCGGCTGCACCTGGGTAGATTTAAAACCCGAAGCGCAGTCCATTGCGGTGGCACGCAGCCAAGATATCGCCAATTGCAAACAAGTCAGCCATGTTACGGCGAATGTGATGGATGGTGTTGCTTTTCTCGACCGCAATGCCGACAAAGTCGCCGAAGAGTTGACCACCATCGCCCGTAACGAGGCAGTGCGCTTGGGCGGAGACACGGTCGTGCCTTCCTCCAGCATTACCGATGGCAGTCAGCACTTTACCGTATACCAGTGCGGGCGCTAGCGCCGGCCCCGCTTTGCGGGGCGCACCCGTAACAAATTTGTCATAAACTCAGTATAGCGTGCAGAGGATTTTGAATTGATACAGCACAGGGGTAGTACAGTGTCCGAGCAGTTTTTCAATCGTGAGCTGAGTTTGCTGGAATTCAACCGCAGAGTGTTGTATCAATCGTACGACACCAGCCTGCCGCTGATGGAAAGGCTGCGCTTTCTGTGCATTTTCTCCACCAACCAGGACGAGTTTTTTGAGGTGCGCGTAGGCGGCCTGGTGCAAATGCTGGAAGTAGGTACCAGCGCCATCCCCTCCGACGGCTTAACTCACGCCGACAATCTGTCAGCCATCAGCCAGATTTCCCACCAGCTGGTGGATGAACAATACAAAATTTTCAATCAGGACATACTGCCCAAACTCAATCAAGAGGGGATTCACTTGGTGCGCCGCGACGATTGGAGCGCGGAGCAAATAAAGTATCTGAACGAATACTTTGAAACCGAAGTACTACCTCTGCTAAGTCCCATTGGCCTTGACCCGGCACACCCATTCCCGCGCATTATGAATAAGTCGCTGAACTTTATCGTGGCGCTGGACGGCAAGGACGCTTTTGGCCGCAGCTCGGGCCGCGCCATTGTGCAGGTGCCACGTTCGCTTCCCCATGTGGTCGAACTGCCTCAAGAAATTTCCGCAAATGGACGCAACTTTGTCTTTATGTCGTCCATTATCCACTACTTTATGGCCGAGATTTTTGTCGGCATGACAGTACTGGATTGCTTCCAGTTTCGCCTCACGCGCAATTCGGACATTTTTTTGGATGAAGAGGAAACCGACGACCTGCTGCGCGCCATGCAAGGCGAACTAGTTTACCGCCAATACGGCGACGAAGTACGGCTGGAACTCACCGGCACCTGCCCCAAAGATATCGAAGACTTTTTGCTTGAGCGCTGCGAAATCAACCACCGCGATCTCTACAAGGTAGACGGCCCGGTGAACCTAAATCGATTGACAGATCTATTCGACTTAATCGATGACCCGGCGCTTTATTTCAAACCATTTGTGCAGTCTATGCCCAAGCTGCCCAAGCGCGCCGACAATTATTTTGAAGCCTTAAAGAAAAACGATATTTTACTGCACCATCCGTTTGACTCTTTTCAGGCCGTGGTGGACTTTCTGCGCGAATCAGCAGCTGACCCACATGTATTAGCCATTAAACAAACCCTGTATCGCACCGGCTCTAACTCACCCGTGGTGGATGCGCTGGTGGCCGCGGCTAAAGCGGGCAAAGAAGTCACTGCTATTGTTGAGCTGCGGGCACGCTTTGATGAAGAGCAAAACGTCGCGCTGGCCGAGCGCTTACAGCGCTACGGTATTCACGTAATTTACGGGGTAGTGGGCTACAAAACTCACGCAAAAATGCTCTTGGTGGCAAGGCGCGAGAACAAAAAGCTCAGCTACTATGTTCACCTGGGCACGGGTAACTACCACCCCAAAACCACCAAGTTATACACTGACTACGGCATTATGACGGCAGACCCGTCGGTGTGCGCCGATGTGTATCGAATCTTTATCCAGCTTTCCAGCATGGGTAAGGCGTCCAAAATGAGCGAACTGATGTACGCTCCTTTCACTCTGCACAAGGGCATGTTGAAACTTATTCAGCAAGAAACCGAGAATGCCCGCAAAGGTATTCCCGCACGCATTATTGCCAAGATGAATTCGCTGTACGAAGAACAACTGGTACTGGCACTTTACGAAGCATCAAACGCCGGCGTGCAGATAGATTTAATCGTGCGCGGGGTATGTCAGCTGCGCCCGGGCATTCCCGGACAATCCGAAAACATTCATGTACGCTCTATTGTGGGCCGCTTTTTGGAGCACACCCGCGTATTTTATTTTGAAAATGGCGGTAACCCTCAGGTGTTTTGCTCAAGCGCCGACTGGATGATTCGCAATATGTTTCACCGGGTAGAAACCTGTTTCCCGGTCAAAGCAAAGAAAATTCGTGAGCAGATGGTCAACGACCTGAAACTGTATTTGGCCGACAACACCCACTCGTGGATTTTGCAAAGCGACGGCAGTTATGTGCACACCCAGCCCAAAGAGGGTGAGCGCGCTATCAATGCCCAGGACGAATTGCTGCACCAGTTGACCGTAAGCAGCTGATAGAAAGCTCGACATATCAATAAGGCAGCGCCAAGCGCTGCCTTATTGAGTTTTATCCAGCCCGGGAAATCGACTGGACGCTTAACTCAAACCCCGCCTTGCTTTGATAACACGCCTCTGACTCCAGGTCCGCATAGGTCAACGGATTCGCCTCTAACCAGGCTTCAGGAATCGACAGCAGAATTTTTTTCTTTTTCGCGCTTAACGTGAGCCCCTCAGGCAACGAATGACGCCGGGTGCGATTAAAAATATGCGCCAGGCGTAAAATAATCGCCAACGGAATTAAATCCGTGCCGGCGTCGGCGAAGTGTTTGGGGCGCAAACTTTTGCGATGACAACGCACCAGTGCGGCAAGTTGAGTCTGCTCTGCGCGCGAACAACCGGCTATATCCACATTCTGCACAATATAGGCACTGTGCTTGTGATAATCACTGTGGGAAATATCCAAACCCACGGGATACAAAAAGGCCGCCCAGCGCAAGAGCTTGCCCGCCTCATGAGGCTCCAGACTCCACTCCTCGGCCACCTGAGCCAAGAGCATCTGCGCGGTATTGGCAACTCGCTCGGCCTTACTGACATTGACGTGAAAACGATCGGCCAAAGCGCGAACACTGTTCTCGCGAATGTCGTGATCTTCTAAGCGCCCTTTTAAGTCGAACAGTAAGCCCTCGCGCAGCGCCCAGTCCGCGGCGACCATAGAATCTATATTAAGATTTTCAAACAGTGCCGCAAGCACGATGGCGCCACCTAAAAACACGGGCTGGCGATCTTCCGAGACACCGTCCAACGCCAAATCTGTGGCCCCGTGTTTGGCGTAGAGGGAGATGATTTTATCCAGTGATTTGAGAGTGATTTCGCCGTTGCTCCACCCTGCGGCCTGGCACACTCCGGCCACGGCTTTTATGGTGCCAGAAGCACCTATGGCCTCTTGCCACGAATGCTCGCTGTACTCATCAGCCACCGGCGAAATCTCCTGCCCAGCGGCAATGCGCGCTTTTTTAATCGCCTTATCGGTAACCTTGCCATCGGCAAAAAAGCGCTTGGTCATGGCCACACAGCCCATGCTTAAACTCTCTTTTACCTTCGGCTCCATACCCTGGCCAAGAATGACTTCGGTACTGCCACCGCCGATATCGGCCACTAGCCGCGTGCGGCCGTCGGGCGCAATACAATGGGCCACCCCCAAATAGATTAAGCGCGCCTCTTCCTCACCGGAAATAATCTCCACCGGGTGGCCAAGCTTTTGCCGCGCCTGCTGCAGAAACTCTTTCGAATTGGCAATGGAGCGCAGTGTTTTGGTGCCCACACAGCGGACACTGCCAGAGGGAAAGCTGCGCAGCCTTTCCCCAAAGCGCTCTAGGCACGCCAACGCGCGTTCGGCCACCTCGGGGTTCAGGCTGCCATCCTCTTCCAGCCCCCAGCCCATACGCACCGGCTCGCGCAACTTATCCAACAAAGTCAGCTGCTGGTTCTCCCAGCGGGCGATAATCATGTGAAAGCTGTTGGAGCCTAAATCAATCGCGGCAATATGACCGCCATCACTGGGGACAAACTTGGAGAGGTTAAACATAGCCGATGAAACCCAAACCCGATTAGTATTTTCGTGAGTCTTATTGCAGCACAAATAAAAAGGGCCCGCCACTGGCGAGCCCTATTACACGCAAGCTTTTGCTGTTAGGCGTCCGTTTGTTCGCCCGCTTGTGCTTTTTCGGCGGCCTGTTTTTGCGCGCTGCTAAGGGCCTGCGCAAACACCGCGTCAAAGTTAATCGGTGGCAACATCAACGGCGCAAAAGAGCCGCGAGTAAGAACGCCATCAATGGTTTCGCGCGCGTAGGGGAAGAGAATATTAGGACAGTTGGCGTTGATAATCTGCGCCATCATGTTGTTGTCCATACCGCTAATGGCAAACAGGCCGGCCTGCTTCACTTCAATCAGAAAAGCCACGCGATCTTCAATTTTGGCGGTTATGGTCAGCAGCAGCACCACTTCGTGATGAACTTCATCAACACGATGCACCTGAACGTTCAGTTCCTGCTCAATCTTAGGCGGCTGTTTCTGATTAAAGCCTTCCAAGCCCATGGGGGTTTCGAACGACAGGTCTTTCAGATACACGCGCTTGATGGAGAAAGAAGGCGCGGCCTGGTCTTGTCCGTTGGCCTGGGCCTCTTGGGTGTTTTCTTCTGACATAATCTTTTCTCTTTATCGAATTAAATGAATATTAACCGGCCAGCAACGCATCCAGCTCGCCGCGCTTATCCAGCGCCCACAAGTCGGTAAAGCCACCCACATGGCGCTCGCCAATCCAAATTTGCGGTACCGTCTGCTGACCACTCTCTGCCATCATTTTCTGGCGCAAACCGGGCTCGCGATCGACGCGAATTTCTTCTACCTCTACCCCCTTGCTCGCCAACAGACGCTTGGCATTAACGCAAAACGGGCAAATGGCGGTGGTGTACATAATCACTTTTGCCACAGGCCTACCTATCAACCACTCTCTAAAGTTTACTTTTTAACCAGCGGTAAACTCTGATTTTGCCACTCGCTGATGCCACCGGACAAACGGCGCACGGTGAAACCTTTGGCGCCCAGCTGACGCCCGGCACTGCCGGCGTGCTGCCCCATTTTATCCACCACGATCAGAGTTTTATCGCGGTACTTTTCCAAGCTGTCGATCTGTTCGGACAATTTGGAAAAGGGAATATTGACCGCATCGACCATATGGCCAGACTTGAATTCGCCACTGTCGCGCACATCCAGCCACACAGCGGCATCGGAGTTAATCAGAACCGTCGCCTCAGATGTGGTGATCGGCTGACCATTTTTCAAGCGCTCGCGCCAGGCGTAGACATAAATAAGCACCACTAGAATGCCAACCAGCATCCACTCCTGACTCAAAAATACAAATAAATCGTCCACCGGCTGCCCTTTAACACTGAATATCAACCACCGACCCACTGGGCCGGGCCGCAGAGGGCGGGAGTATACACCAGCTGCACACTTCCCGACAGGCACCGGGATTTATGGCCCAGATAGCGAAAAACTGCCTTGGGCCTGCCCCCGAGCGTAGAGTTACGCGGCGTTAATCGGTAGAATAATTGTCCTACTGAATCATTCCCCCAGACATACAAAAGCGATTGACCTATGACTGCCAAGAAAAAACCTATGGTGTTGCTGGTTCTGGATGGCTTTGGCTACTCCGAAAAAACCGAGCACAATGCAATTTACAGCGCGAATACCCCGGTATGGGACGACCTGTGGAATAACTGCCCCAGAAACCTGATTGGCACTTCTGGTATGGCAGTAGGCCTGCCCGAAGGGCAGATGGGTAACAGTGAAGTGGGACACATGACCCTGGGGGCCGGGCGCGTGGTTTACCAGAGCTTCACTCGCATCAACAAAGCCATCGAAGATGGCGAGTTTGCCAACAATCCGGCTTACACCAAAGCCATCGACCAGGCCAAAGACAAGGGTAAAGCCGTGCATATTATCGGCTTGCTCTCGCCCGGCGGTGTACACGCCCACGAAGACCACATCTTCGCCATGATAAAAGCCGCCGCTGAGCGCGGCGCCAAGGACATTTACCTGCACGCCTTCTTGGACGGCCGCGATACCGCACCGCGCAGTGCTGAAGCTTCGCTGCAAAAAGCGCAGGACCTGTTTGCCGAAATCGGCACAGGTCGGGTCGCCAGCATTTGCGGCCGCTACTTTGCGATGGACCGTGACAACCGCTGGGATCGAGTGGAACAGTGCTATAACGTGATGGTAACCGGTGAATCCGAATACGACGCCGAAACCGCCGTTGAAGGCTTAAAAGCGGCTTACGCCCGTGACGAAAACGATGAGTTTGTGAAGGCCACAGTGATTGCCGCCGAGGGCGAAGAAGTCGCCACCATTAGCGATGGCGACTCGGTCATCTTTATGAACTTCCGCCCCGATCGCGCCCGCGAAATTACCCGCGCCTTGATCGAACCCGAGTTCGACGGCTTTGAACGCAAGCTGGTGCCTCAGCTGGGTGAATTTGTCATGACCACCGAGTACGCTGCCGACATCAAAGCCAGCTGCGCTTTCCCGCCCCAGGCGCTCACCAACTCGTTTGGCGAGTACCTGCAAAACCAGGGCAAAACCCAGCTGCGCATCGCCGAGACGGAAAAATACGCCCACGTCACCTTCTTCTTTAACGGCGGCCAAGAGGCAGTATTTGAAGGTGAAGACCGCATTCTGGTGCCCTCGCCCGATGTTGCCACCTACGATCTTAAGCCGGAAATGAGCGCCCCGGAAGTAACCGACAAGTTGGTAGAAGCCATTGAGTCGGGCAAATACGACGCCGTTATCTGTAACTATGCCAACGGCGATATGGTGGGACACTCGGGCGTGTTCGAAGCCGCTGTAGCCGCTGTTGAGGCCGTCGATGCCTGCGTGGGCCGCGTAGTCGAAGCCACGCGCAAAGCCGGTGGCGAGGTACTGATTACCGCCGACCACGGCAACTGCGAAGAAATGTTTGACCCCGAGTCGGGCCAGGTTTCTACTCAGCACTCCACCCTGCCGGTACCTCTGGTATACGTCAGCGAGCGCAAAGGCACTATTGCCGACGGCGGCTCACTGGCGGATGTGGCGCCCACCATGCTGCACCTGATGGGACTGGCACAGCCCGAAGAAATGGGCGGGCGCAACCTGATTACCCTGGAAGGCTAATGCCAGGGCGCAAGTTGCTTCGTTTACCCGCAACAGGCAGCAACACCCGACAGCGCCAATGGCGCTGTCGGGTGTTTGCGTTGCTAGTGATGTTTTTCTGCACCCCTCTCAGCTTTGGTGCCGACGACGCTGCGGAGTATCAGCAAAAGCTTAAAGAGCTGAAAGCCACCATCGAAAAACTCAAACACGAGCTGGACGATGTAAAAGGCGAAAAAGGCAAACTGCAAAAGCAGTTGGAAAAATCCGAGAGCGATATCGGCGAGTTGGAAAATAAAGTCGACTCACTCAACCGAGAAATCGACCAACAAGATCAGGAACTGCAAAGCCTGCAGCAGCAACAACAAGAGCTGCAACAGCAGCGTCAGGCGCAGCAGCAGCAAATCGCCACTCAGGTGCAAAGCGCTTACCGCGCCGGCCCCCAAGGGCCTTTGAAAATGCTGCTGAACCAAGAATCTCCCGAGCGGATCACCAGGCTCAACAAATACCACGACTATCTGCTCAGTGCGCGCAGCGATAAACTGGCAAGCTATCGCGCCACGCTCGACAAGCTCAATGCCATCGAGCCCGACATTATCGCCACCCGCGACGGCCTTAAGCGCCGCAAAGATGAGCTGGCGCAGCAGCGGCAACGGCTGCAATCCGAGCAGCGCGAGCGCTCCGCTACCTTAAAAAAACTAGAGGCGGTCATCGCCAACAAAGACGCGGAACTGGCCAGCGAACGACAAAACAGCCAGCGCCTCAATGCCCTGCTGGCAGAAATGACCGCTACCCTGGGCAGTGCCAACCCCTCCAATATTCGCTTTAGTCGCCTGCAGGGCAAGCTGCCATGGCCCACCGAGGGCAAACTAAGGCACAGCTTCGGCAGCCGGCGGGTGGGCGACCAGCTGCGCTGGGAGGGTATGGTCATCGAGGCTCCTAGTGGCGCGCCCGTGCAGGCGGTGCACAGCGGGCATGTGATTTTTGCCGATTATCTGCGCGGCCATGGTCTGCTGGTGATTATCGATCACGGCGAAGGGTTTATGAGCCTATATGGTCACAATCAGAGTCTGCTTAAACAGCTCGGCGATTACGTCGACGCCGGCGAGGCCATCGCCCGGGTGGGTAACAGTGGCGGGCAGAATTACTCGGGCCTGTATTTTGAAATTCGCCACCGGGGCCAGCCCACCAACCCCAACAAATGGCTGGCACGGGCCTGAGGCCGATCCGCCGCCCAGTAAAAAAGGTTACACTGTGCGCCGTTTAAAACGCGCACTATCCAGGAGACACCCATGCGTTTTGCCGGAACTTTAATCACCTTTACGGCGCTGATGTTCGCCAGTGTACTGCCCGCCTGGGCGCAGCCCGCCGAATCGCAACAGCAGACCGCCCCACAGGCGGCCGCAGAGGCCAAGGCACTCCTGCCTCTGGAAGATCTGCGTACCTTCACTCGCGTTTACGATCATATTCGCTCCAGCTACGTCGAGGAGCTTAGCGACTCGGAGCTGCTGGAGTACGCCATTAAAGGCATGATGGCCGAGCTGGACCCGCACTCGGCCTACCTGGACGCCGAATCCTTTGAAGACTTACAGGTCAACACCTCGGGTGAGTTTGGTGGCCTGGGCATTGAAGTGGGTATGGAAAACGGCTTTGTCAAAGTCATCTCCCCTATCGACGACACCCCGGCGCAAAAAGCCGGCATTGAAGCGGGAGACTTAATCATCCGCCTGGGCGACCAGCCGGTAAAGGGCATGACGCTCAATGAAGCGGTCGCCATTATGCGCGGCCCCAAGGGTAGCGACCTGAGCGTAACCGTAGTGCGCGAGGGCATCGACCAACCCTTTGATATCACCATCACCCGCGACATTATCAAAGTGCGCAGCGTGCGCACCAAAATGCTCGATGACAATTACCTCTACCTGCGCATCGCCACCTTTCAGGTAAATACCGGCCGCGACGTACAGGATAAACTGCAAAATACGCTGCAGGACTACCCCAACACCAAAGGGGTGATTCTGGATTTACGCAATAACCCCGGTGGTGTATTGCAAGCATCGGTAGACGTTGCCGATGCCTTTCTCGACGGCGGCTTGGTAGTCTACACCGAGGGCCGTCTGGAGAGCAGCTACAGCCGCTATAACGCCAACCCCGGTGATCTGCTAGACGGTCTGCCCGTTGTCGTACTGATTAACGACGGCTCGGCCTCGGCCTCAGAAATTGTCGCCGGAGCCCTGCAAGACCAGCACCGCGCGGTCATTATGGGCACCCGCAGTTTCGGAAAGGGCTCGGTGCAAACCGTGGTTCCCATTACCGACAGCCGCGCCATCAAGCTCACCACCGCCCGCTATTACACCCCCAGCGGCCGCTCGATTCAGGCTCAGGGTATCGAGCCCGATGTGGTCGTAGAGCGCGCTAAGGTAACGGCGGTAAAACCGCGTTTGCGCACCACCGAGGCCGATTTGGCCGGACACCTCAATAATGACAATGGCGCCGCGGAAGTCGGCAGTAAAGAGAGGGAGAACCAGCGCAACGGAAGCACTTCATTACTGGCCAACGACAACCAATTGCACGAGGCTCTCAACCTGCTCAAAGGTCTGAACATCTTCCGTCACCAACCGCAAGCCAGTCGTGAAGCGCCGCTTGATCAGCCCTAAACAGCTACTGGCCGGCCTGCTTTTAAGTGCCCTGATCTCAAGCGCGGCTCTGGGCGAGCCCGGCCAGGCAAAGCTGGCCATTATTATTGACGATCTCGGCTACAATCTGCGCGCCGGGCTGCGTACCATCGCGCTGCCCGGCGCTTACACCCTGGCACTGCTTCCCTCCACTCCCCATACCCTGGCGTTAGCCCAAGCCGGCGCAGCCGAGGGCAAAGAGCTGATGCTGCACGCCCCCATGGCCAATACTGCCGGCCTGGCACTGGGGCCTGGGGCACTCACCGAGTCCATGAGCCGCGCCGAATTCACCGCAAGCCTGCGCCACAGCCTGGAGCAACTGCCCGGAATAAAAGGCGTGAACAATCACATGGGCAGCGCACTGACCCCCCTGCCGCGTCCCATGGGGTGGGTTATGACAGAAGCGGCTAAACGCGATTTGTACTTTGTTGACAGCCGCACCACCGCTAGCAGCCGAGCCTATGAAGTCGCGAGCGCCTATGGGCTGGCCAGTGCACAACGGGATGTATTTCTCGATCACGAAAGGGATCGCGCGCATATTGCGACTCAGCTAAAGCGCGCCATTGCCATTGCTCAACACAAAGGTCAGGCGATTGCTATCGGCCACCCCTATCCAGAAACCCTGGATGTACTGGAGCAAGCCGAACCGCTATTGCGCGCGGCAAAAGTTTCTCTCGTCCCTGCTTCGCAACTGGTACGCAAACAGACACCGGGGGCGCAGGCGTGCCTGCTACCGCCGGTCATGCTGCGACGACCGCTGACGGCAAATGCACCGGTTTTTGCGAGCAAAAAGTGGTGGGTTCTGCGATATTTGATGCCAAGTGGTTATGAGCGTAAAACCCCAGTAGAGAAACACGATATAAACACCCGAAGCTGAGAGGCGTATAATCCAAAGAGGTATGCCGCAGCTTGTGCAGGAGCAGCTTAAGCAAGACTGTGCCATCGCACCACGGATAAAGATTCTTGCAAGATAAAGGTAGACACTATGAGCGAAGATCACAGAGAAGGCGAACAAGGGGCCATTCCCGAGCGCAGTGGACGCTTCCTGGAAAAATCCGGCTACTGGTATTATCAAACCCGTGAAGGTGTCGACATAGGCCCTTTTGACACTCGCCAGGATGCCGAAGTAGGCGTGGGCGAGTTTATCGACTTTATTTGCGCCTCGGCTCCTGAAGCGGCCAAAATTATCGAACGCTACCGCGCCGCTTAAAACCTTTCTTGTTAGCGACGCAAAAGCCGCTTAAACCGCCTGGGTAGCTATCCGGGCGGTTTAAGCTTCAGCTTTATAAATCAGATTTAATAAATCCCCTCAGATTTCATCCACTGCAGCATGGTTGCAAACCAATCGACCGGATTGCGCATGCCAAACCCATGACCACCGCTCGGCAGTATCAGCATACCGGCAGCCACATCACTAGCCTTTAAGGCCCGATAATAGCTAAGAGAGTTTTCCACCACCACCGATCCATCATCGCCCGCGTGAACGAGGAATGCAGGAGGCGTCTGCGCATTCACTTGCGTGTCGTTGCTGAAATAATCGATCCACTTTTGGCCGGCGGGATCGCCCAATAAGTTCGTCCGCGACCCCAAATGACCGATAGCGTCGTCAAAGCTGATCACAGGATAAATCAGCACCTGAAAATCCGGACGCACCTCGTCCGGGGCAAGCGAGGACAGCACCGGATCATTAAAATGCACTGCCGCCGACGACGCTAAATGCCCTCCCGCCGAGAACCCCATAACACCGATTTTATCCGCGTTTAAATGCCACTGTTGCGCATTACTGCGAACCTTAGCCAGCGCCTGTTGCACATCCTGTAAAGGGCCGAACTTCTTATCGGCCATTGTGGCATCCAGCGGATCGCGGTATTTGAGTACAAACGCGGCAATCCCCTGAGATTGCAAGCGCTCGGCAACCTGATACCCCTCTTTTACGATAGAGACACCGCCATAGCCGCCGCCAGGACAAATCACTACAGCCACACCCGTGGCCAGTTCGGGGTTCGGTAAATAGCCGGTTAAGGTTGGATAAGTTACCTTTTGAATAAAGGTATCCGGGTGCTCGGGATCGCGAATGGTCTCTAAGTCCTCACTCGCGACGGCTCCCGGAATATCGCCGTCGTACAACTTCATAACAAACGCATCCTGGGGGGGATTTTCCCCCGCTAAAACTCTCGCCGCAGGCAGGCAAACACCCACCACTAACGCAGTAACAATACCTGCAACAACACGCTTTGCAATGTCTCCCATAATCCAGTTCCTGTACACAATTTTATTAAGCTCCTATAGTAGCCCGCTAACACTCATTAGCCTAACGCCAGAGATTCAACTTATGCGAGCCCGAAGCTTTTGGACTTTTTTCAGCTTTGAAGCAGCCCTGGGTTTGGTGGGTATAGCCGGATTAATGCTGGCAGGATTGGCACTACCGGTGATTTGGCCCGTATCACTTATCGATATTAGCTGGGGCATTGGCGCCGCACTCTTAACCTATTTGGGTTGGTGCGTAACCTTAATCCTCTGCAAGCCACTGCAAAACATGCTGGCACCCCACCTCATGCAATTGCGCCACCTGTTTAAAGGCGCCCACCTATGGCAGCTGGTGTTGATCAGTATCGCCGCCGGTTTTGGCGAAGAGCTACTCTTTCGCGCTTTTTTACAGCACACCATTGGCCATTACTGGGGCGATGCGGTCGCAATCTGCATCGCCGCCTTTGTATTTGCTGCGTTGCACTTTTTGTCTGTGGTGTATTTTGCAGTAAGCCTGGTGATGGGGCTGGCCTTTGGACTGGTATACGCCATTAGCGACAGCTTACTATTAGTGGCAGTATGGCATGGTCTGTATGATTTTATAGCCTTGGTGGCTTTGCTTTATCGCCCCCGCCTACTGGGGTTAACAACCTAAATGGCACAGTGGCAACAGCCTTGCCAGGATGCTACAACTGCGTAATAACTTAGCGAGAGGCAGGCTATGAAAAAGCTCGACAACGAAAAAGAACTGTTTAAAAAGGCCTTAAAGGTGGGGGGAAGTTACGCAGAAAAACGCGGCGCGGCAAAGTTTGAAGCTACCGATTCAGTCGCGGACCGGGCGCTGTATATCTACCGCCTGTTGGCACACGACAAGTTAATTCAGCCTCTGCCCGAAGATCAGGTATCGCAGAAAACCATCCAACATAAACTGGCCCTGTGGGCCTCGCGCCTGCCATCATCTTAAAACCTGGCGCAATAGCAATAGATAGACGCCCACCTCACGCGGCAAAAAACACCGCCAGCCAAACCGAGTGTTCATCGGCCAGGGTTCCCTCCACCCGGTGTTTTTCCCCGGCGGGGATAAACACGTAATCACCCGGAGCGAGAGCTTCTTCACGGCCTGAAGCCCAGCGCAACAGAGCGCCACCCGTGAGTAGAATCACCCACTCGTGCTCCTCTTGCTGGTACCAAAAGTCGGGCTCAGAGGCGTGGCCATAGGACACTATCCGCTCGATTCGAAGGTTTTTTGCGTCCAGTAAGCGGGTGCTTAGCTCCTGCGGTAACTGGGCGGGGATATCGGCGAACAAATTGGCAATGTCGGTGGAGTGGTTCACTGCAGTGCCAGCTCGCGCTGCGAGTTTGCCAAATGATGCAAAGCCTCGCGGTACACCGCCGCGCTCTTTTCCGGCTCGCCCAGCTGTTCCAGCAACTGCCCCAGCTCCAGATACACATCCGCCAGGGGACACATATCCAAGGACTCACGGAAATAATCTTTGGCTTTGCCCCACAGTTGGTTGCGCACACAAATACGCCCCAGTGCCGCCAACAGCACTGCATCAGCATCGTGTTGGCGCGACCAGGCGGTAGCGGTTTTTAACTGCGCCTTGGCGTTACTGACATTGGTGCGCCCGTATAGCTCAACCCACTCTTCCTGCCAGTTTTTTTGCAGTGCCTTGGCCAGCATAGGCTCGGCCTCTTCATCACACCCCAAGCGCAACAGCACCGCGGCAAATCCTGCCATCAGCTCGGGCTCTTTTTGCAAAGGCGCTGGCACCCGCGCCCAAATTTCATCCAGTGCGGCCTTGCTTGCCTCTCTATCGGGCTGCTTTTTGTGTCGCTTCTCTAGCAGCTGAAGGTGGCGCAAATAGACTTTTACCTCCAGCGTACGCAGGTCTTCGGCGCTGCGCACCTGAAGTTGACGCAAACTCGGCAGCAACTCTTCCAACGCCTCTATATCGTCCAGCTCCCAGTACACATTGGCGAGTAAATCGAGCACCACAGGATGCTCGGGGGCGCTGCGTTTAATGCGCTTTAATGTGGCCAGACACTGCTCGTAACGCTGGCTGCCCAACTGCATCCGCGCCTGAGTTAACGCCACCGCCAATTCACTGCTCTCACGACTTTTTTCCGCCTTGTGCAGCAAATCCAACGCGCCCGAGAAATCTTTTAACTCGTAGGAGCAGCGCGCGGCGGCGAGGTAATTGACCAAAGGGTTCACGGATTTGTCCGCTGACTTGACCAATTTTTTGCGCGCCACCAGCCAGTTGCCCTCGATAAAATCCACCAGTGCCGCCATGGTCTGTGATTGCGCCCGCGCGGAATGCCGGCGCCCGCCTGCAATTACCCGAGTCACTTTGCGGCCACCTTGCAGCAAGCGCCAGATAAGGTAAATGGCAAACCCCAGCAATAATGCAAAGGCCAGTGCAGTCCACACACTCATCTCGACGGTGGTGGAACCATAGGCGAGCAGCACATAGCCACTGTCGTGACGCATAAGCTGGAACACCAAAGCGCCCAGCAGCATAAATAGCAGCAGCAGAATCAGGCGTTTTTTCATGGCGTCTGACCTCCGGATACTTTATGCAACCGGTCGATATAATCTTGCAGCTGTTGCTGGGCGGCGCTGATATCGGGTACTTCGACTTTAATCGCCAGCTCATCGAGCTTTTGCAATTCATCGCTCACGACTTGGGTCTGAGCATTGCGGGAGAAATATTTCTGCAGCCAGTCCTGCGCCCGCTCCAGGCTCTGGTGGTACACCCGGGACTCCTCGCGCAGCAGCGCAATTTGTGCCTGCTCCAGCATCAACTGTAAGTTCTGGCGTAAAAACCAGGCCTGCTCTGGCCCAAGCAAGGGCTCTACCGGCTCGGCGTGATTGTTGACCCGAACCAGTGACCCCAGCGTTTGCAGGCCGCGCATCACGCTGGCCTTAACCCGGGCCCAAGCTCCCGCTTCGGCGGCTGGATCTTGCACCTGCGCTTCGGTGGCGACCGGCAACTGGCGCTGGAACGACTGCAACAGCGGAAGCTGTGACACTTGATCAATCAGAGCCTGAAGCTGCAAATAGATGCCCTCGCGATCCACCGGCTCCACCATTTTAAGTTCGGTCATCTCCTGGCTAAGTGCCTGGCGAATGGCAAATAAGCCTGGGTCGTCCTGCTCTTTGATAATTTTATCGGCCGCCTGAGCCAGGGCCAGGGCTTCAGAACTGTTGTGTTCCACCAGCACTTTTTGATTGGCCAGACGCAATAAAAAAGCCGCTTCAGCTAATTTCCAATCGTCTCGTGAGGTATCGGCCATGGCGTCGAGCCGGCTTTGTACCGAACCCACATCCGCCGCCAGCGAGCGCACCAACTGGGGGTCAATTTCAGCATTGGCAAGCTGCTCCAGGCGCCGACTCAGGGTGTTGTTCTGTTGCTGCAATTCGGCCAGCTGACGCTCTAAGGGGCCTGCATCGAAAGGGGGCGGCGCTTCCACCGGGGCGGGAAGCTCGCGCGCCTGCAAAGCTTGTAGTTGCTGCCACATCTGCCAGCCGTACCAGCCACCGGCAACGGCCGCAGCCAATAACAGCAGCAGACAAAACCACGCCAGCCCCGCACCACCGGTCTTACGCGCCGGTTTTTGCGCCGATTTATGCTCGGCCTCTGAGCGGTCTTGTTCGGCGGGCACTGATTCGCCCTGCGATTGTGTCTCTTGCTCGGGGTGTTCGGCGGGTGTCTCTGACATGAGTAATTCTCCTGCTACGCCAGTTTTTGGCGGTAAGCCTGTAGCTGTTCCAACATCGCCTTATTGCCCGCGTTGCGGGCCTGCAGCACTTTGGTAAATCCGAACTCGCGCGCTTGGGCGGCCACTCGCTCGCCCGGCACCAGTAGGGTTAAATCTAGCAAACGCGCACCCTTCCCCCCACGCTCGGCCAGCTCGCATAAGTTCGCGAGGCTTTCGCCACTGTGAACTGTCACCAGATCGGCGGGACCTGCGACCTCAAGCCAGCGCTGCAGAGGCGCTTCGCTGACGTCGACGAGCACCCGATGGTAGAGCTCGCAGTGGTGCACGGCGGCGCCGCGCTCCTCTAAGGTGCGGCTGATCAGTTCGCGCCCGCCGCAGCCCCGGAAAATAACAATTTTCTCTCCCGCTACATCTTGCAGGTCGGGCTCGGCAAGCAGGTTTTCACTGTTCATTGCGGAATTGTCATCGCCCAGCGCACGCACGGGAATATCCGCCTCGGCCAAGGCTTCTGCAGTGGCGCGCCCGACCGCAAAACAGTCCACCCCCACCGGCCACTGCGGCCAGTAATCATCCAGCCACTGGCTGGCATAATAGGCGGCGTTGCGACTCACAAACAGCGCTTTCTGATACTGATCAAAATCCAGAATAACCGACTTGATCGCCTGCAACTGTTGCTCGACGCTAACAGGCTCAATCGCCATTACGCTGATCACATCCGCCACATAGCCCTGCCCGGCCAGCCACTGCTGCCATTGTTGGGCCGCAGGCTGGGGGCGGGTAATAAGCAGGCGCCAGTGACTCATTGCAGCTCGCGACCATACACTTCGGCAAGAATTTTATCGGCGCCAGCTGCCAGCAAACGCTCGGCCATCGCTATGCCCATGGCCTCAGCACTTTGCTCGGGACCTCGGTCTTCTTCGTACAATAGAGTCGAACCATCCACCGCGCCGACCAGACCGCGCAGCCATAGCTGGTCGTTTTCGCGCACCGCATAACAGGCAATAGGCACCTGACAACCACCTTCAAGACGGCGATTCATGGCGCGCTCGGCCTCGACACAGACGGCGGTGGGGGCATGATGCAAAGGCGCGAGCAACTCGTGTAGCTCGGTGTCATCGGTGCGGCATTCAATTCCCACCGCGCCCTGCCCACCGGCAGGCAAACTCACTTCGGGCGCCATAAAGCTGGCAATACGCTGCTGCAACTGCAGGCGAATCAGCCCGGCGCTGGCGAGGATAATGGCGTCGAACTCGCCGTCGTCCAGCTTTTTTAGCCGGGTTTGCACATTACCGCGCAAAAAGTTAACGGTTAGATCTGGCCGAGCCGCGAGCACTTGGCACTGACGTCGCAAACTGGAAGTACCCACCACGCTGCCCTCCGGCAGTGCATCAAGGGTGTTAAATTTATTGCTGACAAAAGCGTCGCGCGGATCTTCGCGCTCGCAGATAACGGCCAGGCCCAGCCCCTCAGGAAACTCCATGGGCACATCTTTCATAGAGTGCACGGCAATATCGGCCTCATCGGCCAGCATGGCCTGTTCCAGCTCTTTTACGAACAAGCCTTTGCCGCCCACCTTGGCCAAGGGCACATCGAGAATCTTGTCGCCGCGGCTGGTAAGGGGCACCAGTTCAACGGCAAGCCCTGGGTGATGTTTTTCCAGCTCGGCTTTTACATATTCCGCCTGCCACAGGGCCAACAGGCTTTTGCGTGTGGCAATACGTATGGTGCGATGAATAGGCTGGCTCATAAATCTCCCGCGGGCATGTAAAAGGTCACCATGATAGCAAAGCCCGGGCGCCGCTACAGGCTCTGCAATAGAGCTTTTACCGCACCCGCGTGGCGGCGACTGACAGACGGGCGCTGCTCCATGTCCGTGAGGCGTAGGCAGTAGCCCCCCTCCGGATTGCGCTCCAAGGCGCGAATATGCTCTATCACCACCAGCGCATTGCGGTGCACTCTTACCACCCGATCGCCCAGCATTTGTTCCAGCTCTTTGAGTGAGTTATCCAACAGGTGCTGGCCCGAAGTGTGATAGACAGTGACATACTTTTGATCGGCAAGGAAAAAGCGCACTTCGCTCAGCGGGATACGCTCTACGCCGCGGTGCGTTTTGGCGGTAATACTGAGCGGGGCAGACTTGGGCCCGGTCGCCGCGCGCTGCAGCTTGTTGGGCTTGGCGGCTTGACGCAGCGCCTCGTGCAAGTGCTCACGGCGCACCGGTTTAAGCAGATAACCCACCGCAACTGTGGCAAATGCCTCCAGCGCATGTTCGTCAAAAGCGGTGCAGAATATTAGCGCCGGAGGATCATCCAGCTCACCGATTTGTCGCGCCGCGCTTAAGCCGTTATCACCCGGCATCTGAATATCAAGCAGGACAATATCCGGGTCGACCTGATCAATTTGCGCCAAAGCTTCAGCCGTATTCGCCGCCTCTGCGGAAACCGCGTAACCATCCAGCTCCTCAATCATGCGCACCAGTCGAGCGCGCGCCAGAGGCTCGTCATCCACAACCAGTATTTCTAACATTACATTATCCATGGTGTTGCCTTTGCATCGCTTCAGTACAGGCTTTCAGTGCGATTCTTATACTCACTGCGAAACTTTCATCGCCACGCTCGAGCCGCAGCTCGGCATGGTCGCCAAAATGCGCCCGCAAACGATGCTCGATGTTGGCGAGCGCCATGCGATTGCCCGGCCGCCTCGCACTCTGACCTGCCTCGGGCAAGGAATTGCTGATCATAATCGTCAGCGCACTGGTATCGGCACCCACCTTAACCGTTACCCAGCCACCTGCAGGCGATGGTTCGACACCGTGATTAATGGCATTTTCCAGCAGCGGCTGCAGTAGTAAATTAGGCAGCACCGCCACGGCGGGAAGCTCGTCAACCTGCCAAGTCAATGCCAGCCTGTCGCCGAGCCGGGCCTGCTCGATGTGCACATAACTCAAACACAGCGCCAACTCACGCTTGGCGGGAATCAGTGCGGGCTCGGCCAGACTGGCACGCAGCAAATCGCTCAAATCCTCTACCTGACGCTCCGCCAGAGCCGGTTCTATCGCAATCAAGCTGGCAATAGAGTTCATACTGTTGAATAAAAAATGCGGCTCAATACGAGCCTGCAGAGCCTGAATCCGGGCGCGCAGCTCGGCCTGCTGTTGACGATATAAACGCTGCTGCAAATAAAGATAGCGCAGTAAAATACCGGCCAGAATCGCCGCGATCAATACATGAGTGGCCACCTGCCACCAATCGATAAAACGTCCGCCTAAGCCCTGCAGCAGCCACTGCCCTGCGACGGAAAACACAGCGGTGCAGGCCAGCACCACAGCATAACTGCACAGCCCGGATAACACCGGACTGACGCGCGCAAGCAAGGGCCGCAAGCGACATAACACAGCGGCGCTGCCCAGCACGATCCACTGCAAAAGAAAGGACACCAACCCCAATTGCGACCAGCTAAAACCCGCTAAACCGCCGTCAGCCAACACCAGTAGTAACGCCAAAAGCTCGGCCACAATCACTAACAACAGCAAGGCATACACACTGCACAGATTGGGCAGGCCGTCGCTGCGACTATTATTTACGCTTGCAGTGCGATCCGTCATTTGTCCTTTGTCAGCCCCTTTACCGCCTGTTATTGGCTATAATGCCGCCACTTTGTATTTTATCGGCACTGGTGTTCACAGCAACTGGCGCCAGCGCCAACCACTATAGCCGCGAGAGAGACTATGAGCGAACAAGATCAGACCGCCAAACCCTGGGGTGGCCGTTTTAGCGAAGCCACCGATGCTTTTGTGGAGCGCTTTACCGCATCTATCGGATTTGACTGGCGACTGTATCACCACGACATAAACGGTTCTATTGCCCACGCCACAATGCTGGAAAAAGTCGGTGTCCTGAGCGCCGCCGAAAAAGACCAAATTATCACCGGGCTGGAAGAAATTCGCGCCGACATAGACGCGGGCAAATTCAACTGGTCGGTTACCCTCGAAGATGTGCACATGAACATCGAGGCGGCTCTGACCGAAAAAATAGGCATTACCGGCAAAAAACTGCACACGGGCCGCTCGCGCAACGATCAGGTAGCGACCGATATACGCCTGTACCTGCGCGACGAGATCGACACCATCGCCGGCGAGCTAAAGCGCCTGCAAAGCGGGATTTTGGACATAGCCGAGCGCGAAGCCGACACCATAATGCCCGGCTTCACCCACCTGCAAACCGCGCAACCGGTAACCTTTGGCCACCATTTGCTGGCCTGGTTTGAAATGCTGACCCGCGATGCCGGTCGCCTGGCCGACTGCCGCGCGCGCCTGAACCAATCGCCCCTGGGAGCAGCCGCACTGGCGGGAACCACCTACCCCATTGATCGCGCCCTTACCGCCGAGCTACTGGGGTTTGATAAGCCTACTAACAACAGCCTGGACTCGGTGTCGGATCGCGACTTTGCCATTGAGTTCTGCGCCTTTGCCAGCATCTTGCTGACGCACCTGTCCCGCGCCAGTGAAGAGCTGGTACTGTGGACCAGCGCGCAATTTGATTTCATTGATCTGCCCGATCGCTTCTGCACTGGCTCATCCATCATGCCGCAAAAGAAAAATCCGGATGTACCCGAACTGGTGCGCGGTAAAACCGGCCGGGTCAACGGCCATCTGATCAGCCTGCTGACGCTAATGAAGTCACAGCCGCTGGCCTACAACAAAGACAACCAAGAGGACAAAGAGCCGCTGTTCGATGCTATCGACACCGTCAAAGACTGCCTGCGCGCCTTTGCCGACATGGTGCCGGCCATTACCGCCCGCAAAGACAATATGTACGAGGCGGCACGCCGCGGTTTCTCCACCGCCACCGATCTGGCCGACTACTTGGTTCGCAAAGGTATGCCTTTCCGCGATGCTCACGAGGTCGTGGGGAAATCCGTCGCATACGGTATTGAAAGCGGGAAAGACTTATCGGAAATGAGCTTGCAAGAGCTGCAGCAGTTCTCCGATACCATTGCCGCCGACGTGTTTGAGGTACTGACATTGGAAGGCTCTGTGGCTGCACGCGACCACACCGGCGGAACCGCCCCCAAACAAGTCAAGGCCGCCGTTGCGCGCGCCCGCGCCGAGCTCGGCTAAGACTCTAATACTTGCCTGCATAAGCCCCGCCGTAGCGCTCACTGCTAGGCGGGGCCTCCCTTCTGTTTTTGCCGCCGCCTCTGCCCGAGTTAATTGTGTAAAGCCGCTGGAATTGTCGCCATAATTGACTATGATTATCGGTTCAACAAGAATTATTAGTCTACGCAGGCGGTAAAACACCGGGGGCCCCATGCCAGGGAAAGAAAAAGCGCTAGAGGCTCGCATCGAGCAGCTGGAACAGGCGCTCGCCGCTCAATCCGGCGGCTCGCAGTCATCGGAGCAAGACCCGCTACTGCCTCATTTCGAGTTGTTATTGGGTGATTCCAATGAAGGCAACATCCTCCTCAGCCTGCAACTTTTGGCCACCCAAATTAACTGCCCCGAGCTTGCCGTGTGGCTGGTTTCCGACCTCCTGCAACCCTGGCAACTCATTGCCCAGTCTGCCGCTTTAGAGCAGCCTCAACCGTCAGCACACGATTGCGCGACACTAAAACGCTTTGCAGCGGTACTCAACAATAACCAGCAGCTGGTGCCAGTATCTTCCAATGGCAAACTTGTTGCCGTATGGCAAATCGCTGCCAAGCAGATCTCAACCCCCGAGCTATCGCTGGTGAGGAAGGTAGGCGCCCTGATACACGATGCCTACTGCCGCAATCAGCTGTTAAACGATTTGCAGGAACGAGATAAACGCTATCACTATGCCATGGAGGCCTCTCGCGACGGTCTATGGGACTGGCAGATTGGTGAAAACCGCATTCACTTTAGCCGCGGTTATTGGCGTATGCTCGGCTACGATTACCAACAGCGCCCAGGTAGCTTAAACACATTTGTGCATTACTTGCTCCACCCGGATGACGCCGATACGGTGATTGAAAAGTTGCAAGGCGCACGTCAAAACCGCCAATCACATCTGAGCTTTGAGCATCGGCT
The DNA here is from genome assembly GCF_024204685.1 of Gilvimarinus sp. DA14. Lineage (NCBI taxonomy): Bacteria > Pseudomonadati > Pseudomonadota > Gammaproteobacteria > Cellvibrionales > Cellvibrionaceae > Gilvimarinus > Gilvimarinus sp. DA14. The sequence goes on from NZ_CP100350.1 coordinate 2,150,917, forward strand.
ATTGAGCAGACACGGCACGGTAGTTTGGGTGAACTGTCGCTGCATTTTTGTAGAGCCCGACGAGCAAGGCCTCTTTACCCGCTGCGTAGCAACAAGCAGCGATATCACGCAAAGTATTCTCGACAAAAATGAATTGCTTGAAGCGCGAACTCTGGCAGAGGAATCGAGCCACGCCAAAAGTAAGTTTATGGCCAGCATGAGTCATGAAATACGCACACCGATGAATGCCATTATCGGCCTGAGCCATCTACTCGAAGACACGTCAATTAATGATCTGCAAAAAAGTTACATCAGCAGTATTCAGAGCGCCGCGGGTACGCTCTTGCAAACCATTAATCAAGTGTTCGACTACGCAAAACTAGAAACCGGCAAAATAATTATTGAAAAAAACCATTTCGATTTAGAGCAAATGCTGGAACGCTTGGCGCGCATGTTTGAAAGCAGCGCTCTACATGAGAAGTCGAACATTATATTTGACATAAAAGATAACACACCGCGCTTTGTGCGCGGCGACGCCACCCGCATCAGTCACATTATCAGCCAACTGATCAAGAACTCACTGCAGTATTCCGGTAGCAACGAGGTCATTGTCAGCGCCGAAGCCCTGGCAAAAACACCTGAGGCGGTAAGTGTAAAATTTAGCGTTACGGACCATGGTGAAGGCATAGCGCCTCAAGCACTTCGACAGCTGCAAGAAAGCCTCAAAGCCTCTAATCTTGACCGGCAAGAGAATAACAACGACTTTGGCCTGCATATATGCAACCTGCTGGTAAACCTAATGCAAGGGCAGTTAACCGTAGAGAGCAAGCCAGAGCAAGGAACCACTTTTTCGTTTACGGCCGAGCTTGAACCCAGCAAGATTGGTGATAATCGTATACAGCAAAGAAGCTCTAATTGTAGATCCCTCAAGATCTTAGTGGTTGACGACAACCAGCTGGCTCTGGATATATTATTAAAAACTGCCAGTAAAATTATAGATAATGTTGATACAGCAAAAGATGCCCATTCTGCCCTGGGGAAAATACAGCAGGCCGAAGCTGACGCCGCCCCCTACGACATCGTACTACTAGATTACAAAATGCCCCTTAAAAATGGCCTTGAGGCCGCCAGAGACATCAAATGCTCAGAGACTATTCACAATAAACCTCTGATATTTCTGGTCTCGTCTTTTCAGCGCGACGAAATTTTCACCGACCATCAAGACTCCGACTACGTAGATAGCTTTCTCAGCAAACCTGTCAGCGACTCGCGTCTGTTTGACGCCATCTGCCGCGCCCTGCCCGAGTGCGCCATAGAGCAAAGCGCCAAGCACAGCGAAACTCGGGCGGCGGCGCTAAAAGGGCTTAGAATTTTACTCGTCGAGGACAATGTTATTAATCAGCAGGTAGCACGCGGAATTCTGAGAAAGGTGGGGATCAGCGTAATCAGTGCCGACAACGGCCAACAGGCGCTAGAGATCTTAGAAAACAGCCCTGAAGGATTCGATGCCGTTTTAATGGACATTGAGATGCCGATATTGGATGGTATCAGCGCCACCAAAATTATTCGCAAAGACAAACAGCTGCACAACTTGCCTATTATTGCGGTTACCGCTCAGGCCATCCAGGGCGACAGAGAAGCCTGCTTGGCGGCGGGCATGAACGAATACATCAGCAAACCTCTAAAGCCTGACGACCTGTATCAGACACTCTGCGACCTACTCGCAACCAAGCCTGAGCGGGCACCACAATAACAAAATCAAACCGCTATGCTTTCATGCACAAAACACCCTAACGAACTTACATATAGTGCTTTCTGACAAACTCGCCGTGCTTTGGCAGCGTAGAAACCCGCTTTGCCACGGCGTTGCGAATATGCGTAAGTCGCATGTGCAGTTGCTCATCTGAGATAGCATCGGCCACCGGGTGATAGCCCTCAGGCTCGAAGCCTTGCCCCAGCAGCACAGCAAACCAGCTGGTTTCACGAAACATATCGTATCGGTTCACCAACACCTCGCCGCGCTCTTTGAACACTTCGAGCTTTTCCACCAGGCTGGCAGGCAACTCCATGTTTTTCACATAGCGCCAGAAGGGGCTGTCATCGCGCTCTGTTATAGCATAGTGAGCAATCAGAAAGTCTTTGACCTCATCGTACTCTTGATACATTTCACGATTAAAGCGCTCTACCAATGACGGTTGGATTTTACTGCGGGGAAACATTGCCAGGATTTTATGTACCGCGCGCTGAATCAAATGAATGCTAGTAGATTCTAGCGGCTCTAAAAACCCGCTCGATAAGCCTACCGCGATGCAGTTATTCACCCAGGATTTTTTTCTCACCCCGGTGGTAAAGCGAAGTGTTCTAGGCTCAGCCAGAGCCTCGCCGTCGAGGTTATTCAACAACACCTCGCGAGCCTGCTCATCACTTGTATATTTACTGCAGTAAACATAGCCGTTACCCACACGGTGCTGCAGGGGAATACGCCACTGCCAACCTGCATCGTGCGCGATTGAACGCGTATAAGGAAGAAGCTCACCCGTTGATGCAGAAGGTACGGCTACTGCACTATCCACAGGTAACCAATGGCTCCAATCCTCATAACCGGTCTGGTACACCTGCTCAATCAACATCCCTCTAAAGCCGCTGCAATCGATAAACAGGTCGCCTTCAACGACTCGCCCGTTCTCCAGCAGCAGCTTTTCAATATCGCCTGTGTGCGGGTTTTGTGTCACCTCGCTCACCTTGCCCTCAATACGCGAAACACCGCGAGCCTCGGCGAACTCGCGCAAAAACTTTGCGTACAAGCCGGCATCAAAGTGATAGGCGTAGTTCACATCGGGCAGCATTTTGGGGCCGGCTTCATTCTCGACCCAGGCAAACTTATTCTCACGCGCCGCACAGGCCTCGGCATTAAAGCTGAGAAAATCTGTGGCGCCACCGTTTTTTCTCCAGCGCAGCCAATAGTGCATAAAGCTGATACCGTCCATGTCAGAACCCAACATGCCAAACGGATGAAAGTAGGAAACGCCCTGCTTACGCCAATTGGCAAATTCGATTCCCAACTTAAAAGTGGCTTTAGTGGCGCGAACAAAATCCGCCTCGCTGATTCCAAGCGCATTGTTGTAGATCATGATAGGCGGAATTGTCGCCTCACCAACACCAACGGTGCCTATCGCTTCCGACTCAACCAGGGTGATAGACACTGGCCCGCCCGCCAGAGATTTAGCCAGGGCTGCAGCGCTCATCCAACCGGCCGTGCCGCCACCGAGAATCACTACACGATTAATCATAAAATCCCCTCTAAAACATTGCACCCGTATAGTTATCGTTATTTTCTAAGCCTAAGTGTACCGATAAGTCTGGCATTTGTTCCGCCTCACGGGCGACAAAGCTCAGCATTTTTTGGAACTCTTTGATTTGTTCCTGTTCATCCAGGTTATTCACTTGCAAGTCATAGGACTGAGGCAAGAGGCCATTACCACACAAGAGCGCATACCAATCCTCCTCTTGAAAGGTTTCATCTTCATACATGCAAAGCGCCCCTCGCGCCTGAAACAAGTTTAATTTTTGTTGTAGATGAGCGCTTGGCGACAATGACTTGAATGAATGCCACAAAGTATCGTTATCGCGACCATTCAGTAAATAATGCGCCTGCTGAAAATCCACTATTCGATCTATATGCGAATTCACTTTTTCGATGTATTTTTTTTGCTCGGCCGTATAGCTGTCGGCAACCGGGAACAACGCCATCAGGTAGGACAACGTCAAATGTAATACATGTAGTTCCACACCATTAACATCGTCTAAGCAGGCGGCCGAACCACCTACAGCCACACAGTTTTTCAGCCAGGGAGATCGCCTCCGACCCGCCACTTTATTCTTTACCACACCTTCTCTCATTGGCATAGCGCACAAACCTTGCAGCGTTTTTGCCACCTGGTCGGGCACGGACTGTTGCGGATTATAGTTGAACCTCAGCGCGGTCTTATCCGCAAGCGGATAGACGCCCAGCCACCCACGCTCATTGGCAAGGCAATGGTTGCATGACGGTATGGGAGTTATCTTGTCTGCCAGAGCGTGTACACTCGCCGTTAGTGGAAACCTATCCTGAAGCGACTCATAAGCGTCTCCTCCAAGTTTGGAGATCAGCTCTCCTGCCGGGCCACAGGCATCGACAAAGAGATCCGCCGTAACGGTTTGCCCGTCTTCCAATAGGATATGCCGAATTGCACCAGCTTCAACCTCTACTTTGGCAATAGGCCCCTCATACCTTTTCACACCACTGGCTATGGTGTCAGAAGCGATACGCTTAAGATACGCTAGCGCCGGAATATTAAAGCTGTAGGATGCATGACTGAATGCTGACGCCTGCTCATTGAGCAGTACGAATTTATTTCTTTTGGCTGCAGCCACCGCCAGAGAAAACTCGTGATATGGAACCTGCAAGCCTTTTTTTCTGCCTCGAATCCAATACTGAACAAAATCTATATCTTTAATGGGCAAGCCGTGGGTATCGAAAACCTGATAGTAATCACCGTCTGATGACCAGCCGGAAAATCTATTGCCAATGGAATTAGCTACCCCCAAATTAGCAATCAAGTCCGACTCAGAAAGCCCCAGCAATTTGTGCAGCCCTCGCACAGAAGGGATACTGGGGTATACATCCTGCGGACCAACCTCGGAGGGTAGCTCGACAATCTGCACTGTTAATAATGAATTCTCACCCAGAAACCTCTGTAGCACCCGCGCCGTTATCCACGCATCTGCATCCCGGCCTACCACGCAAATACTTTTAACCATGGGCTCTCTCACTTAGCGTAGATTTACAGTAATCGTTAACAAACTCAGTGTGATCGCCCAGCCCCATCACACTCGACTCAATCGAGCTGCTAATCGACTCAACTTTGTCGGTTAAACGAGCCACGGGGTGATTGTCACAAACACGCTCGTAGGTGCTTGCTTGTCCCACCTGCCCCATCAGTACCGCCAGCCAGCTCGCGGGTGAAAACAAACCATATTTGTATTGATCGATATAACCGCGACTGGAATACAACTCAATCTTTTCAGTCAAAGAGTCAGGAATTTCCATTGTGCGGCAGTTATCCCAAAATGGCATACCCCGCCGCTCATTGGCTGCGTAATGCAAAATTAAAAAATCCCGGATTCGCTCATACTCCAAATTGATACGGCGGTTAAATTCATCAGTCAGAGCTGGCGAGGGTACTTTCCCCGGGAACAATTTCAATAGCTGCTGAATGGAAACCTGTATCAGATAAATGCTAGTAGACTCCAAAGGTTCCAGAAAGCCGCCGGAAAGCCCCACGGCGATGCAGTTAGCCTTCCAGTTCACCTTGCGCCGCCCGGCTTCAAACCTTAACAACGCGGCATCCGTAACCGGTGCACTCGGCATATCTGCGTATAAACTGTGTACCGCCTCGTCATCACTCAGGTACTGACTGGAATACACATAGCCATTGCCTGTGCGATGCTGCAACGGAATGCGCCACTGCCAACCTGCGACCTTGGCCATAGACCTAGTATAAGGAGGCAGATTTTGCATCGGCGCACTTGGTGCGGTAACCGCTCTATCGCATTGCAACCAGTGAGCCCACGACTCAAAGCCTACACCCAACTGTTGCCCTAAAAGCAAAGATCGGAAACCTGAACAATCGATGAAATAATCGGCCGTTATCTGTTGGCCGGACTCGAGCACAATTGTATCTATGCCCTCGCCTGCGTCTTTCCCCAGAACCTGAGCAACCCGCCCTTCTATACGTTGCACGCCCTTCGCGACTGACATCTCCTTTAAGTAATTGGCATACAGCCCCGCATCAAAATGATAAGCATACGAATACGTAGAGGCGATGGCGCTGGCATCACTGGCGGGAAAAGCAAACCTCCCGTGTCTGGCTGCCTGAATGGAATAGCTGTAATGCTCTAGGGGTTGGGCCGATCCCTGTTGGCGCACTTTCAACCAGTACTGGTGAAAATCCATGCCCTGTAAACTTTTACCGTAAGCGCCGAAGGGGTGCATATAAGTTTCACCAGGCACTTTCCAGCCTTCAAACTCGATACCCAATTTAAAGGTGGCGCCGGTCTTTTGCATCATATCCGGCTCGATAATACCCAACTTGTCATTAAACTCTTTGATCGCGGGAATGGTCGCCTCACCCACGCCGACCGTACCGATGGATTCCGATTCCACCAGAGTAACGTCACAGACTCTGTCGGTAACCACATGGGACAGGGCTGCGGCAGTCATCCAACCAGCCGTGCCACCGCCAACAATGACTATTTTTATTCTCTCTTGCATAACAATATTCAGCCTCAAATAAAAAATGCGCTGCTATAAATAGCAGCGCATTTTCGGGTTGGCTTAGCGTTACGATTTACTGGAACACAAAGCGCAAACCAACGGTGAAGCGTCGATCCTGCTGATGCCAGCCAGTGGGCAAAAGCAGTCCGCCGTCGTCTACGTCGGTAACCTGCTGCCTAAGAACAGTCTCCTCGTTCAACAGATTACTACCCTGGAAGGTAATATCAAGGTTATCCGTCAAGCTGTATTTGATCGAACCATCCAGCTGACCATAGGCCTCGTTCCACACCGGGTAGGCAACACAACAATCGATGGCCGTCACCATGTACTCATCGCGCCAGCTGTAGGCCAACCGCGCCTGCCAGTCGCCATATTCGTACATACCAATCAGGTTAAAGGCGTGATCACTCAATCCCTCTAAGCGGTCAGTGCCAATGGCATCCGGCGCCTGATCGGTGATGGTCGAACCCTCACCACCGGTATTTCTAACACCGGTGTTGGTAATGCCGTTGTTATCAATAAAGGTGTAGTTAGCCTGCATACCCAAACCATTAAAAGGCTCTGGCAGGAAATCGAAGAACTGCTGATAGGCAATTTCAAAACCACTGATGTCTGCACCCTCACCATTGAGTGGGCCGCGAACTTCGGCGGTGCGAGTCACACCATTGTTTTCAAACTCGCGAAAGTAGGTACCAAACTGGATATAGTCGTCAAACTGCTTATAAAACACCGTACCAGTCAATGAACCCACATCCGAGAAGTAGTACTCCAACGCCAAGTCGTACTGAGTCGCTTCTATCGGCTTAAGGAAGGGGTTCTGTGCATCGCCGCCATAATAGACGTTGGCCCCAACAATCTCGCCATCAGCATTTTTCTCCCATAAAAGATCATTGGGATCATTTGCATCAGGTAAACTTTGACCAACGCTGACATAGTTACGCAAGTTACCGATATCCGGGCGCGACATGGCCTTAGAGGCGGCAAAGCGCAGCAATAGCTCTTCGGTCAGGTCAAACTTGATGTTAAAGCTCGGCAAAATATTGGTGTGCTTGGCTTCGGTAGTGCTGGTTTCGTTACCGCCTCCCATAAAGGCCACATCGTCTTCCGACAAATAACAGCCAACGGAACCCGGCACCGGAGCTGGGCCACCGCCCTGCGCAAATTGCGGCTCACAGCCGACATTGGTTCGGGTGGGATCGGGCTCGCGCACATAAACCGGGTTGCCAAACTCGTCCACTTCACCAGTATCAATCGCGGTAAAGAAATATTCATCCCCCAGGCGTGGGTAGACAATACCGCCGGTGCTGGTATCAGTGGTATCCACATAGCGAACCCCTAAGTTACCCGAAAAGGGGATGCCAAAAAGTTCGGCGTCTGAGCCGCCGAAATTAAACTGCACGTAAAAAGCTTCGGTAGTCTCGGTAATATCGACCAGCTCCGCCGGGGTATAGCAGGTGCCTGGAATTTCTTCGGCCCGGTCCCCCATATTCGAGCAAATAGGATCCCAACCGGTACCACCGGTAAAGCCGAGCGCGGCAGCGCCAAAGCTATTGGCCATACGTTCACGATCCTGCAACAGCTCCATGTCGGCGAATACAAACTGATTCGGGCTGATATCGTGATAGCTGGAAGTGCCGAATTCGCGAACTTCGTAGTAATCCTCCGGGTAGCCGGTAAAGCCTGGTTGTGCGCCCTCACCATTTGCCGGATCATGCTGGTCCAGGTTGTAGTATGGTGCCTGCCCTCCCGTCCAAGTATTAGCAACGTTCTGCCAGTTATAGCCGCTCCAGCGCACTTGTTGGTCGCGCTCAGCCCAGCGCACGCCGGTTTTAATAGATTCTAACCAGCCGTTGTCGATATCAAACTCAAAATCGGCCTTGGCCGCCAACTGCTCGCCCTCACTTTGTTCCAAGTGGTCCATAATAAAGTGGGTGCGATAATTGTTGGGGTTGGCCCACAACCCAGGCGACATATTAACGTTAGTTGGCTCGTGCAGAGTTAGCGATGGATGCCCGCCACTTAAATCCAGCTCCGCATTGGAGTAGGTGGCAAAGTTCATCGAGATATCGTAGTTGGTAACTTCCGACTGAACATACTGAACATCAAAGTTCGAGCGGATACGGTCTGTGATTGACCATTTCAGATTTAACGAAAAGTCTTCGGTGACATTTTCGTTGTTGTTGGAGCGGGTTTCAGCTGTGGTGTCTACGCCACGGGTAGAGGGTGAGCAACCATTGCCGTCCCAACCATTATCGTTATTGTCATAACAAGGCACGATAAGTGGTTCGCCAGCGGCATTAGTAGCAAAGCCCTTCGCCTCTTCGCTACTACCGCCCCACCAACCGACACCAGTATTGAACGTCCCGCTTTGGAATAGGCCCTGCTCATCAAATATAAAATCATCGGTGCCGGGTGCAGGCTGAGGCCTCGTATTATCCCGCGGCTCACCTTCAAACGGCGGCACTTCATAATAAACACTCTGCTCGTAAGACAAATCGGCAGGTGCAACTCCCACTACATACTCTTCCCAGGCGTTATCGTACTCCGAGCGGTTGTACTGTGAGGTGAACACCACTGTTTCCGACGGGTTTTGATACTGGAACGCCAACGCCGTGCCCAAACGATCACGGTTGTAAATATTTTCACGGAAATTAACGGTGGCGGGAATGTAACGCAATGTATCTTCACCGTAGACATCGCGGAAACGGTTCATTCGGTAGAGCTGCATACCTTCGGTTTGCGTCACCACCTCGGAATAAGCGACGTTACCCAGAAAGCCAAACTCACCTGCACTGGTCTCCCAGCGATTGCTGTACAGGCCAGACACTTCAGGCGTGACCTCATCAGACAGAGTGCCATAGTTGGCATTTAAGGTCAGCGCGATCATCTCGCCGTCTTGATCGAAAGGTACGCGGGTACGCATATTTACGGTACCGGCGATACCGCCCTCAATCAGCTCTGCCATTTGGTTTTTATAGGTGTCCACGCCGGACATGAGTTCGGGGGAAACATCACCCCAGCTCAAACCGCGCGAGGAGTTGGCACTGAAAGAATCGCGGCCATTAAACTCGGTGCGCACCTGATTCAAGCCGCGCACCACCACACCCGATGGCTCGGCGGAAAAGTGGGCAGTATCGTCGGAGGCGGCGAACCGGTTAACGGTAATACCAGCCACGCGCTGCAAAGCTTCGGCTACGGATTTATCCGGGAAGGAACCCAGATCTTTAGCGGTGATGGAGTCAACCACGGTGGCGGCGTTGCGCTTAATGTCCTGGGCGGTTTCCAAGGACTGGCGCATGCCTTTAACCACCACCTCTTCGAGCACTAGCTCTTCATCGCTGGCGGCGTTGTCTGCCTCAGAGTTCTGAGCAGAGGCAACCACACTGGTTAATACCAATAGGGATGACGCAAGGGAAACAATCCCGGCTTTGCGACCGGGTATACGGGTACGAGTAGTCATAGCATGATCTCTTTTATATTTATTAAACTCATGAGCCTCAGTAGCTAATGGAAAAGCCTCTTTACGTACCGAGTTAACTTGGGCAAGAAATGTTAGCGATAACGTAAATGCGGCATAACCCATTGCCTCAAAAATCATGGTCCATATCAGGCTAGTAGTCAAACAGATATGGAGATTTTGGCCGCCAAAAGTAACCGATTTCAACAATGTGTCCAAAAGGGTAACACTTGCTTCACAAAACAAGGCTTAACGCTGTGTATCCAGTGACCGGAGGCAAGCTAATGGACGAAAAACACGCCAACGTTAACGACACACCGGGGCAAGTGGGAGTACAAAATAAAGGGTAGATGGACGACTGGATTAATAGAGAAATTGGACGTGAAATAAAGCCCAATGTTAACGCTAACAGATGGTCCCGCAAAAACAATATGACCTATTCAGATTTAAAAAACCCAATCCAGATCGGCCATTTCAGTCAATCACTTTAAGGCTTAGCATTTTCTGAGGAAGTGATGCCAAGGATCGTGGCGCCAATTAAGATATACGGACGGCTACTTGCACAGCGGGTGAACGACTTGTGGCTAATGTGCAAGAGGCTCACCGTATATTGAAAAAAGTGGTATTAGAGCCGCCGCAGCGCAACGAGCTCTCACCACTCTTACACAATCCTGACTGGTTATAGCACCCATTAATGGAGATAAAAACGCTGACACTCGGTGGGGCGTCAATGCGATTAAAGTAACCAGCGTATAGTTGTTAAGCGATGCATGCGAAAACTCCAGGTCACATATCTTTTGCAGCGCAATGCTGCGCAATAAAGTCCTCGTGTAGAGGCATGTACTCCGCCGAGCGTTTAATCACCTCGCGAATACTCGCCAAACGTCGTTCAATTTCCTGGGGCGGCAAGGTATCCACAATCGGATGGTAGGCACGCGCACTTAACCCCTGGCCATGCATTACCTCCAGCCAACTTAAATCGTTAAACAACTCCTCATTGGTGCGAAAGATTCGGCCGTTTTTCTGATACTGATCAATCTTCTGCTGCAAAGTCGCGGGAATGGGCATAGTGCGGCAGTAGTTCCAGAATTCGGAATCATCCCGGCGGGTAATACAATAATGGGCAATTAAGAAATCGCGAATGCGCTCGTATTCAAAATCCACCTGACGGTTGTACTCGTCGATGTCTTCCTGATCGAAATAGCGATTAGGAAACAGACTCATTAGTTTGGCAATGCCTGACTGCACCAAATGGATACTGGTCGATTCCAAAGGCTCCATAAAACCACCGGCCAAGCCCAAGGCAACACAGTTTTTATTCCAGAGGCGTTTACGCTTGCCAGTGGTAAAGCGCAATAACTTGGGGTCCGCCAACGGCTCGCCGTCAAGGTTATCCAGCAATATTTGCGTCGCCTGGTCATCGCTCATAAATTGGCTGCAATACACATGACCGTTACCAGTGCGGTGTTGGAGCGGTATGCGCCATTGCCAACCGGCGCTGTGCGCGGTTGAGCGAGTATAGGGGGTGGGGTCAGAGACTTTAGCGCAGGGCACGGCAACGGCGCGGTCGCAAGGCAGCCATTGGCTCCAGTCCTCGTAGCCTGTGTGCAAAGCTTGCTCGATCAGCAATCCCTTAAAGCCGGAGCAATCGATAAAGAAGTCGGCCTCCAGGGTGTCCCCATCTTCCAGCGTGACCGCTTGGATAAAACCGTCGTCGGGATTAACGGCAACATCGGTAATCTTTCCCTCGCGGCGGGTTACGCCTCTTTGCATGGCAAACTCGCGCAAGTAGATGGCATACAGCGTCGCATCAAAGTGGAAGGCGTAGGCAATATCCGACAGCGGTGAATTACCCGCATCTACTGGCCGCATAAAGCGCCCCTGCTCCGCAGCAAGACAGTTAAGGGTATACTGATCAATATCCGGCGCTTTGCCCGCCTGAAACATTTTTAGCCAATAGTGATAAAACTGCACGCCTTCCATATCTTTACCCACGCCGCCAAAGGCGTGCAGATATTTCTCGCCAATATGCCCCCAGTTAACAAACTGAATCCCCAATTTAAAAGTACCCTGAGTTTTGCGTACAAACTCATTTTCATCCAAACCCAGCATCTGGTTAAACAGCTGGATCTGCGGAATCGTCGCCTCACCCACACCAACGGTCCCAATAGCATCGGATTCAATCAGCTGAATGTCGCAGTACTGATTTTTTAACACCTTGGATAGAGCCGCAGCTGCCATCCAGCCGGCAGTGCCTCCGCCCACAATCAATATTTTTCGGATACGGTTGTCCGTCATGGTCTTATTAAAACCTCGTCACTTAGCCCCTGGCGGGATCTTTAAGTACAGCCTCCAAGGCGGGCATGGAATCGGCCTCGCGCTGCAGAGTCTGGTAAATGGTGTGATGCTTGCGCGCCAGTTGCGCCGCGTCGGTATCGGCCAAGGTAAGGTCGCAGGCACCCGCGTGCCACCCCAACCCCAACGCCAATGCGAGCCAGGTCTCATCCCCCAGCACTTCCTCATCCCGGCGCCAAAGCCTTCCCAGGCGCGTAAAAACCTCCAGGCGCCACTTTATATCGGCGGGAAGCTCTTCTTGTTCGCACTCGTACCCGACAGCGTGCACCCAGTGTAGCTCGTTAATTTTTTGGTACAACAAACCGCGGCGACGGTTGTACTCAGCGCGCAGCTGCAACTGATTACCCGCGCCCGGCAGCAGCTCGAGCCAGAGCAGCAAACAGCGCGACGCCCAGTGCCACTGAGACAACACCAGCTCACCCGGGTTGGCATCGGCGCCACCCAGCGCCAAACAGTTGTGACACCAGCCTTGAGCTCGTGCGCCTTCGGTTTCCTGCCAGCGAACAAACTTCTTACCTTGCTCACGCAGTGAGACCTCAAGACTAGCCAGCGCCGCCGTATCGCAGAGCCATGCATCCACTATGGCTTTATCCTGCAAACCCACCCGGCGTTGCCAGCCGCCGGATATTCGCACAAGTTCGGAGCGTGGTTGTAGCGGAGCTTCTACCGACTCGATATAGGTAAGCCGGTGGGGCCACAACGGCCGACTCTGAGATTGAAACTCAATGCCCAAGGTTTGTCCGAGAAGCCGAGACGACTCGCCACTGGCGTCGATAAAAAAGTCGGCCTCCAGCCGCACGTCGTTATCCAGCGATAGCGCTTTTATACCCTGCTGGGAATCCCCGTGCACTTGCAGCGAAGCGGAGCTTCGACAATCCACGCCCAAGCTCTGGGCACGCGCAGCAATCGCGCCAATGAGCGCAGTGCGCTCTAAATGCAAACCGTATTTAAGTGTAGATCTGGCCGAGCGCGGATCTTTCACCGGAAAAGCAAAACGCCCCTGGGCTGCTGCACGGGTAGCCAAAAAGTGTTCGTTAAAGGCAAGTTGATCAGATCCGCAGAAGCGTTTAAAGAACTCCTGTTCAAAGGGTGCCGGAGAAGGCTGGATGCCATGGCGGCCGTAAGGCAGAAAAAACCTAGCCGATTGCCGCTGGTACTCGGCGCCCAGGCTGTAAATTCCGCCGCACCGCTGCACAAGCTCGGCCTCAGAAAAGCCCACCATTTCCAGCCAGCGACCCAAAGCAGGATCGAGAACTTCGGCCCGAGCAACATTTGCAGCATTAGCATTTTCGGCCGCTTGCACCCAAGTAATACGGGTCGCAAAAGGCCGCAACATTTTCGCCAGAGTTAGCGCCGTAGCAGCGGCTACCAACCCGTTCCCGAGCACGACAATATGCTGCAAGGGGGCAGGAATATTAGTCACGAGCGCCTCCGTATAGATCCATAGTGGCTGGCGGCTCGCGCTTAAGACCACCGCGAGCAATCACCTCGGCATGCTCGGGTGCACTTTCAGCCATTTTTTGCAGCTGCGAGGCTAAACCTTGTAACGTGCGGCTGACTTGAGCGGCTGGCACAGACGCCGCCCGACTGTCCCAGCTCGAGGGCAGCAAACCTTGCCCCAAATACACCGCTAGCCAGCTGGGCTCGGCAAATAGCCCCTGATCATAAGATTGAACGACGGCAGATTCGCGAAACAATTCGATTTTTTCTTGCAAGCTTATCGGTATATCCATAGTCGCGCAGTAGCGCCAAAAATCGGAATCGTCACGACGATTAAGATGATAGTGCAAGATTAAAAAATCCCTTACCCTGCGGTACTCCATGCTCATCCAGCGGTTAAACGCCTCGCGACTTAAGTTCTCGTCGGTACAGGGAAAGAACTCCAGCAATTTCACAATCGCCATTTGAATCAGATAAATACTGGTGGATTCCAAAGGTTCCAGAAAACCACTGGACAAGCCAATAGCGATGCAATTTTTTTCCCAGCTTCGGGAACGGCAGCCTGCCTCGAAACGGATAAAGTTGGGATCGGAAACCGGCACACTGTTGAGTGCCCCCTGAAGCTGGGCGCAGGCTTCGTCATCACTGAGGCTTTCACTGCAATAAACCTGGCCATTACCCGTGCGATGCTGCAGAGGAATACACCACTGCCAACCACTAGCGGTTGCGCTAGAGCGGGTATAAGACGGCAGGGGCGTTAAAGGATCGGATGCCTGAGCGACCGCGCGGTCGCAGGGCAACCAATGTCGCCAGCTTTCAAAGGGAACGCCCAGGGTTTGGCCCAACAACAGCGAGCGAAAGCCCGAGCAATCGATAAACAAATCGCCATCAATAACCTCTTCCGACTCCAGTATCAGCGCCTGCACTCGGCCGTCATCCGCAGAGGTTTTCACGCGGTCAACTTTGCCTTCGTATCGCTCCACCCGGCGCGCTTCGGCGTAACGACGTAAAAAAGATGCGTATGCCGTCGCATCCAGATGGTAGGCATAGCCATAACCGAGACCCGCCTCATCGGGCGGCGGGGCGAAGCGATTGCCTTGGGCTAGCTGCGCCGATAGAGAAAAATCATCCAACGAAAATTTAGCACCGTTTGCTCGCGCCGATAAAAAATGGTGATGAAAACCGACGCCGCCCAAATCGGCTCCAAAAGCGCTGAATGGATGCATATATCGGCTGGCCGAATCGCCCCAACCGGTAAACTCGATCGCTAATTTATAAGTCGCCCCAGTCGTCTGCATAAAATCGCGCTCGGAAATACCCAGCAATTGATTAAAATAACGTATATGGGGAATGGTTGCCTCGCCAACGCCAACAGTGCCAATTTGCTGCGACTCTACTAACGTGACCGCGCATTCGTCGGGCAGCAAGTGTGCGAGCGCCGCCGCGCTCATCCACCCTGCTGTGCCGCCACCGACAATGACAATGTTTTTAGCGAGCGGGCTCGCCATAGCGTTTCTCCGCTTATTGTTTGACACAGTATTATTCTATCAGCCCAGCAGACCGACAAACCCAATAGCGAATTAATTTGCTGCAAAAAAAAGGCGCAACCCGGAAGTTGCGCCTTTTTTGTCTTCACTCAATCAGGCTTAGTAAACAACCTTTAAGGTCAAAGCAAGGCGACGGTCGTTGATAAACCACGAACGGCCAGTCTCGCGACCATTTTCGTCCAATGTCATCAATGTTTTCGTCTGAGTGTCGAGCAGGTTAGTGGCCTGCAAACCCAAGGTGACATAGTCATTCATTGTGTATTGAACAGAGCCATCCAAGAAGCCTGCATCGTCGTTCCAGATCGGCTGACCACTGATAACATCGCGCGTGGTTACCAGATACTTAGAACGCCAGTTATATGCCAACCGCGCTGACCAATCGTGCTTCTCGTACATCAGCACCAGGTTAGCGGTATGTTCCGATTGACCGCGCAAAGGCAAACCTTCGAGCAAGCTCAGGTCCACAGTTTCCAGGCCCGGTTGTGGGGTATCTGGACCGCTGTCATCGAGATCGTCTTCGGTAGTGGCGTCGGCATCACTGGTAAAGTTGGGCACGCCTTCTGAATCAATAAAGGTGTAGTTAGCCTGAATACCAAAGCCGTCGAAAGGTTCGGGCAGCATATCGTAGAATTGCTGATAGGCGATCTCGATACCTTGCATCTTACCTTCTTCACCGTTGCGGGTGGTGGTGAAGTCAACAGTCTGGCTAACCCCTGTGGTTGGGTTGGTGAAAGTCCGCGGCACCGCACCTTCAATAAAGAAATTACTTAAGTCTTTATAAAAGATACTGGTAGTCAGCGAGCCCACCGGAGCAAAGTACCACTCCAAAGAAGCGTCGTACTGAATCGACTCCATTGGCTGCAGCGCGGGGTTACCACCACTACCGGTCCACACCACATCTTCAACCGATAGAATATTCACGCCATCATCAACCGGGCCGGGCTCGACAATTTCACTGGTGTCGGTTTCACGGGTTACCGTCAATTGACGTGCGCCCAGTACTGCCTGATTACGCACTTCAGACATGTCAGGCATAGCAATGGCTTTAGCCACAGCAAAGCGACCAATCAAGTCGTCGGTGAGTTCCAGCTTTAAGTTAAAACTGGGGAGCACTCCATCCCAAGAGGCGCTGTCTTCCTGTAGCTGATCCGCATCATTACCAAAGCCCTGCTCGGTCTCTGATAACCAGTTATTGGCGTCGCGAGAGTAGGCCATTAACTGATTAACTTGATCCAGCCAATCCTGCTCGCTGGGGAACAAGCCCGGATCAAACGGGCCAACCTCTTCCTCGGCCCACTTACGAATAGCGCCGCTATCGGACAGGTCGGTAGGGGCCCCGGCGGGATAGGCTTGACCAATCATGTCGGGGTACTGAATAGAACCCAGAGCGTCGCGCTCCAACTCTACATAGCGCAGGCCAATGTTACCCGAGAAGCGCAGTGCAAAATCGTCCGAGCCGAAATCTAAGCGAACATAGGCGGCTTTGTTGGTTTCGGTAGTATCGTAAATTTCCGCTTCCGAGAAGTAGGTGCCGTTTTGCGCTTCGGGGCGCAGGTTAGCTGGCTCCCAAATACCTTCGGCGCCCGGGTTGTTTTGCGGTACTGTGCGACCGTCGATGACGTCTTTGAGGAATTCTTCCTTGGGAAACAGGAATCCATCACCCGGAATATTGGCCACGCCACCGCGGTGGAAATCAGACCAATCGATATACTCGTAAGCATCACTCAACTCTTCGGTTTCAGACAGCCACATGGCGCCTTCACCACCGTTGGGAGCCCACTCGGCACCAATGCTACCCCAGTTGTAGGGCGTGGTACGCACAACCTGATTGCGATCAGCGAAGCGCACACCGGCTTTTACCGAACGCAGCAGGTGCGTATCGTCAAAGTAGTGAGTCGCATCAAAACGAACCGCCTTAGATTCACCCTCAGAACGCTCGTAGTGATCCATGGCCGAGCGCCACCAGTAGCTGTCGGGGTCCTGAAAGTAGTTGGCGTCGCCTTGCGGGTCATTAGAAAAGCCCGGAAACAGAGGCTGATCTTCTTCACCTAGCTCAGGGTAATACTCAGAATTAACCCGGTAATAGTCAGGGTTCGCATCACGGCGACCATCCCAGGGCTCGATAACATTGAGCCAAGGCTTGTCTCCGTCACCTTGAATAGCGAACTGCTGCAAGGCGTAGAAGCCGTTGGCAATCTGCAGGTCGTCGTCTTCGGTGGTTGCTTCTACCCACTGGAAGTCGCCCTCAAACTCCCAAGAGTCGCTGGGCATCCACTTAATATTAAAGCTCAAGTCATCTACGATGGTGTGAGTATCTTTAAAGCGCGTGTCTGCTTGATACTTCTGACCAAAGTAATCGTTTTGAGTCACGTAATCATCGGGAGCATCACCTTCGCCAGCCCAGCCGCGAGGCACGCGACCTTCACCGCCGCGCCAGCCACCGCCGTCAACAATGTAACCCTCCTGGAAGATACCCATATCATCCCAGCCAAACTCGGTACCAGGATAGGGACGAGCGCGACGGGTTTCGCTCACCGAACCATCATCATTTTCGTCGCCGTAACCACCTTGATATTTAATGGCGTTCTCTTTCCAGCTTAAACGCGCATCGGAGCGAATAAACTCAGCGGTCGCTTCCCACTCATCGTTAGGGCTGGCCCACTGGAAGGATGTGGCTAAACCTTTACGCACACGATCGTCTTCTTTGGTGAAGAAGTTTGAGCCGTTGGTCATCCACACCTGGTTGTTTTCATCGGCAACACTGGAAGGTGCACCCAAAGTGTCGGCGTTGTATTTAACAAAGGCGTCACTCTGGATACCGTTAGATTCGCCGATCAATTCCGAGTAAGAGGCATTAATCAAAAACCCAAACTCACCGGCGGACTCGGTATCCCAGCGGTTACTGTACAAACCCGACACAGTAGGTGAAGCCTCTTCGGCCATATCGCCGTAGGAAACATCGCCGGTAAAGGCGATCATTTGCCCATCCTGATCAAACGGCTTACGAGTTTTAAGACTGACCGTACCGCCAATACCACCTTCAATCATATCGGCAGTTTGGTTTTTGTATAGATCCACACCGGACATCAGCTCGGGCGGAACATCCTGAAAGTTAAGACCACGACCCGAGTTGGCAGTAAAAGAATCGCGACCGTTAAATTCACTTCGCGTTGCGCTCATACCCCGGATAACGGCGCCACTACCTTCAACCCCGAAGTGATCGGGATCCTCAGGCGCAGCAAAGCGCTCGATCGATACACCCGGCATGCGTTGCATTGCTTCAAGCACACTGCGATCGGGTAATGAGCCAATATCTTCCGCAGAAATAGCGTCTACGAAGGTATCTGCATCGCGCTTAATATCCTGCGCGTTTTGCAGGTTCTGACGCGTTCCGCTGACCACAATTTCTTCTAACAGCATTTCGTCAGAGGCTTCTTGTGCAACGGTGGGCGAACCAATTGCCACAACACACATGGCAAGCAAGGATTTTTTGAATGAAACTACTTTATTCGTGTTTTGGCGATAAACCATAGCGCTTTACCCCGTTGTTATTATCTAACTTGTTATTATGAAACCTTAAGTACCGACGTTTTAATCAGCAGAGTTTCATACGTGTATTTATAAAATCTGCCTGTCTGTGTTGCGTTACTGACGGGCATAGACTCTCTTCTTGTGCAGTTGTACCAAGCGTCTTGAATTTTTATGACGTTTGGCACTACTCCTGTTTAAACTTGCTCAAAGCGTTAGAGACTTTGCGCTTCTAGCCCGCCCCGCTCGGGCGGGCTATCGCAAACGGTCTCTTTGCAGCTCAACTACTCAATAGTGATCTGGCGCAACAGAATGGGTTCGCCTTCTTCACGAGTCGCCAAGCCACCACCTTGCAGCTTGATACCCACACGCTGAGCGGTCGGCTCGGTCGGCACGCCCTCAAACTCCTGCTCAAACCGGTACCAACCATCACCCAGGTCTTCGCCCGCACTGGGAGCAAGGAAGTCACCATAGATACCCTGGTAACTGCCTTCGTTTTGCTGAATATAAGGTTGAATTTGCATGCCGGGGTTTTCTGTCAGGTAGTAATCACTCAAATACAACTCAAACCCAACAGTGGCGCCTTCAAGATCGGGCAATTCATCAGCCGCCGCCACATACATAATGGTGCGTTCGTCGCTATCGGTTGCCTGCCAGTTAGGATCGATTTTGAGAGTGCCGGTATCACCGTCAATCGATAGATCAGGCGCACCCTCTAAACCCTGCCAGTTGTCGTTACCCCAAGTGCCAGCATCGATTGCTTCTTGAGTGGGCACCAATGTGAACGGGCCACTATCGCCACTTGAGGTGGTGATGTTGATCTGCATGCTGTTGATGGTTACGCGACCAGCCACTTCGTTTTTCACTTGCAAGCCTACGCGAATGTTTTGGCCTTCCTCGGCAATAAACGCTTCGTTTTCAGTGGCGCAGTTAATTTCATAGGGTTCGCCTGCGGTCAGCGATCCGTTACCTACATAGCATCCAAATTCGCCGGTATAGCTGCCGAAGTTTTGCTGGATGATTGGTTGGATATCAGCGCCAGAATCTTTAAAGGCCTGATCCACAGTAATGGTCATATCGAAGCTGCGGCCCACCAAATCGGCCGGACCTTCCAGCAGATAAACCAATTTCTGATCGGCTGCGGTAGGCTCGTAGTAAACGCCAGTGTCATCGGTTTGCACGGTCACACCATCGGTAGCGTCCATTACCGTCCAGCCCGGATCATCGGCCTCAACAACCAACGGACCGCCCGCACCTGAAGATGGGGTTAAGGTTACGTTATCAAACCAAAGCGGGCCCGCCACTTCAGGCGCTTTTCCGTTTGCCACTAAACGCACGCCCACCTCGTTGATATCGCGTAGCGAGAAGCCTTCGTCGTGCCAGGCGAAGGTGCCGTAATCAACCACAGGCTCACCATCGACAACTTCGGTTTCGCCGCTGCCGGCCGCCAGTTCCCACATTTCAATGCGGCTCCAACCCGCCTCTGCGGGGTAGGGACGACTTACCCCTTTCAGACCCGAGGCATTGCTCAGTAAAAGGTGCATTGTCATATTGCCATCGCTGGCGTAGGCATCGCTGACAAATACCCAGATGCTCGCAGCAGAACCGGCCATATCGTCGACCTCATCTACCGCACCATAAATATCCAACTGGTCACTGTCGCTTGCCCAGGTGGGCTCAGCCACCAGAACTTCTTCGCTGCCATTCCAACTCATACTGGCGGTGGCGTTACAGCCGTTGGCGCAGGCGCTCATCCATGCGTCAATGTCGGCTTCTTCATCAAAGGGAATATAGGTATAGATTTTCGGCTCACCCGGCTCAAAATCACCATCACCGCCGCTTCCATCGCCACCATCGCCGTCTCCGCCGCCATTGTCTGGTGGCGGCGCGGTACTCGGCCCCAAATCTACATCTCCGCCGCAAGCAGAGAGCACACAGACTGTGCATAGCGCGATAAGCAGTTTTTGTAACATATCGTAACCCTCTATTATTCTAATATTAAGCGTAGTTATTCTCGTCAGTAGAGTAAGCTGATCGAATTCGGTTGGCTTTCGCCTTTGTTATTTGTGGCCTGCGTAAAGTGTCGTGATTAACTCCATGGGCTGAGCATCACGGCACCTTACAAATGCTCAATGTGCTGTACATCACACAACATACCACACAAATGTTCGATATGACTATAAGCTTCTGAGAATTTCATTAAAAATAATTTTTTCTCGGCCGGCAGCCCGAAAAAATGTATGACAAATTCCGTAAATCTTCCTTAGACGCAGACTGATTTATTCCGCACACGGCCCAACTTTTAAGCCGGATAACAACCCGCCTCAGAGCAAAAAAACAAAGCGTGTAGAAGCCAAAGCACTGTAAAATCAAAGTTGAACGCAACGTTTTAGTGACTTATAAAAAAACGGCGCACCGACTTAGTCGGTGCGCCGTTTCCAATAACGGAAATTGTCAGGGCAAGATTAACGAATATAACGATTGATAATATTTTCGTACAACTCTTGCTGGCCACTGACCTGGGCCGGTTCGCCACCGGCGTTGCCGATAGCTGCCAGCGCTTCCAAACTCAACTCGCCCGCTTCAAACTTGGCGCCATCACCCGAATCGAAAGTGGCGTAACGCTCTTTGCGCATAGCTTCGATAGGTGAATTTTGCAAAATGTCATCGGCAATCACCAACGCGCGCGCAAACACATCCATGCCGCCAATGTGACCGTGGAAGGTATCTACCAAGTCGGTCGAGTTACGACGACGCTTAGCATCGAAGTTAACACCGCCACCGGCCCAGCCGCCAGCGCGCAGTACCACCAGCATCATTTCAACCGTTTCGTTGATGTTGTAGGGGAACTGGTCGGTATCCCACTGGTTTTGGTAGTCACCGCGGTTAGCGTCAATAGAACCCAGCATGCCCGCGTTAGCCGCCACTTGCATTTCGTGGTCCATGGTATGGCTGGCCAAAGTGGCGTGATTAGTTTCAATGTTCAGTTTAAAGTCTTTATCTAAGCCGTGATGACGCAAAAAGCCAATAACGGTTTCGCTGTCGAAGTCGTATTGGTGCTTGGACGGCTCCATCGGCTTGGGCTCGATCAGGAAGCTGCCCTTAAAGCCGTTGGCACGGCCGTAGTCACGCGCCATGGTCAGGAAACGCGCCATGTGCTCTTGCTCGCGACCAATGTCGGAGTTCAACAGACTCATGTAGCCTTCGCGGCCACCCCAGAATACATAGTTCTCACCACCCAGAGCGATAGTCGCATCGATAGCGTCTTTTAACTGCGCACCGGCGTAAGCCACCACATTGAAATCTGGGTTGGTAGAGGCGCCATTCATAAAGCGCGGGTTGGTAAACAGGTTAGAAGTGCCCCAAAGTACTTTCATGCCTGAAGCGGCCTGCTTTTCTTTGGCCCACTCAACCCACTGGAACAAACGCTCGCTAAATTCTTTGCGCGAGCAATCGCCCTCTTCCACCACATCTACATCGTGAAAGCAGTAATAAGGTGTGCCCACTTTGGTGAAAAATTCAAAGGCGGCATCCAGCTTCATACGCGCGCGAGTTTCGGCATCTTTACCCTCGTTCCAAGGAAAGATAAACGGACCAGGGCCGAAGGGATCATGACCGGCGCCGCAGAAAGTGTGCCAGTAACAAGTGGCAAAGCGCAGATGCTCCTTCATGGTTTTGCCCGCTACTACGCGGTTCTCGTCGTACCATTTAAACGCCAGAGGGTTATCCGACTCCGGGCCCTCGTAGGCAATTTTGCCGACGCCTTTAAAATATTCTTTATCTCCGATGACTACACTCATAGCAATTACCTTTTAGTGTTGCTGCAGCACTTGAAAAGCGCCGCAAAATTAATAGTGACGAGAGGCTTAAACCTCGTAAACGCGTACACCAAATACGCCGCTATAGACCTGGCCGGGTTTTATAACCACCAACCCTTCACCAGTATTAAATGCATCGATACCGCAGCTCATGGGCTCGACCGCTAGCGACTTGCGATCGGGCGACGTGTACACCTGCATAAAATTCAAACCGCGGGGCCCTGTTTGCTGCCACAACTGCAAACCAAACCCGCCGCTCTCGCTTGCAAAAACCGCCGAGGCTTGTGTCGCCTCCGGCCCCAAAACAAAACAATTATCCAGCTCAACCCCAGCCAAATTAACCGCGGCATGAAAGCGTGAATCCACCACACGCTCTCCGGTCGGCAACAGTCGAGCATCCACCAACACGCGCTCCACCTCTGGCAATTGCAGCGAGCAATTGTCGATGGACTCGCCCAGGGTGTAATAGGGATGCCAACCCAAACCGACCGGAATGGGTTGCGAATCCAGATTCTCAACCATCATTTCCACCCGCAGCGCACCCTCAGCACTTAGCTGATAGACCATGCGCACCTCGGCCTTAAACGGGTAACCGGGTTCGCTGCCATCCACAGCGTAGACCAAAGTGGCGCTACTGATATCGCCAGCGGTTGTTTGCTTTGCCACTTTGGCGGGGGTGCGATGCAAAAAGCCGTGCAGAGCATTGTTTAAGTCAGCCTCATTAACGGCAAACATCAGCTCCCGACCGCCAAAGTGATAGCGACCATCGCGCAAACGATTGGGAAAAGGAAATAACACCGCACCCCTATAGCCGGGGTTAGAGGCACATTCACTGCGCTCGATACCTGCAATCACATTGCGAGCGCCGTGCAGCGTTGGCACAATCAATTCGTTAATCATGCCGCCGTAACCTGGCTCCAAACTCAGGCGGGCTTCACCCGCCTCTAAGACCAGCGGGGCTGACTCTGAGATCAGAGGGCCTGATTGTTGCTCACCACCTGCCATAAGCTAGCCTAAATCCGCCAACGCTTTTTGCCAGGCACCGTAGGCCTGCTGGTACTCGTTGGCACGGCTGCTATCGGGCTCGATGATGGCAACCTTCTCAAGCCCGCCAAAGGCCTCTTTGCCCGAGGCGTAAAACCCCGAGCCCAGGGCGGCGCCTCGGGCGGCGCCCGCAGCACCGTCGGTATCGTAAAGTTCGACCGCCGCCTGAGTGGTATTGGCAAAGGTTTCGGCAAACACCTGGCTTAAAAACATATTGCCCTTGGCCACTTTAATCACTTCGCAGCTGCCGCCCAGCTCTTTGAGCACGTCAAAGCCCTGATTGAGAGCAAACACAATGCCCTCTTGCGCAGCGCGCACCATGTGACCCAAGCCGTGCCGGTTAAAATCGATATTGCGAATATGGCCGCCCAGGTTACGGTTTTGGAAAATCCGTTCGGCGCCGTTGCCAAAGGGGTGAAACACCAAACCATCACTGCCCACAGGAATTTGCGCCGCCAGTTCATTTAGATGGGGGTAACTGATATCTCCCCCCGCCGTCAGCATTTGTCGCAGCCAGCTGTAAAGGCGGCCAGTACCGTTCACACACACCAGTACGCCATTGCGTTTTTGCGCTTCAGTATCCGTGACATGGACAAAAGTGTTAACCCGGGATTTCACATCCGCCACGTCTTTATCGGTGACGCCGTAAATCACACCCGAGGTGCCCGCAGTAGCCGCGACCTCACCCGGCTCAAGCACATTCAAACTAAAGGCATTGTTGGGCTGATCCCCGGCGCGGTAGCTAATAAGCGTGCCCGGCGCCAGTCCCAGCTCGGCAGCCACCGCATCACTGACGCGGCACTGCTCGCCGATATTGGGCACCAGAGGTGGCAACAAAGCCGTATCCATGCCCCAATGGGCCATTAATTTATCGGCCGGAGCGCGTTTCTGGTAATCCCAAAAGGTGCCCTCAGACAAACCCGAGGCAGAGGTAGTCAGCTCGCCGGAAAGCTTCATAGCAATATAGTCACCGGGCAGCATGGCCTTATCGATGCGGGCAAACAACTCGGGCTCGTTCTCTTGCACCCAGCGCAACTTGGCGGCGGTAAAATTACCCGGTGAATTCAGTAAGTGACCGTAGCAGTACTCATCCCCCAGGGCCTCTAACGCACTCTGGCCGTAGGGCACTGCCCGTGAATCGCACCAGATAATAGCCGGGCGCAACACCTGCTGCTGACTGTCCACCAACACCAGGCCGTGCATCTGATAAGAGATACCGATAGCCCTGATCTCTTTTAGATCAATGCCCTTCGCGGCAATTTTCGCCAAGCCGGCGGTGACGCAATCCCACCATGTTTGCGGGTTCTGCTCGGCAAACCCCGCCTCAGGGCTGCTAATTTCCAGTTCGCTTTCGGGGTGAGTAACCGCCGCCTTGGTCAGCCCGGTGTCGCCATCAATCACAGCGAGTTTGGTTGACGAACTACCAATATCTAATCCTAGAAATAACATGACTCTCCACTTATATAATCGTTGTTATCAGCGCGCCGCCTGAGCGGAAATGGCGATACTATAAATCTTTAGTGTGCGCATCCTAGCTTATTGTCTCAATGACCACAAGACTTTTCGCTTGAATTTTGTACCGGTTTCGTCCAAATTACCCCGCCGGCAATCATCCAGTGTTGTAATATGGTATATTCGACCACAAGAAATCAAATACAAAATGATTACCATATTTAAACAATTGTAAGTTTTAGCGTTTTACTACAGGCAAAACCACCGTGTCAGATACCAGCCAGTCTTATAGCAGCCACGTCGAACCTTCGTTTACCCCGGACAACGTCATCAAGGCGCTATCCATCGATAACCTTATTTTTGGCCTCGATCACGGCAAGCTAGATATTCTGCTGATCAAGCATAAAGTGGGTATCAGCAAGGGACAGTGGGCGCTGCCTGGCGGCTGGATTCGCTACGACGAAAACCTGCGCGACGCCGCCACCCGCCACCTGCATGCGCTAACCGGGGTGACCGATCTCTACCTAGAGCAACTGAAAACCTTCGGCCGGGTAGATCGCTTCCCCTCCGAACGTGTGGTAACCGTAGCCTATTACGCCCTGGTAAGTGCCGAAGACTACAAGGTAGTGGCCGGCAACGACGCCACCGAAGCCTGCTGGTTTGGCATTCACGAGCTGCCGGAGCTGATTTTCGACCATAAAGAAATTATCAATTTCGGCATCCAACACCTGCAACAAGAAGTGCGCCGGCGCCCTATCGGTTTCAACCTGTTGCCGGAGAAATTTACCCTGCTGCAGTTACAAGAGCTTTACGAGGGCATTTTAGACACCAAACTGGATAAACCTAACTTTCGCCGCAAAATCATGAAAATGAACTTACTGGCCAGCTGCGACGAAAAGCAACAAGGTGTGGCCCACCGCGCTGCCAAGCTCTACCGCTTTGACGAAGACGCCTACCAGGCGCTGACGGAAAAAGGCTTCTCTTTCGAAATTTAACCACTTGACGCCCAATAGCTATAGCGCCATCGGCATTGGGCTGACTACACCCCCTCCTCTGCACTTATCCCCGCCCCACCACGGACAAATCTCTGCACAACCGCTATCAGGGGTTGTAGCTTGCATGATTTTAGTTTAGGTTATAGTTTTTAAGACTATAAGAAGCATGCAAAAGCCTGCTATTCCATTAACAGTGATCACCGTGTGGCCGCCAACGCCACAACACATCATCAGTGGCAGCTGAGCTCAAAGGCAAGAATAGATAATACCCAAGAGGCCATGCCGAGACTGCCGCCGCTGTCTGAACCTCAGGCCCGGCAAGCTTGCGGGCGCAATGTGATCTGCACGAGTAAAATGAGGGTGCGGTAAACGGTGTTATTTTAGCGATCGACTTAGATTATGAATATTATTAATAAATTATCGACTGCCGCGGGACTACTCTCGATCCTAGCCATACCCCAGAGCGTGTTAGCACTGGGCAACCCCAGCTTTGTCAGCGACACCCAAGGGGGCAACAGCTTCCCATTGGTGCACCGCGAGCAAAGTGCGCCCCTGTTGCATTACGCCCAGGCCGATGCCGCAGTGACCATCGCCTTAAAAAACCTGCAGGCAGATATCGAGCGGGTGAGCGAGCAGCGCCCCCAACTGACCACACTCGACCAATTAAACACCTTAAAAGGCTCAGTTAAACACGCTGTTATCGCCGGCCAAATCGGTACCAACCCGCTAATTGATGCACTGATTGCCGAAGGCAAGCTGGACACTCAAGCAATTGCCAATCGCTGGGAGGGCTACGTGATCCAGATGGTCGAGCAGCCAAACGCCCACATCGAACAAGCCCTGGTAATCGCCGGCACCGACCGGCGCGGGGTCGCCTACGGCATTTACGAGTTAAGTGAACAAATCGGTGTCTCCCCTTGGTATTGGTGGGCCGATGTGCCGGTTCACAAGCGAAACAATATTTACCTCGACGGCGACTTGAAAGTAGCCGACTACCCAGAAGTGAAGTATCGGGGCATTTTCCTTAACGATGAGGCGCCCGCCCTAACTGGCTGGGCTCACGAAAAGTTCGGCGGCTACAACCACGAGTTTTACGAAAAAGTCTTCGAGCTACTCACCCGTCTCAAGGCCAACTACCTCTGGCCCGCCATGTGGAACAACGCCTTCAATGACGACGACCCGCTGAACATGGTGCGCGCCCACGAATACGGCATTTTTATGGGCACCTCGCACCATGAACCCATGATGCGCGCCGATAAGGAGTGGAACCGCTACGGCGAAGGCCCCTGGGATTACGAGCGCAACCCGGAAAAACTGTACGACTTTTGGGTCCAGGGGGCTAAACGCAACAAACCCTACGACTCCATCTACACCTTGGGTATGCGCGGTCAGGCCGACACCCCCATGAGTGACGAGCAAAATATTGATCTGCTGGAAAAAATTGTCGCCGACCAGCGGGAAATTCTGGACGATGTTTTCGAGCGCGACCTAAGCGAGATTCCGCAAGTCTGGGCTTTGTACAAAGAGGTGCAGGGTTACTACGAAGACGGTATGCGAGTGCCCGATGACGTCACCCTGTTGTGGGCCGACGACAACTGGGGCAATGTGCGCCGCTTGCCCACCCCCGAAGAGCGCGAACGCGAAGGCGGTGCCGGTGTTTACTACCACTTCGATTATGTCGGCGGCCCTCGCTCCTATCGCTGGATGAATGTAACCCCCATCGCCAAAATATGGGAGCAAATGAACCTGGCCGACGCCTTTGACGCGAAAAAGATTTGGATTGTTAATGTCGGCGATTTAAAGCCCCAGGAATTTCCCACCGAGTTTTTCCTGCGCCTGGCCTGGGACCCAAGTGAGTGGCCCAAAGAGCGCCTGGAAGAGTTTGGTAAGCTGTGGGCCGAGCGCGAATTCGGCGCCGAGTACGCCGCCGACATCGAAGATATTATCACCGGCTACACTCGCCAGAACGGGCGCCGTAAACCCGAACTGATGAGCCCGGAAACCTACAGCCAACTGAACTATCGCGAAGCGGATCGCATCAGTGCAGAGCTGGCAGGGCTGCTGGAAAAGGCCGAAACGATTTACCAAAAAATCCCCAGCCAATATCAGGATGCCTTTTTCCAACTGGTGTTACACCCCATCAAAGCGACCACCATAATTCACGAGCTGTACAGCAACACCGCCAAAAACCGGCTGTACGCGGAACAGGGTCGCGCCAACGCCAACGAGTATGCCGAACGGGTTGAGGAACTGTTTGCCGCCGATGCCGCACTCAGCGAGCGCTATCACAGCATTAACCACGGCAAGTGGAATCATTTTATGAGCCAAACCCATATTGGCTACACCCACTGGAATAATCCGCCCGCTAACACCCTGCCGGTCACCTATCGCTACCAACCTCACGACCAGCCGGATATGGGTGTGGCGGTTGAAGGGCAGGCCCAGAGCTGGCCCGCCACCGGCAACCTGGCACTGCCAGAGTTCAGCCCCTATGGCGCCACCAGCCATTACATCGACATCTACAACAAAGGCACAGCGCCGTTTGCCTTTACCGCCGAACCCAGCGAGCCCTGGATCAGCATCAGCCAAACCGAGGGTGAAATCACCACCGGCGAGCGTTTGCTGGTCAGTATCAACTGGCGAGAGGCCCCCGTGGGCCGCCATACCGGTCATGTGTTTATTAAGGGCACCGGCTGGGGCGGGGCGAAAGTGAAAGTCGAATCCTTCCTCCCCGATCTTGATACACGCGCCAAGGTGAAAGGGTTTATAGAGGCAAACGGTGTTATCGCCATTGAACCGGCAAACTACACCGCCAAGCAACCGGCCGACGGTATCGACTGGCAGGAAATACCGCTGCACGGTCATACCGGTTCTTCCATCTCCACCTTCCCAGTGACCGACACAAGTTTTGAGGATCTGCAGCACGCGCCTTGGGTGGAATACGATTTCTATCTGTTTGAGGCAGGCGAAATAACGGTAAAAGGTATCTTCGCGCCAAGCCTCAATTTTGTTCCGGGGCGCGGTTTGCGCTACGCGGTTGCTATAGACGATCAAGAACCCGAAATTGTGGATATTCTCAGTGACCTTTCCCACAGTGCCTGGCAAGAGGCCGTGCGCCAAGGGGCCCGAATCGCGACTACAAACCATAGCCTGGAGCAACCCGGTCAGCACACCCTGCGCATTTACGCCATAGACCCGGGCGTGACACTGCAGAAATTGATTATCGATACCGGTGGCCTGAAACCCAGCTACCTGGGGCCCGCGCCCAGTTACCACCGCTAACCCTACCCTGTAGCAACCTCAGGAACTTTGCCCGGCCCTGCGCCGGGTTTTTTTTGCTTCAGTGCCGACTATACTGAGAGACTTCAAACACCCATTGGCAAGCTAACGAGAGACTTCTATGGAACAGCAAACTCTTATTCGCATCCTGGCATCTTGTGTATTCGCAGCCGGTCTCAGCGGCTGCAGCACTACCGGCGGCCCATCCACCAATATAAGTTCTATTTTGCAGGACACTACCGGCCAAAACGGCCGCGCCTGTATCGATGCCGGCGACATTCGCGGTTATGGCGTACTGGAAAAAAATGTAATTTCCATTGACGCTTTTAACAAATACTATTTGGCCACGGTGCTGCCCGGCTGCACCAACCTAGAGGTATCCACGCGGGCCATTTTTGAGCAGCGTTTTGCCGAGGTTTGCGGCGGTGGCATGGACAGTGTGCGCACCGGTGGCGACAATTGCACTATTCGCAGTATCTTTGAGTTTGAGGATCGCAGCGAAGCCTTTGCCGCCCACGAGCAGGCGTTGGCAAAGCAAGCCGAGATAAAAAAAGCGCAGGACAATTGAGTCTTAGGGCCTGTTAACACTAATTAAATGCAGCCTGTTGCGACTAAAAATTTGCCAATCAAGGCGCGAGGAGAGTGGTTTGGTTATTCCAAATGAACGACGAGCAACGCAGAGTGGCGGATTTTTAGCCGCAACCCGAAGGGCTGGAGCCAGTTTTGCCCCCAGCGTTGTTGCCGATCGCTTATTTGGAATAACCAAACTGTGCTCACGACGCCTAGCTGGAGACAAAACTGGCTTCCAGCAGGCGCATTTAATTAGTGTTAACAGGCCCTAGTGGATTCGGGTATTCAGGCGTAACCAATAGTGGCTGACAGCCTGCAGAAGCTGAGCAAACCCCTCAAAATCCAGCGGCTTTTGCAGGTAGCTACTGGCGCCCAGCGCATACCCATGAGCGATATCATCGCGCTCATCCGAAGTGGTTAGCATGGCAATTGGCGTATGGCTGTAGCTGGACGAGGCGCGCAGCGTGCGCAACACATCAAAGCCGCTGATTTGCGGCAAATCGATATCCAACAAAATTAAACCCGGCTTGCGCTCTGCGGGCCTGTGTTCATAGCGGCCGGAGGCAAAGGAAAAGTCCAATGCCTCTTCACCGTTAGTGACGATTTGCAAATCGTAACAGGAATCAAGTCGCGCAAAAGCCAATTGCGCCAGTTCCGCTTCATCCGGGTTGTCTTCCACCAGCAATATCGTGTCCCTGTCCACTGTCCTTGTTCCTATCCCAAAAAGTAAAATAAAAAATCGCTCCCTCGCCGGGCCGCGACTCGGCCCATACCCGACCACCGTGTCGTGCCACTATACGCTGCACGGTAGCCAGACCGATACCCATACCTTCAAATTCACTACTCTTATGCAGCCGGGTAAAAGGGGAGAATAACCGACTCGCATAGCGCATATCAAAACCGGCGCCATTGTCACGCACAAAATAGACCGGAACATCTTGCTGCGCATTAAGTCTGCCGAACTCAATAAGAGCCCGAGGCTCTTTACTGGTGTATTTCCAGGCGTTGTGAACCAAGTTATTCAATAGCATCCGGACAAAACGCGCATCGGCCTCAACGCAAATGTTGTCTTCTATGCTCACCTCGAGCTGTCGCTCAGGGTGCTGGGCCCGCAGTTCAGCAATGGCGCTTGAGACAAAGTCCGACAGATTAACGGTGGCCACATAAAGCTCGCCCTGCGTGGCCCGCGACAACTGCAAAAAACTGTCGATCATTTCGCTCATTTCCTGCACCCCTGCCTCAATACGCTGTAGGTAGTGGCGCTGCTTATCGCTGTAATCGGGCGCCACCTGCTCCGCGAGAATACGGCGAAAGCCTTCAATGCGCCGCAGAGGGGCACGCAAATCGTGCGAGACAGAATAGCAAAAACTTGCCAGCTCACCGTTGGCCGCTTCCAGCTCCGAAGTGCGCTGCGCCACCCGTTCCTCCAGCACCGCGTTGAGATGCGACACCTCTTTCTCCGCGCGTCGTCGGGCGACAATGTCGTCGGCAAGCGCCAGATTTACCTGGCGCATATGATCGTGAGCATCCTGCAGTTTTTGAGTCAGATCGTTAAACGAATCAACCACCAAGTCGAGTTCATCTGGTTCACGAGCGGCGCGACGATTAAGTCGCAAAGCCGGTCCCGGAGTGGAGAGGTTAAAGGCCGACAAGTGGCGCGCTATATGCCCCAAATGAACCGTAACCAAACGATAAAACATCAAAAGAATAAACATTGACACCAAAAAAGTCTTTATCGTCTGGCTCAGCAGAATGACGACCGCCTTGTCCCACAACCTTGCATACAATTGCTCAAGCGAAGCCTGCACCCGCAACACACCGATGGTGCGCTCCTGGGAGGGAAACTGACGCACAATTTTGTAATCCCTGACAATGGTATTAACTTCGGTAAACTCCCCGGATTCGATCACAATAGGGCTGCTACTGCTATCGCCCATCTCATATACGGCGACCGCGGAAATATCGGGAAGCTGGCGGATGCCGTCCAGCTGCAGGCGCAGCTGGGTCACATCCAGATTCCAAAGACTGGCGCCTATGCTGCCGATGTAGCTGCTTTCAATGTCAACTAAGCGGCTCTTAATTAAGCCTAGATCGCGTTTGTAGTCGGTAAATAACTGAACTCCTGTAGCGATCAGCGTAACCAAAGAGCTGAACAAAATTATGCTGACCAGTAAGCGTCGACCAATTCCCCGGCGCTCCAGCGCTAGGCGCAATTCGGAAAGCTTGCGTTTTTTCCAGAATTCGGCCATTAGAAATAGTACTGCGACTTAATGCGGTCGATTACCCCTTGCGCTTTCATCTCGGCAATAGCGCGGTTAAGTGTTGGTAAAAGCTGCAGGTGAGGGGATTTATTGGAGCACTGTAAGCGCAAGGGAACGTCGGCAAGTTTTAGCGGCTGACCCAGTTTGTCACCCAGATTGTTATTGTCCGCCAAATAGCGAATCGTAGGTATTGCACCGGCAATCGCGTCTACCCTTGCGCGCGCCAATTTACGCAAAGACATCAGGTAGTCGGTGTCGAGAACCTTAATAAAAGATTCATCTGTATCGAACTGTGGAGTAATGCTGGAGCCGCGAATCAGGGCCACTTTTTTTCCTTCTAACGCGGAATAATCGGGAAGCTCAACATTTTTTGCTGGCACCACACCAATGTCGTGATAGGCCACCAGCTCACCCGCGGTCACAAACTCTTCACTGCGGGGAACCAGAATTGTACAGTCGTGACTGCCCAGTTCCAGCTCCCTATCCACTCGGGCAAAAGGCGTTAGTGATACTTCAATATCCGCATCCACGCGTTCGCGTAGAGCTTTCACCATTTCTATAAACGCGCCTTTCATCTCACCGCTGTCGGCATCCTGCCACCCCCAGGGCGCAACCTCTAGTGAAATAAATTTTAACGTTACCGGCTCGGCAAGGCTCTTAGCGCCCCACAGTAACCCAACTGCCACCAGCGCGGCCTTCATAACACCAAATAAAACACCAAACTGTCTCACCACAATACCCTTATCTTTATTCATTCACCCTCTTATTCGGGGCATCTACTCACTGGCGACGCCAGTCAGGCGCCGATATACCTAAAAGACTCGTAAGGGGCGCAACTTGCTGTCGCTTCCCGCGAGTCCACGCTGCTTTGAGCAGCTTCAATGTATCACCATTCCTTCCCTTTATATAGGTAACTTACTATGAACGCATCCGTTATATTAGTGGTTGGCGACAAGTTCGCAGCTTACGCGCAAGGCAAAGACGTTATCACCAAAACTCAGCTGCTGGGGCTCCTGGCGCTGCCCCAGCACCTTCTCCCTTTTTCTGGCCGAATTAAGTTAGTACCTGGCCAAGGGTTAGGCGATCAATGTGTGAGGCAAATTCTAGAGCAAGCTGACAACCTAGCTCGCCACGCTCAATTTGATTTCAGCCTATGGCGGCAACTGCCAGCTCGTGCCCCAGTTAAGCTTAGTCACAAGCACCAGATCGAAAATACGCTTATTTCATCACCGGCGAGAATGGCAGAGGACATATTTCAGCTGCATTTATTGATCGATGAAGACGGGGAGCTTATGCAGGACCATCAAAGTGGCCAGCATGTTCAGGGGATGCTGCTGATTGAAGCCGTACGTCAGGCGACGGTCGCTATAACTGAAGCCTATTATCTGGCAGAAAGCAGCGGTGACTATGCATTTGTCCTGAATAAGATGGCGGTTCAGTACAATAACTTCTCCTTTCCTCTTCCTGCCAGTATTTTGTGTACCGTAACTGCCAAAAAACTGGATCTTCCCAAAAAGATTAGTCTGACTATAGAGGCTGACGTTGTGCAATGTGGAACCTGTGTATCTCACTTGCAGTTTCAGATAGCAGCTGTCGAAAAGAAACGCATTTTCAGTCAGGAGAACCGCCAGGCCATTGCAGCGCAAAAGCGCCACGTCAATTATCTCACTGATATCACTCATCAACTTTCAGCCGCAGAGGAGGATCAGGCATGAGACCTCGCAAGAGAGATCACCACTCCCCCCAAGCGGTTGCATTCTTTGATGTGGACGACACGCTTATCTCCAATAAAAGCATGCTCAGCTTTCAGAACTTGTGGTTTCAACAACATCCCGATCCTATCAAGGAGCGAGATTTCCAGCGTATTCTCGCCAAGCTAAAGGAGGAAAACTGCTGCTGGAAGTCTCTCAATGAAGCTTACTATCAAAGCTTTTCTGGCCGCTCTGTAGCACAGGTAGAGGATCTTGCCAGACAGTGGTTTAATTTTTTTCACAGTAGGCAAAGCTTTTATCGCGCACGGGTTCTGCAACGCCTGCAACATCACCAGACTCTGGGGCATTTGTGTGTCTTTGTCTCCGGTTCTTTTCCCGCGCTTTTAGATCCAATTGCCAGAGACTTAAACATTAAACACATACTTGCCACAGATTTGGAGGTGGTAGGTCAGAAATATACCGGACGAATTAACCCGCCGGTGATGATTGGCGAGGGTAAGGAGAGGCAGGTCAAGGAGTTTCTATCGCAGCGATCTGTCAATCCGGAAAATTGCTATGCCTATGGCGATGACATTTCGGATTTCCCCATGCTAGCACTGGTAGGACATCCGGTGGTTATTGCAGGGGGACGGGAATTAGAAGCTCAAGCTAAGAAATTGGGCTGGAGCATTATCCAGCCCGACTAGTCAGTCTTGCTCCCGCTCAGCGGGAGCTTTTTGAATAAGTCCCTGCAGACTCATCAGTGGAGCGGGGCGACCCAGCAAATACCCCTGCGCTAGATCGCACCCCACTGAGCGAATAAATTCCAACTCAGGCTCTGTTTCTACGCCTTCCGCCACCACTTCCATTCCCAAACCGTGGGCCAGGCTGACAATAGTTTCTATCAACCTTTTTGCGCTTTCGCTTCTACTTATATTAGAGACAAAACTGCGATCTACCTTTAAGGTGGTAAAAGGATATTTTTGTAAATAACCTAACGAAGAATAACCGGTACCAAAATCATCTATTGATAGTCGCACCCCCATAGCACCCAGCTGCTCCAGATTCTCTCGGGTAACTTGGGTATCTTCCATTAAAATGCGTTCGGTAATCTCCAGCTCCAGCTGTTCTGGGCGCATGTCAAATTCGGCCAGGGTGGCCGTTACAAGCTCTGAAAACCTCTCTACCTGCAGCTGCTTTGGCGATATATTCAGTGCCACACGCACAAGCTCTTTCGCATCACTCAACACCTGAGTCACTTGCCGCAATGCCGTGTGCAAGACCCAGCTATCAATTTCTTGCACCACCCCGATTTCTTCTGCCAGGGGAATAAAGTCTCCCGGCATGCGCAGTGTTTCATCTCGTTGACGCCAGCGCACCAGCGCTTCCACTCCCACCGCGCGGTTAGTTTGCAAATCAACAATAGGCTGGTAATGCACGTGCAACTGATCACGCACTACCGCATACCGCAGGTTGGCCTCTAACTCCAAACGATCAAGTAAGGCGGTATTAATCTCTTCGGTAAAAAAGCAGTAGCGATTGCGCCCCTGATCCTTTGCCTGATACATCGCCAAATCAGCATTGCGTAACAATAAGTGAGGGTTTGTGCCATCGTCGGGATACAGGGCTATCCCTAGGCTTGTGGTGACAAAATACTCCCGACCAAAGATAGTAAAGGGGGAGTTAAACTGCCGCAGAATTTTTTTACTTACCTCGTGAACATCACGCAAGTCCTGCAACTCGGGGATAACCACCACAAACTCGTCGCCCCCCATTCGCGCCAGGGTATCTCCGCCGCGCACACATTCGGATAGCCGCTCGGCCGCTTCTTTGAGCAGAGTATCACCAATACTGTGACCTAAGCTGTCGTTAACATTCTTAAAGTGATCGAGATCAATCCCCAATACAGCGACTTTATTGCCACTGCGCTTGGCGCTTTCTAAAGCCAGGGTCAAACGATCCATCAGTAAGACCCTGTTGGCGAACCCGGTTAGATCGTCATAATGCGCCTGACGCACCAGCTGCTGTTCGTAATTAAGACGAACCGTAATGTCCTCTTTTACGGCCAAGTAGTGACTGGGATCGACATTTTTTTCACTGTCGACCAGCGGTGTCACCTTGATAAATTCCCACACCAACTGCCCGGATTTAGTTCGACTGGCAAATTCGCCGCGCCAGGGCTGTCCGCCGCAGCCGGTTTGCCACAATTTATCCAATGCCGCGACCGATTCTTGCTCTGCAAAGGTAAAACCCAGAGGCTGCCCCATGGCCTCGCTGCTGGAGTAGCCCAGACTTTGCTCAAAACAGGGGTTTACATACTCTATAATGCCCTGGTCGTCGGTTATCACAATAGCCACAGGGCTCTGCTCCACCGCTTGTGACAGTACTTGCACACGTCGCTCGGCGGCATTTTTGATGCGCCTTACCTGAGCATCGCGTATCTCTCTCTCGATAGCGGGGACCAATCTTGCCAAGGCGCTCTTATCCATAAAATCATGGGCGCCCTGCTTTAACAGGCTGACGACATCTTCCGCGCTGACCGCGCCGGAGGTAATAATAAAAGGTAGGTCCAAACCGAAGTCCTTAACGGTTTGCAACGCTTGTTCGGCACTGAACTGTGGCATGCGGTAGTCACAGATTACGACGTCCCAAGATTCATCACTCAGAGCCGCCGCCATTTCATCGTAGGTTTGCACCAGCTGAGACGCAGGAATAAAACCACCGCGCTCAAGCTCGGCCGTTGTCAATTCGGCATCAACTTCCGAGTCTTCCACAAACAGTACTTTCAGAGGAGTTCCCATAATGCGTTGTTATATTCCTCTACACTTTTAAAACTCTGGTTTCACTACCGGCTTTACGAATTTTCCAATGATTAATGTAACGCGCAAAACAAGAAATTGCGACCAACCGAGCAAAAAACCGCAACTTATTGCGTAGGGCCGGGGCTGCCGGCAAGATAGAGCAGCTGTGTACGCCAAAATTTTTAACCAGCCATTTTACTCTTGCCGCCCCTTATTTGATTATTTTCTAAGCACAACAGGCGCCCTCATCCGAGCAGAAAAAACCCTGAATAAAAGCATTAGCCGAGGACTCTATCGGCTTAACCGCCGCTAACAAAATTAAACTGGCGCAGTGCACCGCTATAGATCATTCTGAGGCAACCTTAAAATTTAATGAAAAATAACTAGGAGATCAGATGCGCCCCCTGTCGATGACGACCACTAAAGTTATAGCGGGGCTGGTAGCGATAACAGCTATGGCAACACACGCAAATTCCATCGGCCAGTTCACTCATATTGCCAAGCCCACATCAGAGGCCAACAGTCTCAGCTTCGAGCCCGAGCGGCAAACTTATCGCATGCGGGCTAGCGAACCCGATGCGACGCGAGAAGACCAAGCGATAAGCCTTGCCTGGCACCCCCTGGAGGGTGATTTTATCGTCCGCGCTCAAATCCACTGGCCCACTGACAGTGGCGAACAACAGACATTTGGCTGGGAGGTTCGCGAATCTTTAGATCCCGATAGCAAATATCTGCTTACCGGCATCAATGCACTGGGCGAGGCTACAACCCGTTTTTACCAACCTGCCAATCCCAGCAGTACCAGCCACACCAACCTAGGCGCCCTCAATCAACCAAGCTCGTCAATGGTGCTGCAGCTTGAGCGCCGCGGGGAAACCTTTATTACTTCAGCGGCCCATTTTGGCGAACCCCTGCAAATTCTATCCAGTATAGACTCAAATCTCCCGACATCGCTGTTTGCCGGTTTGAGCCTAGGCGCCTCCCCCGGTAGCCCCGCTGTTGAGATCAACAACCTGCGCCTGATAAAGCCAGCCCCAGAGGGGTTTACCCCCTACCAGGATTACATTGGCAGCCACCTGGAAGTTATGGACATGCGCACCTTCAACCGCCGGATACTGCACAGCGCCCCCAATTCACTGCAGGCACCCAACTGGACTCGCGACGGCAAGGCCTTGATCTACAACTCCGACGGTTTACTCTACCGCTTTGACCTGGGAAGCCATTCAATCGAGCCCATTGAAACAGGCTTTGCCAAAGACAATAACAACGACCACGTACTTTCATGGGATGGTCGCCACATTGGCATCAGCCACCACGCAGTCAGTGAACAGGGCCGCTCAACCATTTACACGCTGCCGCTGGGCGGCTCTGACAAACCCGTGCAAGTTACCCACCCGGGAGTGGGACACTCTTACCTGCATGGCTTTGCACCAGATGATCAGTCCCTGGTATTTACCGCCGATCGCAAGGGCCAGTACGACATCTACTCCGTCGCTATAAAAACCGGGGAAGAGCACCAGCTCACCGATACCCCCACCTTGGATGACGGCGCAGAGTACAGCCCCGATGGCCGCTACATTTACTTTAACTCCAACCGCACAGGCACCATGCAACTGTGGCGCATGCGCGCCGATGGCAGTGATCAGCAACAGCTGACATTTGACGAATACAATGACTGGTTTCCACACGTATCACCCGATGGTGAAACACTGGTTTTTATCTCCTACGCCGCCGAGATCGACTCGGAGGATCACCCCTTTTACCGGCATGTGTATTTACGGCAAATGCCAGCAGCCGGTGGCAATGCCCAGGTGATCGGCTACCTGTATGGAGGCCAGGGCAGTCTTAATGTACACAGCTGGTCGCCCGATGGCTCGCATATTGCGTTTATCAGTAATAGTCAGTGGCCCCTAAAGCCATAGCAGGCCATTTACTTGCCCGCCCAAGGCGCCTATTCTTTTCGCAGACCCATTGTTAAATAGGGGGTATCAGCCGATACCCCCAGAGGAGCGCCGCCATGACCGATACGGACACACCACACAATTTGCCCGACGCGACTTTTTATAAAACCCTGCTGGAATCCACCCGCGCTATTCCCTGGCAGATCGACTGGCAAACCCTGACGTTCAGCTACATAGGTCCACAAATAGAAGAGCTGCTGGGCTGGCCCCAGGACAGCTGGCAAAGCGTTAACGACTGGGCCGAGCGCATGCACCCCGACGATCGCGACTGGGCCGTGGACTACTGCGTGTCCCAATCCAAGGCTGGCGCCGACCATGAGGCGGATTATCGCGCGCAGACCAAAGATGGGCGCTATATCTGGATCCGCGATGTAGTGCACGTTATTCGCGACGCCAGCGGCAATGTCGAGTCGCTGGTAGGGTTTATGTTCGATATCAGTGAGCGCAAGAAAATAGAAAACAAACTGTTTGATTTGCAAAAAGAGCTTGAAGAGCTGTCCTTCCAGGACGGGCTGACGGGCGTGGCCAATCGACGCATGTATGACTCGGTGCTCGAACTGGAATGGAACAACGCCAGACGCAACCAACAGCCGTTGTCGATGATCTTGTTCGACATCGACTTTTTTAAGCAGTACAACGATCACTATGGGCATATTCAGGGAGACGACTGTCTTAAACAGGTCGCCAAAACCCTCAGCAAAGCCGCCACCCGACCGCGCGATTTTTTTGCCCGCTATGGTGGCGAAGAGTTTGTGCTGATTCTTCCCGAAACTGATGCCGACGCTGTGCAAAAAGTCGCAGAACGCTGCCGCAGTCTAATATTTAAACAGCAGATACCTCACCAACACTCCCCCGTGAGCCAAGTACTTACCTTGAGTCAGGGCGTGGGCACTATTATTCCGAGCCATAAGGACAGCATCAAAGCGTTTAGCAACTTGGTGGATCAACGGCTGTACCGCGCCAAACAACAAGGTCGCAACTGCATGGTCAATGCTGGCTGAACCTTGCCCCACAACAAGATTAGCGCTACTCTTATGGTTTTTTAGACCATAAGAGTAGCGCCGCACAGGC
This sequence comes from Gilvimarinus sp. DA14, assembly GCF_024204685.1. Taxonomy (NCBI): domain Bacteria; kingdom Pseudomonadati; phylum Pseudomonadota; class Gammaproteobacteria; order Cellvibrionales; family Cellvibrionaceae; genus Gilvimarinus; species Gilvimarinus sp. DA14. The sequence continues at coordinate 2,190,482 of NZ_CP100350.1, forward strand.
CCATCAGGAGTTTCCCCCGTGAAGATTGTCGCCGCCAAGGTAATTGTCTGCAGTCCCGGACGTAATTTCGTCACCGTAAAAATCACCACCGATGAAGGCGTGTATGGCATTGGCGATGCCACCCTCAACGGCCGTGAAAAAGCCGTCGTCTCTTACCTTGAAGATTACGTATTGCCGGCGCTTATCGGCCGCGACCCGCAGCAAATTGAAGACATATGGCAGTTTTTGTACCGCGGCGCTTACTGGCGGCGCGGCCCCATCGGTATGACCGCTATTGCCGGGGTCGATACCGCGCTGTGGGACATTAAAGCCAAGCTGGCCAATATGCCGCTGTATCAGCTGCTGGGCGGTCGCAGTCGCGATAAAATCATGGTGTACACCCATGCCAACGGTAAAGACATCCCCTCCACTTTAGAGGCTGTTGCCAAAGCACAAGAAGCGGGCTACCAAGCCATTCGTATTCAGTGCGGGATACCCGGAGTCGCCAGCACCTATGGCGTGGCAAAAGCCGGTAAAGCTTATGAGCCCGCCGACGCCGACCTGCCTACCGAATCGGTATGGTCCACCGAAAAATACCTGAACTTCGCCCCCAAGCTGTTTGCCGCCGTGCGTGAACAATTTGGCGATGACATTCACCTGTTGCACGATGTTCACCACCGTTTAACCCCCATTGAGGCGGCGCGGCTGGGTAAAGAGCTGGAGCCGTTTCATCTATTCTGGATGGAAGACGCGGTACCAGCCGAAAACCAGGAAGGTTTTAAACTGATACGCCAACACACCACAACGCCCATCGCGGTAGGCGAAGTATTTAACAGCATCCACGACTGCCGCGAGCTGATTCAGAATCAACTGATTGACTATATTCGCACCACCATTGTCCACGGTGGCGGTATCACGCATTTGCGCCGTATTGCAGACTTAGCCAGCTTGTACCATGTGCGCACGGGTTTTCACGGTGCTACCGATTTATCACCGGTGTGTATGGGCGCGGCCTTGCACTTTGACTACTGGGTGCCGAATTTTGGTATTCAGGAGCATATGCCTCACAGCGAGCTGATGGAATCGGTCTTTACTCGCCACTACGAATTTAACGCCGGCTTCTTTACCCCAGGCGAGGCGCCGGGTCATGGGGTGGATATTGATGAGTCCCTGGCCGCGCGCTACCCGTACAAACGCGCCTGCCTGCCGGTTAACCGACTGGAAGATGGCACCCTGTGGCACTGGTAACCACGCTTTAAAGTTACGACGCTAGGCGGAGCGCAGCTCGCTTAACTGCTGGCGCGCGCGGGCGATATTGTCGCGGCACGATTGCCACAAATCCGCACGTACCTCGCGCAAGGGGCCTTCGATCTCGGAATGCTGCAGCAGCTGCTCAAGACGGTTTTCCGCATCGAGGCGCTGCTCCACCAATCCTTCCAACTCATCGGCAGCAAACAGGGTGGCCAGGTGACTGAGAAACTGCTCCCCGCCCTCCAACTCCGGGTCGGGTACTGAGGGTAGATCATCGGCGGCGCGGATAGCCTCCGCATAGTCATGGGCCAGTGCTTCACGCGCCTCGGCAATAGCGTTAAAACACTCTGCCGCCACTTGGTTGCTGGAAAACTCTGCAGCATCGCGATAGTGATCCACACTTTCCAACAGTGCCACATGCACATCGCGCAGGGCCACTTGGGTTTCATTGCGCACAAAGCTCATTTTTCTGTACTCCGGGCTAATTCTCTCGTTCGCTAACGGCTTATCGGCTAGTCGCTCCCAGTCTTACCAGACCCATCGCCATGTGCAGTAAATGTATTGGGGTCCACCACCACCTGTAAAGCGCCCGCCAATAATTCAAACTTGGCAGGGGTGTGAGCAATAGGCTCGCCATCGGCGTGTATCTCCATGCGCTTGGGGCGGGTTGTCAACTCCATTTGCTTGCCCCGCAACTGCACCACTCTCTGTGCACGCTTCTGGCGCCCCTCGCGCAACAGCGGAGCCAGGGTTAAAAACTCCCATACGCTCTGCGGCTTAATACTGTAGAGCGAAAACTCGCCGTCGTCGATGCGCGAGCGCTCATCCACCACGTTACCGCCACCATAATAGCGACCATTCCCCACCGCCAACTGAATAGAGCGCAGTTTGTACTGGCGTCCATCGACCTGCAAACGTACTTTAAACTGCTTGACCCGCACCAGGGCCGCAAAAAAAGCGCGCAGGTAACTGAGCACGCCCCAGCTCTTTTTCACCTCGGGAGTCAGCTCTTCGGTAACTTGAACACCCAACCCCATATTGGCCACGTTAAAAAAACAGTGCCCGTTAACCGACCCCAGATCAATGGGCATCAACTGGCGCCGGGCGATAACGGCAAAAACATCTTCAATGTCTTCCGGCAGCCCCAGCGAGCGCGCCAAGTCATTCGCCGTTCCCAGGGGCAGAACCGCCAGAGGTAAGCGGTACTGGTGCAAAGTTTGCGCAGCCGAGCTTATGGTGCCGTCACCACCGCCGATAATCACCAGATCTAATTCGCGATGGCGCTCGGCGATAAACTCCCTTGTCTGTTCGGCACTTTGCGATTCAAACAACTCAGTGGCAATGCCCGCTTCTTGCAGTGTTGCCATGCCTTCTTGCAGCTGTGCCGAGGCGCCGTTGCGGGCTTTGGGGTTGACGATTAACAGCGCTTTGCACTTACCATCCAGAGTCATCCCGCCACCTCGTCTACGCCGCTCTCAACCGGTGAGACCTCCACCTGGCCGTGACGCTGCAGCCAAAGTGCGATCAGCCCGCAGGCCATCGCCCAACCGGCGCCGGCGGCCCAGCCGGCCAGCACATCTGTGGGCCAATGCACGCCCAGATACACCCGGCTGATACCAACCAGAGCAGTGAGTACCATAGCGACAATAATGCCGTAAACTTTGATTCTGCGACGCCGTTCGGCCCGCGCCATCAGCACGGCCAGGGTCAGATAGGTACTGGCGGCCACCATGGAATGGCCGCTGGGAAAGCTCGCGGTATAAACCTGTGAGCCATGGGGCACCAGTTCAGGCCTGTCGCGCTCAAAGGAGTTTTTCATAAGGGTATTCATCCCCAGCCCACCCAGCGACGCCAGCAGTACCACAAAAGCCAGCCTGCGATAGCCGCAGAGCAGTACATACCCCACGACGGTCAGAGTCACCAGGGTGAGAACAACATTGCCCCCCAAGGCCGTCAGGTCTCGCATGACTTCTTCGAACCAGCCGGGCCCGAGCGGGTCTGAGACGTCACCGGCGCTGCGCATCGCCAATAAAATTGTCTCGTCAAACTCGGCGGTACTGCCTTCGACGACCTCATCGGCCAGCTCTACAAACCCCCATCCGCAAGCGAGAATGGCAAACACTACCGCCATAAAACTCAGCTCGCGCTTGCCCAATCTGCTTAAAATATTTCCACTATTCACAAGTTCCACTCTTATTTGCAATTGCACCAAACCAGTTAGCTAGCAAAAACAGCTCCAGCACTGCAGAGCCCTATATTACGTGCTACCCCCGCCCCGCAATGTAAATAGTGCCGCTAAGCGCGGCAAAAATTGCCAAACATCACATCGGCCAAGCTCTGAAGGGGTGAGCGCGTCATGCTACCCTAAAACCAAATTTCTAACCGGTAACGAGAGTGGAAGAACTACTGCAACAATTTGTCTCCTTTATGTGGGGCCTGCCACTGATCTTTCTGTTGGTCGGCGGTGGTTTATTTTTTGTCATTTACAGCCGCGCGCTACCCTATCGATATTTTGGTCACGGCTTTGCGATACTCAGCGGCCGCTACGATAACAACAGCGACAAGGGCACACTAAGTCACTTTCAGGCGTTGGCCACTGCACTGTCTGGCACCTTGGGTCTTGGCAATATTGCCGGTGTCGCCCTGGCCATTACCGCAGGCGGCCCCGGCGCCATTTTTTGGATGTGGTTAACGGCCATTGTGGGTATTGCCACCAAATTTTTTACCGCCACCGCCGCCGTCAAATACCGCGGCGAAGACTCACTGGGACAGCTGCAGGGTGGTCCCATGTATGTCATTCGCGAAGGCCTGGGTAAAAAGTGGCTATGGCTCGCCGCATTTTTTGCTCTTGCCGGTCTGTGTGGCACGCAACCGGTGTTTCAAATTAATCAGTTGGTCGCCATGCTGCGCACCTCAGTTGCCTACCCACTAAACCTTGCCAGTGAAACCAACCACCTACTCTTTGATGCCAGCGTTGGAGTGGCGGCCGCCGTGCTGGTATTTACCGTCATCAGCGGCAACTTAGCGCGTATCGGTAAAGTCACCTCACGCCTAATTCCCGCCATGGTGCTGGGTTATATGGCGATGACCCTTGGCTTACTGGTAAGTCACGCCAGTGAGATTCCCGCCGCTTTTGCGCTCATTTTCAGCGACGCTTTCACAGGTGAAGCCGTAGCCGGTGGAGCCTTGGGAAAAGTGATTCAGGTGGGGGTCAGCCGCGGCGCATTTTCTAATGAGGCGGGTATAGGCACAGAATCTATGGCCCATGGTGCGGCGCGAACCAATGAGCCCGTGCGCGAAGGTTTAGTCGCCATGACAGGTCCCGTGATCGACACCTTAATTGTCTGCACCTGCACAGCCTTAGCTATATTGATAACCGGTGTCTGGCAGGGCAGCGACGCTGACGGGGTCACGTTAACGGCCAGCGCTTTTGCCGCAACCTACGGTGCTTGGGGGCCCATTCTGCTCACCGTTATGGTGATTTTTCTCAGCCTTAGTACTATCACTACCTTCTGGTACTACGGCAGCAAATGTTTGGGCTATTTGATCGGCGCCCAGCATCAACACCATTATGTCTGGTTCTACTGCCTGCTGGTCATACTCGGGAGTATTGGCTCAATAGACATGATTTTTAACTTTTTAATCGGTATGTACGCCGCCATGGCGATACCGACCATGGTGTCCGCACTGCTGCTGGCGCCCAACATTATGGAGACGGCCAAAGACTACTTCGCAAGGCAGCAAAAGGCCGATTAAGCAATGGGAGCGCAAATGAAATTTTCAGAACAGGAAAAAGAAGTCATCGTCAAAAAGATCCAAGGGTACTTTCGCGACGAGTTGGATCAAACCATCGGCGGTTTTGATGCGATATTTTTATTGGACTTTTTCGCCGAAGAAATCGGCCCGTATTTTTATAATCGTGGCCTCTACGATGCCGCAGCCGTGCTGGACGATAAAATGGAGACGATCACGGATGCCATTTTAGAGATCGAAAAGCCTACGGAGCTGCATCGGTGATTACCATAACCCGCGCCGACTACCACGACCCACAGCACGGCTACGACATCGTTCGTCTGTTAGACGCCTACGCACGCGACCCGATGGGAGGCGGCCAGCCCCTCAGCACCTTTACCCGCGAGCATTTAATCGCCCGGCTGGCGCAATACGAGGCAATTTCTTTGCTTGCGTACGACGGTGAACAAGCCGTCGGCCTGCTCAATGCCTTTACCGGTTTTTCTACGTTTGCCTGCCGCCCCCTTATCAACATTCATGACCTGGCTGTACTGCCTGACTATCGTGGCCGGGGGATTAGCTTGCAATTGCTGAGTGAAATTGAATACATCGCCCGCGAACGCAATTGCTGCAAGTTAACCTTAGAGGTCTTGAGCAATAACACGATTGCCGCTAAAGCCTATAAAACATTCGGCTTTAGCGGCTACGAGCTGGCCCCTGAAGCGGGCCGGGCGGAGTTTTGGGAAAAGAAGATTTGAGCACTGAAAGATATGTCGGATGACGGAAGTCGGATGTCTGACACCTTCCGACCTCAGACATCCGACGTCAGACGCCTATACACATCAAAAACGCCAATTCACCTGCGCCGCGAAAATATCCACGGTTGCGTCAAACTCGCCCGCCAAACGTGTGGGCGCGCCGATCGCAGAGGTGCCCTCTTCTTCCAGCTGTGCATCATCCACAAACAGGTGTGCGTAGCTAAAATCAAAGGAGATATGCTCCGCGAGTGGCCAGTGCACACCAGCGGCAAGCCAGGTGCGGTCCGCATCGGGAATACGCGGGCTGACATACTCGGGGTTATCCTGCGGCGTTTCATCCAACGCCACCCCAAAGCGCCACTGCAAGTGGCCGTCGCGACCAATGGTGGTGCCCAGCGCGTAGCGCATGGTGTCGTCATACTGCAAGTTGAGCGCATCCACAGGCGCACCACCATCGGTGACTACCGCAATGTTTTTAATGCTGCTCCATTCGGTTTGCGCAATATCAGCGTGAATTTTCCAGCTGGGTGACAGCGCCTGGCTAAAGCTTAAGGTGTAGGTATCGGGCAGTTTTACCGATGCGTTAATGCCACCTTCCAACGCTGTCAGTGCACCAAAACATCCCGTACCGGTGGTAATGCCCGTGGGCAGAGGGTAACCAGCACCGGGGCTACAGGCCGCATTCAAATCAAAACTGGCATCGCCGTCCAGGGTAAATTCACCCCCTTCGCGCCAGACAAAACCAATGCTGGTGCTTTCGCTGGGGGTAAACAAAATACTGGCATCGAGAACGTAATCGTCATCGTCGCCTTTGATTTTTGCACTGCTATCGGTGCTTGGATCTGGAGCAACCCCAAGCGTGGAATCAAACTGGTTTTCAAGTGTGGCCTCAATGGTCTGGTAATTAACCCCCAAGCCCAGAGAAATCATGTCATTCACAGCCCAGGCGGCGGTGACATTCAGGTTAACCACTTCCAGTTCGCTATCGGTGGCGGAATAGCGCCCCGCCCACTGCTCATCGAAACGGCTGGCAAGCCCGAAGGGCGCACTTAAACCAAAGCCCACGGCAAAGCTGTCGGATAAAGGCGCAACCAAGTAAGCGTTGGGGATATAGCCATTTTCTTTGGTGGAACCATTGCCACCGCTAAAGCTGGAATCGTGATCGTGAAATTCAGCATCGGTAGCCACCACATTCAAACCACCCGTCAAGGTCAGGCGATCTAACTTGGTCATACCGGCGGGGTTAAAAAATACGGTGCTGGCGTCGGTAATATCCGAGCCAGTGCCGGCAAAAGCTTTACCCATATGGGCAGGGCTTTGCTCCAACAGTTGGAACGAAGCCGCTTGGGCAAGGCCACTAACTGAAGCGAGGGCGGTAACCAGTGCGGCTTTGGTAAATTTATTATCCATTATCAGTCCTCAGGTTGTGTCAATTACATCCACTTACAAGGACTAAGGTTAGCAGAATTACGCCCAATTACAGCACCCCTTAAGCGATCATTATCACAAGTTTACAGCTCACCTTCCGGCTTATTGTTAACCACTGGTGGTGTCCAGGGCGCGGGCACCAGCGGCTTCTCAGGTTGGGCCATAAAATGTGGTGACATAATCTGTAAATCCGCCTCGGCGAAAGCATCTTGAATATTCTGGTGCAGCTCCGACAAAACCGCCACTTTTAGCTCTGGCTCATCAATATGCACCAGTAAGCGATATTCCACATACCAATCACTGAGGGCAATTTGCCGCACTTGGGGCTCGGGCTCATCCCGCACACCGGCAGTTTTGTCCGCGGCACTCAGTAATAAATGATGTACCTGAGGCCAGGGCGTGTCGTAGCCAATAGTGACACTGGTGGACACAATGACCCCATCCGGTTTGCTCAAGCGGGTATAGTTGGTGCTGGTCGCATTCAGCAGCACCGCATTGGGAATAGTTATTTCTTCTCTTTTAATGGTTTTCACTTTTGTCGACAGTACGCCTACCGCCGTTACGGTTCCTTCATATTCTCCGATACGCACATATTCACCCGGTTGAAAGGCGCGGCTGTACACCACAATCAGACCACCCAAAAGCTGACTGACAATACCCGCTGAACCCAGCGAGACAATCAAACCCAAAAACACACTCACGCCCTTAAAGGCTTCGGTATCGGAACCGGGAATGTACGGGTAGGCCACCACCACCGAAAACAACCACACCAGCACCACAATAACCCGGCGTGTCGCTTTGGCGGTTTCGGCATCGAATAAATTCGAGCGTAAGCGTCCCTTTTCGATACGCGAGAAAATATTACGGACAATATCGCTGACGACCTTAGCCAGCCAGAAAATCACGGCGACCATGATCAAGTCGGGAATGGAATGCAGAATACCCAAGCCTATCTCGGCGACTAGGCGGACAATGTAGTCCGTTAACCGCTGGCTATAGCCGATGGTGTAGGGGAACTGCCGCATCACATAGGCAAGCCACAGATAACAAAGCAGGCCAATGGTTAACAACATCAGCAAGCGCACAATGCCCGATAAAAGCATAACCAAATAGGGCATTAGATATAAGTTGCCGAACTGTAATATGCTGACACCCTGCTTGGGGTTGTTAGCATGTTCTAGCCACAACAGCACTTTTTCGCGGCCGCGATAAATACCGTAAATCATCACGCCAAAAATAAGCGAGGCTATGGCCGAATACAGGGTGCCAAATAAAAACACTTTAGGCCGTTGCTGAGCGTCGCGCCTCTCGAGCCATTGTCGCAGCCGTTCGATAATAGTCTCACCGTACTGTTCCAGCGTCATATTCGGCGGCGCGTCACCGGCCAACAGCCCAATAATGCGCAAGTCATTGACCAGAATCCAGGCGCCTTCGTACTCCCCTTCAATGACCGGGCTGTAATCAAACTCGTATTTCGTAGCTACGGGAATAGAGTGGACTTTATCGAGGATGGTTTTAGCGCGGCTTTTCGGCGCCAGATGCCGATACTGGCTGCGTAAGGTGAGAAGGTGCATACCCCACACATCCACCGATTCGTATTCCGCTTCAGTCAACGCGTGTACTTGATCTTCCGTGTCTTGGCCTTCATCTGACTGCGCCCAGGCAAGATGGCTACAGAACAATAAAACGCCAAGCAATAAGCTGCGCAACAACACCATGGCGACTTCCTTGATAAGTTGTTAAGCCTTCGAATATACCACAGCCCCGATACCAGAAAAGGTGTTTATCAGCGCCGGCGAAAAGGGCACAGATAAGGCTTGGGTGAAGATTCGTTAACCAATGATTGCGCTGTCACAACAGCCGGAAATAATAGTAAACTGCCGGGCAACTAGATTAATAACCCTAACCCATTGCCAGGAGAGCTTCATGTCTACCATATCTCGTCGCCAAGTCTTAAGTGGTGCCGCAGCCCTGGGCGCAACCGCCGCCGCAGGCTCGGCCATCGCTGCCAGCGGAGCTAACGAAATGCCAGCCCTAAAACACAATGTCTATTTTTGGTTAAAAAACCCAGACTCCAGTGAAGACCGCGATGCTCTGATTGCCGGGCTTAAAACCCTGGGAGAAATTCCCTCGGTGAAAGCCATCAGCATAGGTGTACCCGCCTCGACCGAAAAGCGCGAGGTGGTAGACAATTCATTTCAGGTATCCGAACTACTGATGTTCGACGACGTAGAAGGCCAAAACGCCTATCAAGTGCACTCAATTCACAAGAAGTTTGTCGAGGACTGCGGCCACTTATGGGAACGGGTGGTAGTCTACGATTCGATCGCCGTCTGACCACCTCGGCAGCGGGCCGCTCAGTACCTGGGCAGCCCGCCTTCATCGGTTATGGTGTTATCCACCACTGCCTGCACTTGTTTATCCTCTTCGGTAAGCCGGGTTCGTTTCCAGCCTCCGGAACTAAACCAAGCCAGAGCCACCAAGGCCACCAAAATATTGGTGAGCGGAAAAGACCACCAGATCCCGTCCATGCCTAAGCTTGTATGCTTAGACAGCACATAAGCTAAGGGAAACTGGAGTAACCACTGCGATACCAGAGCCAACACCATGGCGTTGACCATATTGCCTGAAGCGCGAAAGGCTGCCACCACGCAAAGTTGCACCCCGATTCCGCCCCAGGCCAGTGCCATAATGCGAATAAACTGCCCGCCCTCGGCGATAACATCGGCCTCATCCGGCACAAAAAAAGCCACAATATTGGCCGCCTGCCAAAACACCAGAGCACCGATTAACGACAGAGACAGCAAACCATACACCGCACCCAAACGGGTAATACGCTCCGCCCGCTCGGCAAAACCCGCACCCATGTTCTGCCCCACCAACGTAGAAACAGCCATAGACAAGCCCATCGCCGGAATCGTAATCACCTGCAGTATATTGGCCCCAATGCCATAGGCCGCAATCGCCAGGGTGCCAAAGCTTGCCGCCAGAAACGACATAATCATCACCCCGAGGCTGCGGGTCGATAACTCAATCGAGCCGGGTAAGCCCAGCGCACAGGCTTTTTTAATATACGCAAAGTCCGGTTTAAACAGCGGCAGGGACAAATGAATGCCATGCTGGCCGCGCCAGAATACCCACAAGCCTGCCACCGCCGCCAGCCCCTGGGTAATTAGGGTAGCCAGGGCGGCGCCCATTACCCCCAAACCCGGCAGCGGCCCAAAGCCAAAAATCAGTAGCGGGTCCAGTGCCATATTTAATAACAGCGTGAGGGCGACAATAATCAAGGGAATTTTGGTTTGCCCCACGCCGCGCATCAGCGACTGCATCATAAAAAAGGCAAACACAAAAACCACGCCGGCAAAGGAGGTGCGCATATAAGCCAAAGCGCCATCAAACACGGCGCTGCTGATACCGAGTAGTGCGAGAAAATCGGGGGCGAAAATAAAACCCAAAGAGCCTAGCAGCAGTGACAGCACCGCCACCATAAGCAAGGTTTGCGCGGCAACTTGATTGACCTTGTCAGGCCTGCCGGCACCAATGTATTGAGCGGTTAAGGTCGTGCCCGCCATGCCTAAACCGGCCCCCAGCGCGACCACCAGAAAGGTCACCGGAGTACTTACGGATACCGCCGCCACGGCGTCCGCACCCAGGCGCCCCACCCAGTAAGTATCGGTAAGTTGATAACCGGCCTGAAGAATATTGGCCAGAATAATAGGCACGGATAACGTCAGAAGGGCCCGTGAAATAGACCCGTACAAAAACAGTTCGCGCTTCGCCTGGGGCATAACTCCCTCTTCCGTTGAGACACGCGCGGCAACCCCACTACAGAGTTAATGGCCAGCCAATGGCCAACACCACTACGGTCGTTGCGCCCACCAGTATACTCATAGGAAGGCCCGCTTTGAGAAAATCGGTAAAGCGGTAGCCACCGGGGCCATAAACCATCAGGTTGGTCTGGTAGCCTAAAGGCGTAGTAAAGCTCGCCGAGGCGGCCATCATTACCACCAGCATAAAGGGCTCGGGATTAAGGCTCGCTTTCTGAGTCATTTCCAATACCACAGGCACCATCAAAATTGCCGCCGCGTTATTGGTGATTGACTCGGTCAGCAGCCACACAGCCACATAGGTTAAAAATAAAATCAGCAGCGGATGCCCCATACCGATGGTCAGCAGGCCTTCGGCCAACCACTGGGCTACGCCGGTTTTGTACATGGCATTACCTAGCGCAAAAGACGCGGCAATGGTCAACAGTACGGTCGGGTCTAAACTCTTTTGCGCCTGCTGCGCCGAGCAACAGCCGGTCAACATCATCGCCGCTGCGCCTAACAAGGCGGCATTGAGCATAGATAAGGCGCCAAACGCCGCCGCCATAACCACCGCCAAAAGTATCAGCCAGGATAAAAACGCACGCTGATGGCGCGGCGGCTCGGTCCCCAGATCGCTTACCAGGAGAAAATCTTTGTTGTACTTCTGGCGGCTGACAAACGCCGGGCGCGCCTCCAGCAGCAGAGTGTCACCCGGCTTGAGTTTGATGGTACTGAGGTTGCCCTGCACCCGCTCACCATTGCGCGCTACCGCCAGTACCGCGGCGCCATAGCGCTCGCGAAACTGCGAGTCGCGCACCGTCTGGTTAATACAATGGCTGTGCGGCGAGATCACCGCCTCTACCAAACGGCGCTCGCGCCGTTCGCTGGCAAGCGTGGGCTCGCCATCGGTTGAAGGCACGATACCTTTTATACGCAACAGGTCTGATATGGCCTCGGTATTGCCGGCGAACACCAGTCGATCCCCCGCCTGCAATGCTTCCTCGGAGCTTACCGCCGGAACAATCGCGCCCTGGCGCTCAATTTCCACCAGATAAATGCGCTTGAGATTGCGAAGCCCTGCCTCTTCTACCGTGCGTCCCACCAGCGGGCCATCCGAGGCCACGGCCACTTCGAGGGTAAACTCCCGCAAATTGCCAAACAGACCTTTTTCGCGTCTGTCGGGTAAACTTTTGGGAAACACAAAATACATAAACAGCATGCCCACAATCACCACGGGCAAGCCCACCACCGTAATCGAGAACAGTGAAAAGCCGCTGTGGCCGGTGAGTTCTTGATACTGACCATTCACCACCAGGTTGGTACTGGTACCGATCAGCGTCAAAGTGCCGCCCAGAATCGCGGAGTAACTGAGAGGAATCATCAGCTTGGAGGCGGGCACATCGATGCGCTTGGCCCAGGCGCGCACCGCCGGAATCATAGTGGCGACGACCGGTGTATTGTTCAAAAAGGCGCTGAGAAAGGCCACCGGCAGACCGATACGCATCTGCGCGGCACGCACGGTTTTAGGGTTACCCAACACATGGGTGACCAGTAAATCCACACCGCCAGAACCGTGAATACCCGCCGCCACCACAAACATGGCCGCGACTGTTAAGACGCCATGGTTGCTAAACCCGGCAAAGGCTTCGCCAGTGGTTAACACTCCGGTGACGCTGAGAATGACCAGCACGCCCATCATCACTAGGTGCGCCGCAATCCGCGTAAAAATCAGCGTAGCCAAGGCGCCAACCGCTAACCCCAGTGAGAGTAAACCCTGCCATTCCATTTTCTTCAGACCCAATTACAGACGATAAGGCGGCGAGGATACCGGAATGAACTAACTAGGAAAAATAGTAATTTCAACTAGCTATATAACAAGCAGCTCTAAAGACTGCTTATGGTAACGCCCAGCGGCCGACTTTCATTTGCATAGCCCCGGTGGCTCATGCACCATGGCCCGAAAATTTGATTCGCGAGGATGTTATTTTGCCCAAGGTTCTGAATCTGGCTCTGGCCTCTTACGGCATGTCGGGCCGCATTTTTCACGCACCTTTTATTCACCAACATCCCGGCCTCAAGCTACACAGTATTCTCGAGCGCACAGCCTCGCACTCTCGTGAGCGCTACCCGGACGCCAAAATCGTGCGGGACTTTGCTTCACTCATCGACAACCCGGACATTGATCTGGTTGTCGTCAACACCCCCAACTATCTGCACTACCCCATGGCCCATGCGGCACTCGAAGCGGGTAAACACGTAATTGTGGAGAAACCTTTTACTGTGTCGGTGGACGAGGGCAAGGCGCTGATAGATCTGGCAAACCAGCGCCAGCTGATGCTCTCGGTCTACCATAACCGCCGGCTTCAGTCGGGCCACTTAACGGTGCGAGAGCTGTTGGATAAAGGCGAATTGGGGCAGCTCAACACCTTTGCCACGCATATTGATCGCTACCGCCCCCAACCCGGCCCCAAAAAATGGAAAGAAGAACCCAACCCGGGGGCTGGTTTGTTATACGATCTTGGCTCGCACCTGCTGGATGAAGCGGCGATGCTGTTCGGTTTACCCCAGGCCGTTACCGCCGATTTACGCTGCGAGCGAGATCAGTCACAGGTATGCGACTATTTTCATTTGCGCCTGGATTACCCCCATCACAAGTGCCTGCTAAGTGCCAGCATGCTCGCCCGCGCACCCGGCCCCGCCTATGTTCTGCACGGCGACCGGGCGTCCTTTGTTAAACAGGGCGCGGATATTCAAGAATCACTGCTAGCGGCGGGCACTCTCCCAGATTCCGACAATTGGTGTCAGGAAGAACCGCAATATTGGGGCCTTTTGTACTCAGATGAAGGCAGCACTGCCTACCCCACCATCGATGGCCGGTATCAGGATTACTACCACAATATATACCGACACCTGACAGAAGGCGCGCCCCTGAACACCTTGGCAGAACAGGCGCTAGTCACCGTGGGGCTGATCGAAATTGCCGAACACAGTGCCCGGGAAAAGCGCACCATTGAGCTGGGGACGGCGCCCTAAAACGTCAAAGACGGCATTCTAATACGCGATCACTCTAAAGCCATTGTCATACAATAAATGGCAGTTAACACTTATAACCAGAGCAACTCCAGTGAAATCGAGCTCCATCCGCCGACTAATCGACTTTGATGGCAATCGCAGCAACAACTTTACCCTGATACGCCTAGTATTTGCCTGGGCTGTTCTTTATGGACATAGCTATGCCATACAAGCTGCGGATGGCTATTCGGACCCGTTGAATAGGCTATTCGCGGGCTCAACATGGGTCGGAGCCATTGCCGTAGAAGGATTTTTTGCGATAAGCGGCTTTTTGGTTACAGCTAGTCTTATGAAACGAGACGCGATTGACTACATCATCTCTCGCTCATTGCGTATCGTGCCCGGCTTAACTGTCTGTGTATTTATATGTGTATTTCTACTCGGTTCACTTGCCTCCGAGCTACCGATCAGCGATTACTTCGAAAGCACTCAAACTTTCACCTACCTTAGAAACTCGCTGGCTTTTATACCCATGCAATGGGAATTACCCGGAGTTTTTGTCGACAATACCCGCACAGCGGTTAACGGCTCATTGTGGACTCTGAATGTCGAAGTGTATTGCTACGTTCTGCTGCTAGTATTAGGCACATTTGCACTGGTCAAATATGCCGCGATAGCAAACGGTTTCTTAGTCGTATTGTTTCTATTTTCACTAAAGTTTTACCCTAACCTACCCCTTATAGGCATTAATGAAGCGTGGGCCAGACCATCACTTTATTTTCTCTTAGGTGTATTTTTCTACGTAAACCGAAAATATATTGTGCTGCACTGGGTACTCGCCATCACAAGTCTAGTTTTATGCTTAGCGTCTTTTGGCAAGAGCTGGTATCAATACGTGTTTCCTTTGGCGTTTGTCTATCTGCTCTTCTACACCGCTTATGCCACAAAACACATTGATATGGATCGCTCACTCGGTGATATTTCTTTCGGCTTTTACATTTACGCATGGCCCACCCAGCAGGTCATTGCAAGCTCACTGCCCAGTGCGTCGCCTTATATCAATACGCTTATTTCCACTGTGATAACTGGCGCTCTGGCCTGGATGTCATGGACGTATGTGGAAAAACCAGCCCTCTCGCTTAAACAGTGGTTAATGAACCTAAGGAATGGCTTAAAAAACGCCTCTGCAAAACCAGACATAAACTCTCCCAGTCAGCAATAAAAAAGGCCGCCCAAATGGGCGGCCTTTGCAATAGGAGCCAAACCTTGACAGGGGTTATTCGGATCCTGGGTAGTTGATTACCGCGATGGTGTGCATATCTACCGCTTCGCTGCCGACAAAGCCCGGAATAAAACGCGACTTTTTCAAGGCGGTTTCAATCACTTTGGCATCGCGACGGGCGCGGCCGGCAGCCTCTACGGTGCGCACAGACTTCACATTACCGTCGGCGTTAACGTCGGCCACTACACGGGCGAGGCGGGCATCGTCAAAAAACGGTTGTCCTTCGCCGTTGGAGCGGTAAGCGGAGTACCAATCAGTCTGATCCAGGCGCTCTTGCGGGGCGATGTAATCAACACCGTATTCGCGCTGCAGAGTACCCAGGTTGGGCAGCATGACCACATTGGGCTGGCTGTCATTGCGCGAGTACACTACGCGAAACGCCATACGTACTGGTACCGCTTCGCCGTCGACCATGGCCGGAGTAAAGCTCAAACCATCCAGAGCGCGCTGAGTCTGACCCTGCAGATCGTTGTACGCGGCCTTATCAAAGCAGGTTACATTACTGGCCACGCCGGTGGTGGCAATGTCGGCCTGGCAATAAACAGCTATAGTTCTATTATCAGTCGCCATAGACTCTGGAATGGTCACTTTTTGACTGACTTGGTCTACTGCACCGCCAAAATTAGCGGGCTGATACATGGAGCTGGCACTGCTAGAAAAGGGCAGTACTACTGCCAGAATCGCCAGTGAACCGAGCACTTTATTGGTTAGAAGTGATTTCATGCTCTAATCCTCTTTTAAAGGTGGGGCTTTGCCCCGGTATCAAGTAGCGCAGCTGATGCTCTGAACACGAAGCTCAATCTGCGCTGTTGATATTAGAATATCACCGGCCTAACCATACGATTGTTAATTTATTATTACAGAATTGTCTTTTTTCTGATTTTTTTGCCTAAAAAGCTATTTTTTTCACATTCAAAGCCCAAAAACACCCCTCAACCCGCTCATTTAATAAACAATTAAGAGCACCCTATAACCAAATATTCTAAATAATAGGGTGAGTTACCCGAGTTTCGGGCATAAAAAAGCCGCTGACGAGCAGCGGCTTTGTCACAATCCTTCGCGTTATTGTCTTGCCTTCCGGCACTTTCCGGGTTTTAGAAAGAGTACTTAAAGTCCAACCCGATGCCTGTGCCTTGCTCCTGAGTCAAAATAGTCACACTCTCACCGCCGGAATTCACCTGTTCAAACTCCCGATCCTGATCCAACAGGTTGCTGAGCTTAAATTTCATGCTCAATGTTTCGGTCGGATAAAAGGTGTAAACCAAATCCAGTGAGTGATAGGGCTGCTCGTAAGCGTCGTCGTGACCGTCCAGCACCGCGGCATAGTAAACGCGATCTCCGAACACGTTGTACAACAACGATGCGGTGTGCATACCATCTTCCGAGTCGAAGCCCAACTGCGCGTTCATCACATACTCAGACTGGCCGGTCATGCGACGTACAGTATTGGTAAAACCCTGACCTTCGGGCGATACGATTTCCGAATCACTCAAGGTCAAGTTACCCGAAACAAAGAAACCCGCACCGATATCTTTCAGGCCTTCAAACTCCAAACCGTAAATCTCACCGGATACGGCATTGTAGTAAGTCAGCAAGATATCATCGTCCGAGCCGGGCTGACGCGCCTGCTCAATAGGGTTAACAATGTCTTTATAGAACAGCGATACGGTAAAGTTGTCGCCACCTGGGTAGAACCATTCGGTACGCAGATCAAAATGATCCAGCTCGGAGAACTGCAGATTGGGGTTACCCACTACGCGCACATCCAGCTCCGGGTCCAGGTACTGAACGTCGGATACTTCACGCAAGTCGGGGCGAACCACGGTCTGCGCAACAGAGGCGCGCACCTGGAAGTCGTCGGCACCCATAAAGCCCTGATTCATAAAAGTCAGCGCCAATGAGGGATACCAGCCGTCATCCTTCACCACGTAGTTTTCCGGGTTTTCTTCCAGGTCCTGATTCAAGTCAACGATCGACTCGCCGGTATAATCCAGCAAATCCACCGGCAGTACCGCTTGACGGAAATCTTCGTAGCGTACACCACCGGTTAAGCGCCAGGTGTAGTCGATATTTAAATCGAACATACCGTAAGCGGCGTCGGTTTTCTGCGCGGCGATGTAGCTTTCCTTACCCAAGCCCGGATCCATGGTGAGATCAAAGTTGTAATCCAGGTTACCCAGATTCTCGTCACCCAACACATGACCAGGCGTGCCCTCTAGCGCATCGTTGCTAATACCCGGGGCATTAATCGCTGCAGTGTAACCATAATAGGCACGGGTCTTGTCGCTGTAGTCGTAACCACCGGTAAGCGTTAGCAAGGTGTCGCCAAAGTTGATCGGTAGCTCTACATCGTAGCCGTAACTGGTGACGTTATCTTCCAGCTGCAAGAAACCAAAGCTCGCCATATTAGTGGTGGACTGCAAGCGAGTGTTGGTCACCTCCCCGGTTTCAGTATCAATCAAGTTTGAAGCCTTGATGTTCACTTCATTGGGGATGGCAGTCTCAGCGCGCGAATCGGAGTAGTACCAATCCACACCCAGCTCATCAATGGCGTCGGTCAGATCAAACTCAAAGTTGTGATCACCCGTTACCTGGCCAATGGTCAAACGGCGTTCTTCGTAGCGGGTTTGGTAATCCAACACTTGTGAGCCATCGGACTGACGATTGTTGGCATCAAAACCACTTGAAATGGACGCGCGATCTTCCACATCAGTGATGTAAAAACCGCTGGCTTCAATGGTGTGCATTTCCTGAAAGCTAACACCGCCACTGACGGCCGCCAGGGTACGGGTCTCTTCAGAGGTGCGCTGAACTTCTGAGTTCACCTCTTCGGGGTTACCAATACCTTTTTTCGATTGGTTTTTGTTGCGCCACTCATGGTCGTAAGACAAGTTGGCGAGCGCACCAATGCGCCAGTCATCGCTCACGTACCAAGAGTTACCCAGCGATAATTTACCGCCATAGTCCGGATCCAACGATTGCGGAGTAATCTCTACATCGCGGTCCAGGCTTAACATTAAGTCGCGGTTAATTTGCTGCGCCTGGGCGCGAACTTCCGGCGATACTGACTGCCCCTGACCCACCATAGTCTGGGCGATTTCGTTGGTAGTGATATTACCTTGATACAAAGTAATCGCACGGCTCAACTGATCGGGCACACCATTATCTACATCGCCGCCGGAGTAGAAAATACCGTCATCGTTGTTCACGGTATTCCAGCCGGTGCCGATAGATACATCGAACACCACATCTTCCGGCATACCCTTAGTGCGGATATTCACGTTACCACCGCCAAACGTCGCGGGCAGGTCCGGCGAAAATGCCTTTTGCACTTTCAGGGTTTTTACGATGGTAGAGGGGAACAAATCCAGCGGTAACACATTACGGGTCAACTCAGGTGAAGGAACTGACGCGCCGTTTAAATTAACGCTGGAGTAGCGCTCGCCCAGTGAGCGAACATATACGTATTGATCGTCGACAACGGTCAGGCCCGTCACCCGGCCCAGGGCCGAGGCAATGTCGGCATCGCCGGCGCGGGAAATCTGATCGAAGCCAAGTACGTCGGCCGAGAAGGGCTGCTCAATACGCTCATCGATAATAGAATCGGACGCGCTTTGCAAACGGCCGATGGTTAATACCTCTTCAATTACCGGGGCCTGAATCGCGGGCTGACTGCTCATCCCGTTATCGTCTTCGTCGCTTTGTGCCACAGCGCCTTGGCTGCTAAACAAAGCGGCGGAGGCCGCGATAATCGCCAGACTAATCTGGCTTCGTTTGGTCGTAATTGTGCGCATTTTAAAAACCTTTTAGAGGCGGTTTTCCAAACGGTCTGGGTGTTACCCACCCCGCAAGCAGGGAAACATGTTGCCGGGTGGTGTGAGGGCTAAAAAGCCCGGGGGTTTATCGCAAAAGGCGCCCCGGAAGGCGCCTTGCAATACAGCTGGCGCAGGTGGATTAGTTATCCAGACCTACAGTCCAACCGGCAACCCAGTCGTTGTCAGCGCTTACGGCACCGATGAAATCAACCGCGTCGAAGAAGTTGCTGGTACCTGAAGCACCTACCGCAGGAGCGGCGCCGGCTTCGAAAGTGTTTTCCAGCATGGTCACGTCGTAAACATCAACCTCAATCGCACCGCCGTTGCCGTCAGTCATGCTAGCGGCAGTGATGTAAGCGCGTGGGTTGCTGTCCAGACCTTCGATAACCATTGCAGGCAGAGCACCGGTGGTGTTTTCGTCCAGAATCACGTTGTTGGTGTTCTCACCAGAGGTCAACCAGGCGTTGATGTCGAAGTCGCCGTTAGCAGGATCAACACCAGCTTTGGTCGCTTCGGTACAGGCGATTACGTTGCTCTTGGCAACAGACCAGCCACCGGTAGCAGCAAAGATAGTTTGCGGACCTTCAGAATCGTCCAGCTCGAAGCACTCGTTAGAGGCCATGCCAGAGGCGTTAGAAGTCACGATAGAGTTGTACATTTCGAAGTGCGCACCTTCACGGTACAACACGCCTTCAGAGCTACCTTTAGAGCTTGGGTTCTCACCTTCGTTTTCACCTACGTTCGAGGTGATACAAGTCATGTTAGAGATACGACCTTTGGTGAAAGGCTCCAGATCGTCGGCACGGCCGCCACCAGTATTGTCCGCTTCAATACAACGGTTGGCACCAGAAGTGTGAGTAACCAGAGCGTACTGGATGTTACCTACCCAGCCTTCAGAGAAGTCGATAGAGTCATCGCCCACGTTAACCGCAACAACGTTTTTCAGATCAACCGCACCACCGAACATTTCAAAACCATCATCCTGAGTGGTGTAGGTTTGTACGTATTCGATAGTAGTACCAGAACCTACCGCGTTCAGGGTCAGGCCGTTCAGCTCAGAGCCATCAACAACCTCAAAGCCGGCGTGCTTGATCACAACGTAACGCAGGATAC
Organism: Gilvimarinus sp. DA14; assembly: GCF_024204685.1. Lineage (NCBI taxonomy): Bacteria > Pseudomonadati > Pseudomonadota > Gammaproteobacteria > Cellvibrionales > Cellvibrionaceae > Gilvimarinus > Gilvimarinus sp. DA14. Next base: position 2,210,661 of record NZ_CP100350.1, read on the forward strand.
CGCTGCTCTCGCCGTTGTTGTTACCACCGTAAGTGGCCGGACGACCTTCGGCAGTAATGTGGCAGCCGTGAACATTGTTAGCAGTTGCTTCGCGCTGCTCATCGGTACACTTGTTGGTAATACCGTTACCGTTAATCTGTACACCGCCCCACAGACCGCGATCAGATTCGTCGGCTGCATTGTCGCGCAGGTCTTGTACCGCAGAGAAAACAATCGGCGCGTCGGCAGTACCTTCGGCAATGATTGAAGAGCCGCGAGCGATACGAACGTAATCGTTAGAAGAAGAGAAGGCGATTTGCGCACCAGCTTCAATGCTCAGCGACGGACCATCACCTTCTTGCGGAATAGAAGTGCCGTTAGAAGCCTGGCTGGCGTCTACGTCTTCACCTACCCACAGGCTGTTTTCAAAAATGTGCAAACCGCCATCCAGCGCAGGGATGTTCAGATCAACGGTCAGGGGGTTGGTATCACTTACGAAAGAAGCGCTGTAAGTACAGTTGCCATCGGCGAAAGCACCTTGACGAGTTTGACCATTTTCTTCGTAGGTCGCACATGGGTTGTCATCACCGCCGCCGCTGTCGCCACCGCTGTTGTTGGTGGTGTTGTTGGTAGTGTTGTTCGAGTCGATCACGGTGTTAGACGGATTCAGTTCGATGTCTCCACCGCCACAGCCAACTAAAACAGCAGCCAGTACGTTTACGCTTACCAGGGTCTTGATATTCATAAATTCCAACTCTCCCCAAGTGGATAGTTTGTCAAATTGCTTTGCAGGCAAGATTGCCCACAGTGAGTAATCGGTAGCACGGTGTGCTCAGTCCATGGCTGACTGAAAAGGCTCTTGCGTTCTTTAGCGCGCCTAATTCGAGCCGTGTGCTCATGTGGCGCCTATGGTTGATGAGTTTTATGAAAGCCGCGTGACAGAAATGTGAAGGTTTTGTTTCAGGGGATAAGAAGAGAGATTTTTATAGCGAATAATAAGGCGGGGCAAGTATGTGGCCACTAACACTTCGTGGCCACATGTTAAAAAGTGTGCGAATTAGGGCCGCGCGAACCAGCCTCGGGTTCGGTTGGCAAAAGCCACCAGCGACAACATTACCGGCACCTCTACCAACACCCCCACCACCGTGGCCAAAGCCGCGCCCGAATGCAAACCAAACAGTGATATGGCAACGGCCACCGCCAGCTCAAAAAAGTTTGAGGTGGCAATCATACAGGCGGGAGCCGCCACTTCGTGACGCAACCTGAGCTTATGCGCCGCCCAATAAGCCAGGGCGAAAATGCCGTAGGTTTGAATCAAAAGCGGAATGGCGATTAACACAATGGCCAAAGGCTCAGCCAGAATCCGCTCGGCCTGCAGGGCAAACAACACCACAATGGTGGCCAACAAACCTACGATGGACAGCGGCTTACTGCGATGTAAAAAGTTGTCCAATGCCTCCGCGCCGCGCCCTAAAAGATGGCGGCGCACCAACATACCGGCCACCAGCGGCAGCACCACATAAAGCACCACCGACAACAACAGGGTTTCCCAGGGTACCGCAATGTCGGTCACCCCCAGCAGCAAACCGGCAATGGGGGCAAAGGCCACCACCATAATTAAATCGTTCACCGAAACTTGTACCAGGGTATAGGTGGCATCGCCGCGAGTCAGATGACTCCAGATAAAGACCATGGCGGTACAGGGCGCAACTCCCAGCAAAATCATACCGGCGATATATTCATTGGCCGTTTCCGGCTCGACCAGACCGGCAAAGATATAGTGAAAGAACAGCACCCCGATGGCGGCCATGGTAAACGGCTTAATCAACCAGTTTACCGCCAGGGTTAGGAAAAGCCCTTTAGGGTCTTTGCCCACATCTTTTACCGAGGCAAAATCCACCTGCACCATCATGGGAAAGATCATCAGCCAGATCAGCACCGCCACCGGCAAATTCACCCGCGCCCACTCCAGCGCCGCCACAGCGGAAAAGAAGCCCGGGAACACGCTACCCAAAGCGACACCGGCGACAATGCCGATAGCGACCCATACAGATAAATACCGCTCAAAAATTCCCATGCTATATCTCCTTTTGATTGACGCGCTTTGACAATTCCGCCGCCGACTCCACCCGCTCGGAGTAGCGGTCCACCAAATAGTCTTCGCGCCCCTGCACCAGCAGAGTAAATTTCATCAGCTCTTCCATGACATCCACAATGCGGTTGTAGTAACTGGAAGGTTTCATCCGGTCGTTATCGTCGAACTCTAAAAAGGCCTTGGCCACAGATGACTGGTTGGGAATGGTCAGCATACGCATCCAACGGCCCAGCACCCGCAACTGATTCACCGCATTAAACGACTGCGAGCCGCCGCACACTTGCATCACTGCCAGGGTTTTACCCTGGGTTGGACGCACCGCCCCCACACTTAAGGGAATCCAGTCGATCTGCGCTTTCATAATGCCGGTCATGGCGCCGTGGCGCTCGGGCGAGCACCACACCATGCCATCGCACCACATCGCCAGCTCGCGCAGCTCGGCCACCTTGGGATGGTCGGCCTCTTCGCTGTCCGGCAGCGGCAGACCCGCCGGGTTAAAAATACGTGTCTCGGCGCCAAACTCACGCAGCAAACGCTCCGACTCCTCCACCACTAACCGGCTAAACGAGCGCGGCCGCAATGAACCATACAAGAGCAAAATCTTCGGTGCCCGGGCACCAGTGGCCGCCAACTTTTCTTTATCGATTGCCTGCAGCGCGTCGCGCTGAATATTAGGCAAATCAGTCACGGTAAACCTCCTGCTCGCCTACTTGATTGGCCAAATCGGTTAACTGCGCAGAGGTTAACTCCTCTAAAGGCGCTTTTAGTAGAGCGCCAATACGGCGCTCTAGCACATCAACTACTGCATCAAAAGCGCTGGCAGAATCGGCCGCGCGAGACGGGTCAGGCAAACCCCAGTGAGCCTTGGCCGCATCCCCCATCCACAGTGGGCAGGCCTCACCGGCGGCGCTATCGCACACGGTAATCACCAAGTCGGGCTGGTAATCGGCAAAGTCATCCCAGCTCTGGCTTTTTAACTCGTCGGTGTCGATCCCTTTGCCCTGTAAATACTCTACCGTGAGCGGGTGGATGCGCCCGGCGGGTTGGCTACCCGCGCTGGCGGCCTGTAACCGACCTTCGCCCAAGCGGTTGGCGGTCACTTCCGCCAGCACGCTGCGACAAGCATTATGAGTACACACAAACAATAATTTTTTCATTCGAGCCTCCTTAAAATATATATGGTTTTTCGCATATAAACGCGCAAAAAAGTCAGTCGCAGCAGCGCACCTCGCCCAGGCGGGCCAGGGCGTCTTTTAGATAGGCGCGATTACCCTCGGCAGCCTGCTCGATAACCGATGCTGCCCAGGTCGGCAACTGCGGATTCAACCGGTAATACATCCACTGTCCCTGGCGGCGAGCCACTAGCAGCTCACATTCGCGCAACTGCGCCAAATGCCGCGACACCTTTGGCTGGCTTTCGGCAATAGCGTCAACCAAATCGCACACACACAACTCACCTGTGTGCTGCAGCAAAAGTACACAGTGCAGGCGCGTCTCATCGGCTAAACACTTAAAAAAGCTGACTGGATTCATAAACTCCCCAAAAGTAATGTACACAATATATACGGAAAAACATATATACTCAACACGCGCTATACTGGTGCAAAATTAAAAGGAAGCCCGAGGAGATTATAATGAATGTACATGGATTGCAGGTGGGTATAACCCGGCACGAAAACCGGTTTTTATTCAGCTTGAAAGTGACCGGCAAGCTGACCCATGAGGACTATCAAAAAATCACGCCGCTGCTGAACAACGCCATCGCCGATTTAGAAGACCCGGAAATCTACGCCCTGGTGGACTTGAGTGAATTTGAGGGCTGGGAGCTGCGCGCTGCCTGGGACGACTTTCAGCTAGGGCTGAAACACGGCAGCCACTTCCATAAAATCGCTATTCTTGGCAATCAGCGCTGGCTGGATATGGCCAGTCGCGTGGGCAGCTGGTTTACCGAGGGGGAAGTAAAACACTTTGACCGTTTAGACGAGGCCCTCGCCTGGCTGTAGCTAGTCTTTAGCCGCTGGCACCACTACGCCCTGCTGGGCGCCATAATCGGTCATCTTATCAAAGGCTATTGCTTTGTCGCGGTGCTCTTGCACTATGGCTTCGGCAAGTTGATCGGCGCGCGCCTGCAGAGCATCACAATTTTCCGCAGGCGCGAGCTGCCCTAGCTTTAATTCAATTTTATTAGCGGCCTGAATCGCCACCACATAGTGGCCCACCAGGTGGCGCTGCAAGTGTTCAATATACTCATTAAAGCGCGCCTGCACCTCGGCATCACTGCTCTTTAATTGCGGCAATTGCATCAGGGTGTCCAAATCGACGGTTATCGCTTCGATGCTGCACTCGCGCTCCGACTCGGCAAAGTCCAAGTGCCAGCGAATAGACCAGCGGTTATAGCCGTGCAGAGGGCGCTCGCCATATTCAATCGGCGTGGCCGCATCGAGGCTTTGCGCCAAGGTCATATCGCTGAGTGCCGGGTCTGGCACATCGTAGTAAATGTAATCGAGCATTTCGCGCACTTCGCCACGGGCCGCAGCCGCCAGCAAAAACACGCCCCACCCAATCGCCATAATCAACGCCTTTAGCCTCATTGACACCCCCAACAAGTTGACGATTTGCCTTCCATTTCTACCCCGCTGCCGATAAAACGTCGGCCCATTGACGCTCGGTTTCACTTTATTTAACTCCAGCCACCAAAGTCGCAAAAGTGTCACAAAACCCACCTATGTTGTCGCCAGAATCACCGGAGGTAACTGTGAAAATATCCACTCGTTTAATGGTGGGCGCCATAGCCCTAACCGTATTCGCCGTGATCGGTTCGGCTGGCACTACCGGCATTTTAGCCCTCAAGGACAGCTCTAACGCCATTGAAACCACACTGAAAAATCAGTTTCACGCCATTGCACTGGGACGCGATACGGCCATTCAATCCAGCCTTAGCCACTATCAGGATTTACTCAACTCCCTTGCCAATGGCCGTATGACTCAGGATGCCGCCTATGGTTTCGTGCGGCCTTTCGATTCCTACCGCTACGAGGTGGGCATTATGGATAAAAATGCCTTAAGCGGCGAGCTGGCGCAATGGTATCGCAATGAATACTCGCCCTTTCACCAACGCCAAAGCGCGGGCGAAGCGCCGAATGTAAACCAATGGCTGGAGCAAATGGCCTACGAGGCGCAGCTGCTGCAACATTTCTACCTGCAAACCAACCCCGGCTGGCCCGACCAACTGGCGCAAATGAGTGACCGCAGTGACGCGACCATTTACGGCCAACAGCATCGCAAATATCACGCGAGCTATCACGATGTCATTCAAAGGTTTGGCTTTAGCGATCTGATGCTGGTGGATCACAACGGCCTGCGGGTTATTTACTCGGTCAGCAAAGGCCCTCATCTCGGGACATCACTAAAGCAGGGGCCATTTCAAACCTCGCAATTGGCGCTTACGGCCAAAAACCTGCAGCAGAATCCTGAGCGCTTTTTTATCTCCGGCTTCGAGCACAGCCAGTTTCGCCAGGGCGAGCTGTCACTGTATATCGGCGTCGCTGTCTACCACGCCGCCCACAGCCCCGAGCGACCGGTGGGCTATTTGATTGCACAGATACCGGCCACACGTTTTGCGCACCTGCTATCGAATAACGGTCAATGGCAAGATCTGGGATTGGGGCAAACCGGCGATATCTACCTGGCAGGCCCAGATGGGCTGGCAATCACCGACCTGCGCGCGCACCAGCAAACCCCCGCCGACTTCAACCGCCAACTGCGCGAGGCAGGGCTGAGCCAGCAGGCGCAAGATATTGAACGCACCGGCACCAGCGCGGGCCGGCTCACCCTTGCCACCCAACCGGTACAAGACGCCACCAACGGCAACGCCGGCACCGACATGGCCGAGGACTATCTGGGCCGCGAGGTTTACACCGCCTGGCAGCCCGTCACCCTCGGAAACACCACTTACGCCTTGATCGTGCAACAAGAGCCAGACGAAGTGTTTGCCGCTCTGCACGAACTGCGCGCTCGAGTAGGCGCCAGCATTGCGGTGGCGGCACTGGTACTGATTGCTCTGGCCGCGCTGGCCGCCTTCTTTTTCTCGCGCTATCTGGCTCGCCCCATGAGCGAACTATCGCAGCGCATTGAAGCGGCCGCCGGCTCGCGCGACCTCACTACCAATTTCGATACCTCGCGCAGTGACGAGGTAGGCGATATTAGCCGCAGCCTCAACGGCCTGTTTGCCAACCTTGGCGACACCCTGGCGGGAGTCATTACCTCGACCCGGAATTCGGCCGCTACCGCCGACGAAAACGCCCGTATCAGCGCCAGTTGTCGCGCCGATGCACAAACCCAACGCCAGCACATGGCGCACATGGACTCCGCCCTCAACCAAGTAGAGCAGTCGCTGCAGCACATGCACCAAGAACTGCAAGAGACTGCCAGCCAGAGCCACACCGCCAGCCAAGAGGCGCGCCAGGGTAAACACCAAATGGGCGATGTAGTGGATCAAGTCAGCCGCCTGCAAACCCACATCAGCCACTCTGGCGAAAGCATGCAAGCACTCAGTTCAGCTGCCGACGATATAGTCGCGGTGGTAGACACCATTAAAGGCGTAGCCGAGCAGACCAACCTGCTGGCCCTGAATGCGGCGATTGAGGCGGCCCGCGCCGGTGAGCACGGGCGCGGCTTTGCCGTCGTGGCCGATGAAGTGCGCCGCCTGTCGGCCAACACCCACGATGCCACCGGCGAAATTCAGGCGCTGATTGACCGGCTGCGCGAAACCGTAAACTCCACCGCAGCAGGTCTGGCTACCGAGCGCGACAGTGCCGCCGAGTGTGTCGATTACGCCAGCGCCGCGCAGCAATCGCTGAGCAATATCCAGCGTTCGGTAGCCGATATTGAAGGCGTCATTACTACTATCGCCCAGCGCTCGGAGGGTGAGTACCAGCGCGCCCAACAGGCACGCAGCTCGCTCACCCAGGTGCTGGAAACCGTCGAGCACACAGACGACTCCATTACCCAGCTGGCCGACAGCGCCGAGCGCCAGCGCACCCTGGCCCAAAGCACTCTGGAGAGCGTCAGCAGTATTCGCGTGGCGCAGCACTAAAAGACAAATGGTTTACACTGGCGCTATTTAGTGCGGCAGTAACAGCAAACTATGTCTTTTACCCTCGAGCCCATTGGCGTTGTGCAATCGTGTTTTAGCGGCAAATTCGGCATTCCCCGGCAGAGCGGGCTTGCCAGTGCCGCGCGCGCGGTGCTGGAGTTTTACCCACCCTTTGATCAGGCCGAAGCCTTTAGCGGGCTGGAAGAGTGCAGCCATCTGTGGGTGGAGTTTATTTTTCACCAGTTTAAAGTCGGCGAATTTCGCCCTCGGGTGCGCCCGCCGCGCCTGGGTGGTAACCGCTCCATCGGGGTATTCGCCACCCGGGCACCCAACCGCCCCAACCGCCTCGGTCTTTCGGTGGTAAGGCTAGATCAGGTAGAAGTGCGTCAGGGCAAGGCGCGCTTGCATATCAGTGGTCACGACTTGCTCGATGGCACACCGATTATCGACATCAAGCCCTACGTCCCCTACGCCGACGCCCTGCCCCAGTCCCATAACAGCATCGCTCCGGCGCCCCCCACACTGATCCCCGTGCGCTTTAGCCAACCAGCGCTAGAGCAGTGCCAGAACGAAAGCGCCCGACTGGGCCAGGCCCTGCAACCGTTAATCGAACAACTGCTGGCGCAGGACCCCCGCCCCCAGTACCAGCAGCCAGATCCCGAGCGCCGCTACGCCATGACCCTGTTTGACTTGGACGTGGCCTGGCACTATTGGCTGGAGGGGGAAAGTCATGGGGTGGAGGTTTGCAGCGTCCGACGTCAGACGTCAGACGTCAGACGTCTGACGTCTGACGTCTGACGGGTTTTATGCTATCATCGCGCGCTTTTCCTACCCCCTAAAATCCATTCGCCGCAAGCTGAGGTCTGACCGACTATGGCCAAGAAGTCACTGGACAAAAGCAAGATTAAGTTTCTGCTGCTGGAGGGCGTCCACCAGAGCGCCATCGAAACCCTGCACGCCGCCGGTTACGAGAACATTGAGTATCTGAAAACCGCCCTGTCCGAGGACGATTTGATTGAAAAAATCAAAGACGCCCACTTTGTCGGTCTGCGCTCGCGCACCCAATTGACCCGCCGGGTGTTTGAAAACGCGCCCAAGCTGATCGCCGCCGGCTGCTTCTGCATTGGCACCAACCAGGTGGATTTGCAGGCGGCGCAAGAGCATGGCGTCGCGGTCTTTAACGCGCCCTACTCCAACACCCGCTCGGTAGCCGAGTTAGTGGTGGCCGAAGCCATCTTGATGATGCGCGGCATCCCCGAGAAAAACATTGTCTGCCATCGCGGCGGCTGGTTGAAATCGGCGGCGGGCTCCTACGAAATTCGCGGCAAAACCCTGGGCTTAATCGGCTACGGCTCGATCGGCAGCCAGACCAGTGTGCTGGCCGAATCCATGGGTATGAAGGTCAAGTTTTACGACGTAGTCGCCAAGCTGCCTTTGGGCAATGCCTCGCAGGTGCGCTCGCTGGATGAGCTGCTGCAAAGCGCAGACATTATCAGCTTGCATGTTCCCGAAACCGGCTCCACCAAAAATATGATTGGCGAGCGCGAGCTGGGGCTGATGAAAAAAGGCGCCTACTTAATTAACGCCTCGCGCGGTACCGTGGTGGACATTGACGCCCTGGCTGCAGCGGTGAAAAACAAACACATTGCCGGCGCGGCGATTGATGTATTCCCGGTTGAACCCAAAGGCAACGACGACGAATTTGTCAGCCCATTGCGCGGTCTGGACAATGTCATCCTCACGCCGCACATCGGTGGTTCCACCCAAGAGGCCCAGGAAAATATCGGTGTAGAAGTGGCCGAAAAACTGGTGCGCTACTCGGATAACGGCACCACCATTACCTCGGTTAACTTCCCCGAGGTGGCGCTGCCCGAACACCCCGACGCCCACCGCCTGCTGCACGTGCACGCCAATGTGCCCGGCGTGCTGTCGGCCATTAACCGCGTGTTTTCAGATAACGACATCAATATTTCGTCGCAGTATCTGCAAACCAATGACAAGGTCGGCTACGTGGTGCTGGACGTGCACTCGCCCTACAGCGAAACTGCGCTGGAGCAGCTGCGCAATATCGAAGGCACCATTCGCTGCCGCGTACTCTTCTAAGTTGTCTCCCGGCTCAGGCGCCAAAGCCTGAGCCGGGCGTTATTTTTTCTCCAGCTCGTCTAACGTTTCCGCCAACTTGGCAATTTCCCCATCGACCACGCCACCGCTCTGCAGTAACAAACTAAAGCGCTCGCTGGCCTCTGAAATGGCCGTTTCAAAAACCTCGCGCAACTCGGGTTCTATTTCAGACGCGGCTACTAGCTGGCGCAACTCAATAATCAAATTATTCACCAGCGACCGCGCCTGCTCGGTACCATAGGCGTATTGAATTTCAATATTAGCCACACTCTCTTTGACGCTGGAAACAAATTGCGCGACGTGCTGCTGGTACCCCGACAGGTTTTGTAAATCCGTTAAATGCTCAAGCTGCAAATCAACCAATGCGGCAATAAATCCTAGCCGTTCAAGCAAGTGCTCCTGCTCAACCGTATCGGCCATCTGATTGGAAAAAAACACCCGCAGCGAAGCCTGCGCAAAAAATAGACCGGTATCACTGTGCACCGGAGATTCTTCGGCTTTTGCCGCCTGTAACATTGAACTTATGTGGGCGTCCTCAATGCCGCTAAAGTTGTGCAAGCTGCGGCCGGAGTCGTGCGACAGATAAAACGCCGCCCGCCACTGCAAATTCGCAAACACCCGCGCCAGTAACGCGGCAATATCCTGCACCGAGGTTTGCAATACCACATTGGCGGCAAAAAATTTCAGCTGCACCACCACAGGGTCGGACTCACCGGTTTGCTCTAGATGGCGTTGCGCCAGTTTATCGTGCAGATAATCAACTTCGCTCTCCAAAGTTGCCACACAGGTTTCCGTTTCGCGCACTAACTTTTCCAAGCGCTGCACTTCCGCGCTATCGCCCGCCTCGCTCTGCTCTTCCAAAGCTCGACGTAAACATTGCAGCTCTTTGCGCAACTGCACAATGGTCTGGCGCTGCACCCGATTATTGCGGCGTAACTGCTCCATCAGCGCCAGCTGGGCTTGTTGCTGTGACTCTTGCAGAATTTCATCGATGCACTGGTCCGAATCTCTGGCGATATCGCTAAGCTCGGCGATGTGCCCCAGCAAAGGTTTTTTGTCGCGGTATACGGCGGCGTGCTCTTTTTCCACCCGCTGGGTTAACTGCTCCACCGCGGCCTTGTGGCTTTTCTGCGACTGGGCAAGAGAGCTTAACTCTGCGGGCGTGACCCCCTCACCCAGCTGCTGCATCAGCGCCTGATACTTCTGCCGATAACCGCCTAACTTTTCCACCTGTTTGGCAAAAGCGCTGTTTTCGCGCTGCAGCTGTTTATTATCATCTTCCACTTTGCGCAGCGCTTTGACCCGCTGGCGCAGCAACGCCACCTGATCCGGCTCGTGGGCTTCGACCGGCTTGGCATTATTTAGCAGCACGGTAATCAGTTGCGCCAAACGCTTTTCCAGGGTCAGCCAGGCGCGCTGTTCTGTGCCGGCTTGCGCCGCCTCGTCTTCCGCCTGCAAATAGTGATAGCGCACCGATGCAATACGGGCGCTGAAAGGGTCGTCCTGCGCGTAATCGCCCAGGGATTTCCCAGTGAGCTGTTGGTAGCGCTCGAGCGATTTTTGACTTAACGCCCTCCAGTCTAAGGCCGCGGGTTGGGCATTCTCTTCTGTGTCAGGTGGGGGCTCGCGCCGCACCGGTGGCCGGGCACTTTTTAGGCGTCGGCAGGCGCTCATTAGTCTTACGCACTGCTGGCGCAAGCGCCAAACCCACCAACCAAGCACCGCACACACCACAAGCGCCAGGGCGAGAAGCTGTAATAGCAAGATAAGTAAGGTAGTAGATTCGGGCATAGCATCTCTCATTGACGATGCCCAGAGTATAGCCAAGTTACCCGGCAAGGCCCGCTTTGCGGACCTTGCCGGGCGGGTTAACTTTGCTCCAGCATAAAGGTAATGGGAAAGACAAACTCAAAATGCTCGGCCGGTAGTGACTCCGGAATGGCCGGATAGGGCGCGGCCTTTTCAATGGCTTTTTCCACCGCGTCATCTAACTGTTTGTAGCCCGACTCCAGCAGCGGCTGCATTTCCACCAGCTCACCCTCGGCATCAATCACCACCGCCATCCGTACACTACCGGTTTGCTGCAATTTCATCGCGCGGCGCGGGTATTTTATTTGCGCGTGGGTCAATTGCACCAGCTGCGCAGTGTAGTCCTGCAGCACATTCAGCGACTCAGCAGAGAAGTTAGGCAAATCTTCTTCCGGCTCTGGCTCAGGCACAGCCGCTACCGGCGCGGGTTCAGGTGCCGCAGAGCTCGCGGCCGCCGAACTTTCTGCAGCCACTTGCGCTACATTGGCTGCGGTTGCAGCCTCGGGCAAAGCCGCCGGGGCGACGGCCAGAGCCGGGGCCACCAGTTCAACATCGGCATCGGGCAGCGCAGCAACACTGGCCAGCGCTTCACTGGATTGTTCTTCTTGCTCATCGTTTAAAGCGGCGCTGGACGTGCTTGCCGCTGCGGCCACTTCGGGCTCAACGGCAGGCTCAGGCGATTCCACTGCCGGCGCCAGCCAGGCGGCTACCGCTTCGCGCCTCTCGGGTGAAGGCTCAATGTGACGAAAACGCGCGACATCATCAGCGTTGGAGTTACCCAAAAGCGCCGCTTTAAAATCGGTACTGGGCGGTACCGAGCCTATCCACCCCAACAGCAATAAGTTAAAAAAGTTAGCGTCATCAATATCAGCCAGGGTGATGCCATTGAGGTAAATCAACACGCCGCTGGCATCGGTTTTTTCACTGATGCTCAGTACATCGCCGGTTCTTAGGCTGCCCTTTAACGTGTTAAAAAACTGAGCCAATGAGTCGGCACTGGCGCGCTGCAACTGAGGGCTGGCATTAATCGCGATGCTCTGCAAAAACAGGCGGGACAGTTTTCCGGCGGTCATACGGTCGGCGGTAAATTTAAACTCCATCGCGCGACTGCCCGCCGTGTTTATGACATCCTGCGCCGTAACCGCAAAACCCGGAACAAACAGGCCCATTAAAAAAGCTTCGCGCTCCAGCTCAACGTATGGCGCCACCCCCAAAGGGGCCGAGGCTGATCTGCCCTCTTGAGCCAAAGCGACAGCGCCCAGGGCCCACAACAAAGAGATCAAGAAAAGTCTGCTCAGTATTTCCATATCAGGCTCTAAAATTAGAATATTGGCGGCAGCGTATTATGCGTATTGGTTATTATCTTTTTATGACAGCACACTTTCGCCATCGCGTGAAAATCGCGCTACAGTAGCGGCTTATTCAGCGGGGTAAGAAATTTTTATGCGTTTGATCAAAGGCTTTACGCTGTTATTTTTTCTTTGCGTTTTTCCAACATTGTGCGCGGCGCAAACCGAGGCGTCGGGCGATCATGTGCGCGTGCGACTGCTGGCTCCAGAGCAACTCGCCGCCGGGCAAACCCACACGCTGGGTTTTTACTTCGAGGTAGACCCCCACTGGCATGTCTACTGGCGCAACGCCGGCGACTCGGGCGCGGCGCCTAAATTCAATATTCGCAGCGACAGCGCCAGCACTGGCGATATTCAGTGGCCCTTTCCCACTCGGCTGCCGGTGGAGCATTTAACCAACCTGGGTTACGAAGGCAATGTCGCCTACTTGTTTGAGCTGACCCCCAAGGCCGACGCAAAAACGATAGCGCTCAATATCGATTTGGAATGGCTGGTGTGCAAAATCGATTGCATCCCAGGCTTTGGCAGCATGACAACCGAATTACCCGTAGGCAGCGAAGCAAGCTGGAACGCGGAAGACAAAGCGCTGATAGAGCAATGGCAGGCGCGTATTCCCCAGGCGGCTGCCAACAGCCCCTGGCAAGCCGAGTCTTTACTGACCGGCGCGGATAACACCTTGCAACTTAGCCTGAACGGCAGCGGAGAAGCGCCCGAGGTATTTCCGCTGGACGGCGCGCTGCTGGCGGCGGCTAGCCCCGAACACAGCAGCACCGAAAACGGCTATCGCTATACCTTTAAGCGCCAACCGGGCGTCGACCTACCGGCCCACACCGGCTTTGTGATCAGCGACGGCGAGCAAGCCTGGCAGCTGGATAACGTCCCCTTAGGCAGTGCGCCACCAGCGCAGGCCAATCAACCGTTGTGGCTGTTATTAGTCGCCGCGTTTGTAGGCGGCGTTATTTTAAATTTAATGCCCTGCGTATTTCCGGTGCTGTCCATCAAATTATTTGGCCTGATTAACAGCGGCGCAGGCGCCAGTGCTCGCACCCGCGAAGGCTTACTGTACAGCGCCGGAGTACTGGCTACCTTTGCCGCCCTGGGCGCCTTGCTGCTGGCACTGCGCGCCGGTGGCGCGGCCATTGGCTGGGGCTTTCAATTGCAATCCGCGCCCGTGGTGCTGGGGTTAATTGTTTTATTCTGGCTGATGGCGCTGGCCTTTAGCGGCGTGTTTGAGTTCGGCCACCGTTTAATGCAAATGGCAGGCTCCGCCTCGGGCGGCTCGTTTGTGACCGGGGTACTCGCCGTGTTTGTCGCCGCGCCTTGCACCGGCCCGTTTATGGGCGCTGCCCTGGGCGCGGCGGCCGTGCTGCCAGCGGCCTCAGCCATGGCGATATTTTTGGGCCTGGGGGCTGGCCTTGCCGCACCTTTCTTATTGCTGACCTTGTCACCGGCACTGCTCGCTCGCCTACCCCGCCCCGGCCCGTGGATGGACACTTTGCGCCAGCTGTTCGCCTTTCCTTTATACGCCACCGTCATCTGGCTGCTGTGGGTATTGGGCCAACTGGCGGGCGAAAGCGGCTGGCTGCTGGGCAGCAGCTTGTTACTGACCCTGGCGTTTTGCCTGTGGCTGGGTGGTAAAGGCGGAAAGCTCTGGCGCCTGGTGGCATGGGTGCTGGCGCTGGCCGCATTGGTAGTCACCTTTGCCCGCTTAGCGCCCAGCGAACCTGCCACCACCGCAGGTGATGGTATCTGGCAGGGTTACAATGCCGAATTAATCCAGCAGGCCCGCGCCGACGGCCAAGCGGTGTTTATCGACTACACCGCCGCCTGGTGCATTACTTGCCAGGTGAATAAAAAGCTGGTGCTGAATACCGAACACACCACCGAGCTGTTTAAGCAGCACAATGTGCTTGCCATTCGCGCCGACTGGACCCGCCACGACCCGGCTATTACCCAGGCGCTGAGCCAACTGGGGCGCAACTCCGTACCTGTTTACGCCTGGTATGCGCCAGGCGCCGAATCCGCCCAGCTCTTGCCGCAAATTCTGCAAGAGCGCATGATTAACGACCTCTTTAAAACCTCAACAGGAGATCAGTGATGAACATCATCAAGCAAGGTTTACTGGCTAGCGTTTTATCCCTACCCGCTCTGGCATTCGCCGTTGCCACCCCGGGCGAGCCCGCACCGGATTTTTCCGAAACCGACGCCGCAGGCGACACCCACACCCTGGCCGACTACCAAGGCGAATGGCTGGTGCTGGAGTGGTTTAACAAAGACTGCCCCTACGTGCGCAAACACTACGGCAGCGACAATATGCAATCGCTACAAGAGAAATACACCGCCAAGGATGTTAACTGGCTGACAGTGATTTCCTCCGCCGAAGGCAAGCAAGGTTACTTGGAGCCCGACGAGGCCCTAGCCGAAGCCAAGGCCCACAATATGCACAACAGCGCCCCGCTACTGCTGGACCCGGACGGCAGCATGGGCCGCGCCTACGGCGCCAAAACCACACCGCATATGTACATAATCAACCCCGAGGGCACCCTGGTATACGCCGGCGCCATTGACAATAACGACTCCGCCAACCCGGCGGTTATCCCCGACTCAAAAAACTACGTAGTCGCTGCGCTGGATGCGGCGATGGCAGGTGAGCCGGTGGAAGAGCCATCCACTCGGGCGTATGGGTGTAGTGTTAAATACTGATGTCTGATGTCTGATGTCTGATGTCTGATGTCTAAATTATTTGGCCACTTTTCATTGAGTGGCCGCTCTTTTTTATTGTGAATTTATGTCCCTACCTTTTTCTCAAGCCTGCGAAAACAACAAAGATCCAATCCTTGCCATTTTAAAATCGGCGTTTGCCAAATCCAGTCGAATTCTGGAAGTGGGCTCGGGCACCGGTCAGCACGCGGTTTACTTCGCGCCCAATCTGCCGCATGCAATCTGGCAGACCAGTGATCTGGAAATTAATCACGCCGGCATCAACCAGTGGATAAACGCCGAGCCCAGCGATAACTTACATCGGCCAGTGGTATTCGATTTATCCACCCCCCAGTGGCCGGGTGAGTTTAATGGCGTTTACTCGGCCAACACCGCGCATATTGTCAGCTGGCCACTGGTGCAAAACCTATTTCGCGAAGTGGGAAAGCATTTACCCCCAGGTGGCGTTTTTGCGTTGTACGGCCCCTTTAATTACGGCGGCAAATACACCAGCGACAGCAACGCCGCGTTTGATCAAATGCTGCGCGAACGCGACCCGGCCAGTGGCATTCGCGATTTTGAAAACCTTGAGGCGTTAGCAAACGAAAGCGGCTTAACGCTAAAAGAAGACTGCGCCATGCCCGCCAACAACCGTTTACTGTTATGGAGCAAAACATGAACTACGACTACAGCGTTACCTTTATCGGCTTTTTTATCGCGTTACTAACGCTTTTTGTCCAATCGATTATCGCCGCTGGCAGCAAAGCCAAACAACCGGGCGCAGTACCGGGCAAAATCAGCGACAACTTATCTCACGACTCGTTTGTATTCCGTGCCCACCGCACCTTTATGAACTCGCTGGAAAATATGCCGCTGTTTATCGGCAGCGTATTGCTGGGCATTTTTGCCGGAGCCCACCCGCGCTGGTTAGGCGTGGCAGTAATGGTCTACGCATTTGCCCGCATCGTGCATATGATTCTTTACTATGCTATTGCGACCGAGAAAAACCCCAGCCCGCGTAGTTACTTTTTTGGGATTGCGTTGTTGGCACAGGTTGGGATTTTGGTTTTGGTAGGGGTTGCGGTGGTTTGAGGTTTGGTTTTTCAGCACTTACTTAGTACTGAAGTTTTCCTTTTAGTATGCCCGTGTCGCCGGGCGGGCGAGCTACTTCTTTGGTGAGCAAAGAAGTAGCCAAGAAACTCACCCCGGAGATCCCGCCCTTCGGGTTCCCTCTCTCCAACCCGTTTTTGCGGGCCACATCGACAGGCCATCCCAGGCCAGACGATGCTTGTGCGCACGTCCTGTGCGCGTACCCCCAAAAAGCAGGCCTCCGTTCGGCTGACTCTACGGGGGCCAAAAGCAGCACTTCGTAGCAACCTCCCGATAGCCAAATTCACAATTCAAGACCTGCCCCTGGTCCCCTGAGAGCAAATCGAATGCTAAGACTAATTTTCGTCGCCAAGCTCGGACATTCGCAGTAATTGACTGCTGCGTCTTACGGTCAGAATATCAATTTGGTCGCTGACACTGTAAATAATCCGATAGGCTCCAAACATCACCTCCCTGATGCGTCGCCCACCTACTTCGGGAACGACGCGGCCGCTTTGAGGGAAGTCCGACAGTCGCTCCACAGTGTTGAATAAGCCCTCCACCCACTCAACCGCAGCATCCGGTTTATCTTCCGCTATATACCGGGCGATATCCTCAACACGCTCCAAGGCAAGTGGGGACCAAACGACCTTCATTTTTGCAATGTGCCCAGTATCCGCGATTTAGCATCTTCATGGGACATACCCTTCCCACTTGCTATCTGCTCCTCGGCTTTGTAAATCTCCTCAAGCAGCTCAAGACGCTCTTGCATTTTCTCGTATTCCTGCACATCAATCAGTACAGCAACCCCCCGCCCCCTCTGTGTTAGCACCATGGGGCGGCGGGTTTCATGAATCTGTTTTACAAACGTAGCAACACCCGCCCGAAACTCTGAAAGAGGGCGAATATCTTCATCAACACGAACTCTTGACATGGGGCCACCTGCGTACACCTAAATGTACATTAAAGCGTACTCTTGATTGAATTGGTTAGCAAGGTCAAACAGTACCGATTCAAGGCCCCCCACACATTTGACACTCACTCCGCCGGTCTAAACTTGGGCCGGGCGCACTAAGTTGGCGCATTTTTCTCCATCAGATCTGTGCCTTTTTGATGTGGCGGGCCAGGGTGCGGGGCTCTTGGCCAATGGCACTTTAATTGCTTTGCTTCACCCCCTGATAATCACTCGAATTCGGGAGAGCCGAGCTATGGGAAGCTTTGGAAGATCTTGGGGGCGTGATCGGTCTGAGCGAGAGTTACAGAAAATTCTACAGGGCAGCGATCTAACCCTGCGGCTTGAGGCGTCCGACCCCACCAGTCGCTTTGCCGATGAGTTTATGGATCGGCTGCAGAAGCGGCTGGGGCAGAGTGTTTCCGCAGCGGTCACCATCGCCGGCCAAGCGCCAGTGTTGGGCCGTATGGCACAAAGCACCGCCACCGCCGGGCGGGAATTGAGCCAGGCGGCTGACACCATCGCCAGTACCAGCGAAGAGGTTTCCACCACACTCGCGTCAGAGCTGGTTCCGGGGGCCAACGATATGGCCCGCCTATCGCGGGAAGTGGCCGGTTCGGTACGGCAATGCGAGACCGGCGTCGACCAGGCGCTCGGCCACTTCGGTGCCATCAATCGCAGTGAAAGGGACCTGGAAGGCGCCATCGGCACTCTGCAAACCCAGCTCGAAGAAGTAACCAAAGTCATAGGCGTGATCGCCGAGATATCCAAACAGACCAACCTGCTCTCGCTAAACGCCGCCATCGAGGCCGCCCGCGCCGGGGTGCACGGCGCCGGCTTTGCGGTCGTGGCCGAGGAGGTCCGCCGCCTGGCGCAACACGCGACCGAGTCCACCGATCAGGTATCCGACATCGTTCAGCAGTTTCGCGCCGACATGACCCAATTAACCGATGCCGGTAGCCAAATGCAGCAAGCGGTGTCAGCCGGTGAAGCGGGCGTTGAGCAGATGCGCACAGAACTCGGCAAAGCGCGCTCGGCCATGGACGACTTGGACACCCGTGTCAGCTCTATTGCTTCGGGCACCGAGCAAATCGGCGCAGCCGTATCAGCGATGAACAGCGATGTGCACACCGTCGCCGACGCGGCCGGTGAACTGCTAAGCAACGCCGAGCAGATGGGTGAAACCAGCGCCGCAATTCACGACCAAAGTAACCACCTGCTGGAAGGTCTCGGCGGCTTTCATCTGGACTTGCACAAACAGGCACGCGAAGCCGTAGTTCGCCTCGCACAGCAGTCGGCCTTGCGCACCGGCTCAGAGGCGCAAGCGGAGCGCGAGCTGGAACAGGCCCTGGCCAAAGACAAACGGTTTGAACTGCTCTACCTGGTGGGGCGTGACGGTAAACAGCTAACCGCCAACTGCTTCGCGCAGGACCTAAACCACCTGGACGGCACACAGGCGCGCGGCAAAGACTGGCGACAACGCCATTGGTTTAAGGCCGTGCTGGAAAGCAAACAACCCCACATCACCGACGTTTATCGCTCGGCAGCAACCGAAGCCTTTTGTTTCACCGTGGCGGTACCCGTTCTCGATGAGCGGGGAGAATTGGTGCGTGTGCTGGGTGCTGATCTGAGGCTTTCGGCGCTTACTTCCTGATTTGCATTTCTGTTGTGTTGCTGCAGTTGATAGCTTGATTCTGCATTAACCAACGAGTGTTATCGTTGGGAAAGCAACCTGACATTGGGGGCAGGCTTAGTGCTGGAGTTTCTTTTTTTATATGCCCGTGTCGCCGGGCGTTGCGAGTTACTTTTTTCGGCAAAAAGTACCGCCGCCGTTCCTGCGCCTCCATGCGCCCACGGCATTAGTGATTCCCTTCACGTCAAAGCCGCGCCCCAACATCTGGCCCTGCGGGTCCCCTCATTCCAATCTATTTTAGCGGGCCGTATCGATAGGCCGTCCATGGCCTAGCGATACTTGCGCAAACGTCCTGTTTGCTTACCCGCTAAAATAGATTTCCATTCGGCCTAGATGTAAACGGGGCAAAAAGCGGCACTTCGTAGCAGCCTCTCGATAGCGAAATTCACAATTCAAGAACTGCCCCCAACTCGTCCCTTACTAGCGTCGATTCTCAACTTCCGTGACAGGGTGTTCACCAAGACTATCTGGAAGTTCTTCGATAAGCTCATTTGAATAATACTCCAAAACTATTTCCCCTTTTGTTAGTCTTTCAGTCCAATATCTACCTATAAGCTTTAACTTCGGTTTCTCCACTATCTTAAATACCGCTGTTCCATCATGCGGAATACTTCTTTCGCTCAAGCTTAATCTCGGCTTACTAGTATAAGAGTATGCTACGTTTTTAATTTGTCGATCTGGGTCAATTAGAAAACCTTCTGAGTAGGAAGAGCTTTCCATTTCACTTGTGCGCATCATGCAGCTGATGTGGAAGAAAGACTGATTTATAGTGAGCATTACAGGTATCGGAGGGGGCTTTTCTCCTGTATCTGGATTTTTCCAGTCCGAGTGTATAAAACCCAACCAGCTACCATTCAAGTTTGGGAAAGGAACAAGCCACCCTCTAAATAGTTTAAGTTTCCACCCCCACCTCACGAAAACTGCAACTATTAAAAGATCAATACTCACCACTTTGGGGACAAGCCCGAAAAAATCTTTAACCTTAGATAAGTCCAGCCCACCAAAGTATGCAAGAGAAAACCAAGCAACCGCTGATATGCCGACCAGCAAATATAAAGAGCTCTTAATCGTCACGTTACGCATTATTTAAAACCAAAATAATTCCAAGCCGCTTTAGCAAACTCACGCCCATCCGCACGAGTCCACTTTTGACCTGAATGAAATAGGAAAAAGCATTCGTTTACTTCGAGCCAACGCCCCTCATCTGGTTCGTCGCCCTGAAGATTATCCCAAATATAAAAAAGCATACCTCTTAACCGCTCCGTCCATATTGAGCGTGAAAACACTTCATCTGGACAGTTATATGCCAAACATTCCATAAAAAATGATGGTAATTCGCGAAACGTTCCATCCGCTGCCATTGCATTTTCAATTCGCTTTAGAAGGCGGGCTCCTTTTTTATAGGCATACCCGGTTGCATTATTCTTGGCTGTTCCTTTTTCCATTTGCTGGACAGGATAATTGACGATACTACTACCATCCTTTTTGAAAATCTTAGTTCCATCCCTCGTTCCATATTTCATGTAATAGCGATAGCTAAAACAAGGAACTACATCAGCATCGACTCGCGAAGAGCTTGAATTTATCTGTATCGCTGTAGAACCCGAAGAGTCCACTTGTCCAGGAAACTTAGCCGTCATTGCGGAGACAAGTTCACTTCTAAGTTTTGAAGGGGTCCAAATTCCTTCGTATGGCTGACCAGGGGGATGATTACCTTTTTCTGACTCACCCCAATATTTGACTTCTGTACATTCAACAGCTATATCCACATCGCTATCAGCACGAACATTTGTATTGTTAGCATAAGATCCTTTTGAGAATACCTTCAATGAACAGTTATTGAATGGCGCATGGGAATTAATCGCTTCTCGAATCATCCGCTCGGTTCTATCCTGCTTGTCCTTTTCTGTATTACTAGAAGGGCCTGTCCATCCGGCCAGCTTATCTTCAAGGCTCATTCTTCATCCTTTGTAAACGCTAACGCCCGCGTAATAGGTGCGAGCTTGCGAGCGTCCTAATTGACGCGCTTGTTAAGTTCATCTGAATGTTCTGACCAAATGTGCTTTATTGGCCGCAATACGCGCTTCAGCATAGAAGGCTCCCCCAAATGCAATTACTGCTGCGACAGGAATTGACCAAAATCCTATACCCCACATCATAGGTAGTTGAAAACCAAACCATGACTCAGAGTATGACGGAAGATGGAGCATTGTGACTAACGATAGAATGCCAACCGTCGCTGCTGTCACCTGTCTAATACGAAGCCTTTCCTGTGGAGTAAGGCCATACTTTATTGCACCCTGGCATCCAAGGCATACATGCACTCCATGCTGAAACGGAGTTGCACAATGTCCGCAGGTATGCATTTCAACTTGCGGTTCATGTGAAATATCTTGAGATTTTAGAACTGTAGTTTGGATGGCGTTGGCAACACGATTTGCATCACCGCTCCAAAGTTGAAACAACTTATCATTTAGAAGCGGAAATTCTTCAACTATTCCATCAATCTCGGTCTGAGTTCCAACCAAAATAGGAATAATGATTACTTTTCCGGACTTGGCTTCTAAATTAAGCACCGCCCATAGCTCTCTTTTTGGCCAGTGCTTGGCCATGAATGCACGGCTTAGAATAACCACGACAAAATCTGAGACTTTAAGTCCATCATTGACCCTTTCAGTGATGCTTTCTCCAGCGGATATCTCAGCTTCGTCGATCCAATAAGAAAGACCTCGCTGTGCCAAACAGCTAGCCAAAGGCCTAGCAACAGCGGTCTTATCTTCACTTGCGTGACATATAAAAATGTCTTTTTTCATATGATGCGATTTTCCTTGTTCCTAACGCCGCCAGAACACGGCAGCTCTGTAGTGGGTTGTTGCAAAACATCGGGATCAGGCCTTACATTTTACACCTTGATGTGAAATGTAAGGCCTGACACTCACCTATTATTAGGCATCAATCTTCGTCTGCTTCACCTATCTTCTGCTCGAGATCTAAAGTTGATAAAGCAAGCTGTAGATTATCAGCATCATAAACCCACTGTGTTCCATCTGAAAGTCGAACCCGAGCGACATACGTAACAGTTGTTAGCATTTCGGAAACATCGTTTTCAAACGCACGCCATTCCCCATTAACTCTAGTCACTCCCTCACCAAAGTCCTTGGGCTCTGTGTTCGCTAAATTTTTCATGTGTTGACCAAACACATCATAGAGTATAGTTCTGACTTGAATTGCCACTATCGAGCGCTTTACGTTTAACTCGGTAGTCCCCGAAAACCGGAAACTGCGATCTTTATAAACGATCTCCGTAGAATGAGAGTTGAGCTCAACAGGGGAAGTCGGATCATTGAATAGAATGCTTTCGCGGATCAGGGCAGACCCTTCATTGACCGTAACCCCAGATATTGAGAATGAAAATGGGCCGTCTTCCATGCGTTCAATCTCGTAACTTTGAGCTCTGGTACTGACCGCAAAAACTAAGCAAATGAAAATTAGGAATGCTTGATGTTTCATGCTTACTCTCTTTTTAGTTAGGACGCGAACACTTCAATAACCGGAGCAGCTTTGCTGCGTCCGGCGCCGAAGGCGCGTAGTTAATTGGCTTGTTAGAACCATTCCATGATGCAGCCAACTAAGCCTGTGCTAACAGCCACCATGAAAAAAATTGACCAGGTCAAGCATCGGGGTCAGTGTGGTTGCTTATACATTTCAATGACGCTGTTGATCCGAATAGATTGATCAAAAGTCAAAGACCTGACCCCGACTTTAGTGGAAAATTTCCGCCTAATAGGCTTCGGCACTTCGATCTTGGCCTTGTACCCTATGTCGTGTTCGATTTCTGCCCATGTGTGCTGTAAAATCGATCGGACCTGGATCTCAAACTTTAGCCCAGTGAATCCTTGGTATTCTAGCAAAGAAGCGCGATGCGGCTTCAATGAAACCACATAGTGCAACGAAAGGTAGCCGAAACGGTCAGGGTCCAAAACTGTTCGTTTATCGATAGAATTTTCGGAGTCGATCAGGAACTCTTCCTCGATTATCTTGGCAATATCATCAATCTCATCGGCATAATGACAAATGATTCTAAGGCCGACAATATCAGTGATGTCTGATATCGTGGAGTACTTATCTTTTTTCTGTATTTTTCTCTCGATGCTACTTCTTTCTTTGCCCCTCCCACTGATTGAGTGAACGTCTATATTGGACGCCGTGAGCAACCTTTTCAGAAGCGATTCCATCGTGCTCGAAAATGCAGCATAGATCATTTGTTTTTCGTCAAATTGTTGCAGCAAAGCTTCCGTGGTCAATCTTTATTCTCCATTTCGCATAACGCCGCGCTCTGCGGAAATTTGGGAGCGCCAGCGAGTAAATTTTCCGTCGCAGCGCTTTGTTATATTTCGATGTCACGAGGCCGCATCAGGTATTGAAGATTGCGTAGTCGGTTGCAACTTAGAAACTGACCTCGGGTTCAGTGCAATTTTCCACACCCCCATCAACATTCCAAGAACATCTACGAATAGCGCTGCTCCAGCCGCTGTTACAACTTGCACTGGAAAATCAGTACTATTGAATAGTATATAAACCGACACCACCATTACGGCTACAAGTAACACCACTGATGAAAACCCCATTACTAGCCTGAGAATGAACCACCATTGGTCGTGGGCTTTGGCTTGGTCAAATGTCTCACGCTCTTGCCTTAGCTGCTCTGAAGCACGCTCGACAATTACAGGGTTCAACTCTGAGTTATTGCTCATTGCGAACCCCAAGATCTTTTATCAGCTTGTGGAGATCGTCAATTTTCTTATTCAGCTCCTCCTTATTTGGCCTCTCCTTTCTCATGTAGAGAATAGACCCAAGCATTGTCGCCATAGAGCCAACTAAAAATGCAATAACCCATTCAAATTGTGAATAGTCAATTTTTGCAACCCAGCCAAGCAAGCCGACAGAAGCAATAAGTGCTGAAATTAAAGTAACTATCATTGATACAAAGAACATTTGACGAGTCTTAAACTTTTTAAACTCCTCATGCTCCATGCATTTCAATTTTAAAAATTCTCTTTCAATTTCTATATCAGCCACTTTGGCTTCTAAATCTTCTCTGGTGCTAGTCCTATGTTCGCTTTTAATTCCTTCAATGAGTTTCATCATTGAAGACTCGAAATCTTTTGATTTCGACATATCAAGATACAAGTAGTCTTTTAGAAAAAATGGTACTTCTGCATGCTTATCCAAAACTAATGGAATAAGCTTAACGTCCTTTCCTTTTAATCTATTACTGACAGCCAATGACATTTCGTGCTGAACCCATTGGCTTTTTTCAGAGTTTTTTGAAACAAAGAAAAGAACCGCATCGGAATCACTAATAGCCTGATTTATTGATGATTTTAGATTTGATCCTGTAGCAATATCAGTTTTATCATCAAAAACATCCAGGTCATGATGCACAAGATAATTTCGCACCATCTGGGCGATGTCGTTGTCTTCATATGAATGGCTTAGAAAGACTCTCATTCATGCTCCAAGAAATATAACAGCTATATCCATGAGTATCGTCATATACAGGCATTATGTGTATATCTGTTCCTATATATAGACATGTCTAAATATGAACATGCCCGAGACTTCAGGGGGCAGACGTTCTTTATTCGCAATTTCTAGCTAGCCTCTCAGGGCTCCACTGAAAAACAAGCAACTCGGAAACATTACAATGAAGGGCATGCGTCAATGATTAGATACTGCCCTGTTCTGTTCCCAGCCTCCTGGCTACTCCACCGTTTTATAGTTGTTTTGCGAGACAACAATAAACGCATATTTTGATGAGGAAAATAGTGCCATGGGCTAGCCCGTTTTGCAACGGGTTAACGTCGGACGTCAGATGTCTGACGCTAGAGCAAGGCTTCGCCTCTTTAGGCCCGATGGACTCAACTTACTACGAAGCACCGCTTTTTTGCCCCGTTTACATCTAGGCCGAATGGAAATCGATTTTAGTGGGTAAGCAAACAGGACGTTTGCGCAAGTATCGCCAGCGCATGGACGCGCTGTCGATACGGCCCGCTAAAATCGATTGGAATGAGGGAACCCGTAGGGCCAGATGTTGGGGCGCGGCTTTTGGGTACTTTTGGCCAAGACCAAAAGTACCTCGCAACGCACGGCGACACGGGCATACAGAAAAACCCGCTTCCAGCGGCACTAAACCAACCATCAAGAAAAGTAAAAACCCCTTTCTAACATCAATGAAAACGTATGCATAAAGTCCGCACCCCAGGCCGCCTGTGGCAAACTAAACGCCTAAAAATAAACAGGAGACCACCATGGCCCCTTATGCAACCCACACTCTGTTAGCTAGCTTTATCGCGGGCAGCGCTTTACTCAGCGCTTGCCAACCCGACACACCCGCCACCGAACAAAACGTGCAAAGCCCGCCGATGACGGGGCAGATGACAGCGTTTCGCTCGGTGCTGGACGGCAAGCCCCGCGTATTAACCCTGCGCCTGGGCGATGACTTAAGCCTTGCCTATGACACAGACGCGGGCACTTTATTTAAAGTGTGGGATGGCCAGGTGGAGTTTTCCGGCGCGGTGTACGACCAGAAGCACGGCCCCCAGCCTGGGACCCCGGGGCGGGATTACCTGAAAAATGAAAACGCGCGCTGGCAAGGCGACATTGAATTTAAAGGCCACCGCTTAAATGGCAACACCCCCACCCTGCTGTACGCGGGCGGCAACGTTAATATAGAAGAAACCCCCCGTTATCAGATGCAGGGGGAGCAGGCGGTGGTAACGCGCCAGTTTGTGGTAACAGGCGGCACGGCCAGCTTAAGCGGTTTACAGCTGCCGCAAAACCATTCTGTGAGTGGCGCGGGTGAGCTTAACGGCGACCGCCTGATTCTTAAACCCGGCACTACCGAATTAACCCTGCACTATTCGGCTCTGCCGCCACAAGCAGCGCAAGAACCACAATCGACCGAGGCCGAGCAACAACACCCAGGCGAAGCATTAATTGCCGGTAGCGACTGCGCCGCCTGCCACAACCCCGAGGTAAAAACCGTGGGGCCGTCTTACGCCTCCATTGCGCAGCGTTATATCAATGAAAGCGGCGCACGGGAGATGCTGGCACAAAAGATTATTGACGGTGGTGCGGGCAACTGGGGGCAGATCCCCATGACGCCGCACCCCAGTTTAAGCGCCGAAGACGCCGCCACCATGGTGGATTATATTTTCACCCTGGCACCGGCTGCCGAGCCCGTTGCCGACGGTGCAAACCCCATGGCGCAACCAGCGGTGGCGGTTAACTTAAAAGACACCACGCCCGAAATAAACCAAAAAACAGCGGGCGCGCTGTTTTACCTGCATTATTTTTCCGGCGACCAACCCAATGTGGATGTACTGCGCAACACACCCCCGGCGCTGGCGGCGCACAGTGCGCAAATTCATTTACCCGACATTGACGCCTTTGAACCGATTAAAGAGCGTTTTGCCTATCAGGTAAAAACCAACTTAAAGCTGGAAAAGCCGCTGCAAACCACCTTGCGCTTGGTGAGCGACGATGGCTCGTATTTGTATTTAAACGGCGAGCTTGCCATTAACCACTGGGGCTTTCACGGCCCCGACCCCATGGATGCCAACATCAATTTAGAAGCAGGCCTGCACCCGTTGGAAATTATTTATTTTCAGGGCACCTCGGGCGCGGCCTTATCGCTGCAATGGAAAAACCCCGCCACCGGCAAGTTTGAGTTAATCCCCGAATCCATGCTGGAGGTTACGCCCAATGACCTACGCACGGTAGAGCCGGTAGTCACCGACCCGGATATTGTGAAAACCGTGCCCGGGGATATGCGCGAGGTGGCGGGCGTGCACCCGTCCTTTGATTTGCATCAGGCGCGTCCGGAAGAATTTGAACCCATGGTGGGCGGGCTGGACTTTTTGCCCGACGGCCGCTTGGTAGTCTCTACCTGGGACCCGGAAGGTTCGGTGTATATTGTCTCTGATTGGGATGCGGCGCCGGAAAACATTCAGGTTAAACGCATCGCCCGCGGGCTTGCCGAACCCTTGGGTTTAAAAGTGGTGGACGGCGATATTTACGTGCTGCAAAAGCAAGAGCTGACCCGCCTGGTGGATGTGAATGGCGATGAAATTATTGACGAGTATCGCCTGGTAGCGAACGACTGGTCGGTAACCGGCAACTTTCACGAGTTTGCCTTTGGCCTGGAGTATCAAGACGGCTATTTTTACGGCGCTTTGGCCACCGCCATTTTACCCGGCGGCGCCAGTGCCGACCCGCAAGCGCCCGATCGCGGCCACGCGTTTAAAGTGAACAAAGACACGGGCGAAGTAAGCATGATTGCCTCGGGCCTGCGCACCCCCAACGGCATTGGTTTTGGCATTGACGAACAACTGTTTATTGCCGACAACCAGGGCGACTGGGTGCCGTCCAGTAAAATTATCGAGTTAACCGAAGGGGCCTGGTATGGGTCGCGCTCGGTGGATTTTGCAGGCACCGAAAACTTAACCGAAACCTTGCCGGTGGTGTGGCTGCCGCAAGATGAAATTGGCAACTCGCCGGGCGAGCCCGCGCCGCTTAACATCGGCCCCTACCAAAACCAGATGATTCACGGCGAAGTTACCCACGGCGGCATTAAGCGCGTGTTTGCCGAGCGCATTAACGGCCGCTTGCAGGGCGCGGTATTTCGCTTTACCCAGGGCTTAGAAGCCGGGGTTAACCGCTTGCAATGGGCGCCCGATGGCTCGCTGATTGTGGGTGGCGTAGGCAACCCCGGCAACTGGGCCCACGCCGGTGGCAAGTGGTATGGCTTGCAGCGTTTAAACTACAACGGCAATACCGCCTTTGAAATGCTAAGCGTTAGCGCGCGCAGCGACGGTTTTGAAATTACCTTTACCGAGCCGGTCGCTGCCGGGCAAAACATTACCGCCGAAGATTTTGAGGTTATTCAGTGGCGTTACGAACCCACCAGCGAATACGGCGGCCCGAAACTGGACAAAGGCCCGCTAAAAGTTGAAGCGTTTTCGCTGTCGGAAGATCGCCGCCGCGCGCAGTTTAAATTGGCCGGGCTAAAAGAAAACCACTTGGTGTATTTCCGCATTAAGCGCGGCTTTGTGAGCGAAAGCGATAACGAGTTGTGGACCACCGAAGCCTGGTACACCTTAAACGCGATTCCGGAAAATAAACCCGTTGCCATCAACACTGACTACCAGCCAAGTAATAACCGCTTAAGCGAAGCGGAAAAAACCGACGGCTGGCAGTTATTGTTTGACGGTAAAACCCTAGACGGTTTACGCAATTACAACAGCGATCAATTAGGCAAGCGCTGGGTAGTGGACAATGGCGCGCTGCATTTAACCGGCCGCACCGCCGCCGACGAAGGCTGGAAAACACCGGGTGGTGGTGATGTAATCATTACCCCGGCGCCCATGGAAAACTTTGAGCTTTATTTGGAATGGAAGCTGGCCGAAGACGGCAACAGCGGTATTCTTTATAAGGTAAAAGAAACGCCCGAGCTTGAGCACTCGTACCAGAGCGGGCCCGAGTACCAGCTGCTGGATAACCCGGGCCACCCGGACGGCAAAATAGAAAAACACCGCGCGGGCGATTTGTACGATTTGATTAAGTCCAAATTCGTGACCGTGCTGCCCGCCGGGCAGTGGAACCGCACCCGCCTGGTGGTGAACAACGGCAAAATCGAGCACTGGTTAAACGGCTATAAACTGGTGCAGGCGGATACCAGCTCGCCCGAGTGGCAGCAGTTAATTGGCAACAGCAAGTTTGCCGACTGGCCCGAGTTTGCCAATAACAGCGAAGGGCATATTGTGTTGCAAGACCATGGCGATAAAGTGTGGTTTCGCAATATAAAACTCAAACCGCTTTAGTCGCGTTAGTCGCTTAAATAGCTACTGCTCAATTACACTTTTGCGCCCCGTTAATCGGGGCGCGCGTATTTTTACTGGTTTATACGCTCTCTGCACGGTTGGCGTGGCGCCTCCGTCGGTCCGTTAGCGGGCGCGTTTTTCATCAAGATTTTGGGCACTTTTATTAGTAACTGGCTTATCCGGCTGTTAGTCGCTACCATTTACCATCCATGCGATACAAGGATAGGTTATGAAGCTTCCAGTCCCCATCAAAGCAGCAACCCTGTTGCTCGCCTGCAGCGCCTCGCAGTCTTACGCCATCAGCGAAGAATTTATCGACCCCGAAGACGGCATGCTGGATGCCAGCCAGTTTTTAAGCCAGCACATGCTGGGCTTTTTGCCCGTGCCCATCATTATTACCGAACCGGCCACCGGCAATGGCCTGGGGGTTATGGGTGTGTTTTTTCACGAGTCCGAGGCGCAAAAGCAAGGTAAGCAAACAACCGGGATTATCCCCGAAAACATCAGCGTATTAGGCGGGGCGGCTACCGAAAACGGCAGCAAGTTTGGCGGCGCCGGGCACATGGGTTTTTGGCGCGGCGATACCATTCGCTACAAGGGCGGCATTGGCTACCCGGATATGAATCTGGATTTTTACCGCATCGCCAACGTGGATTTGCAAAACCCCATTGAGCTGAACGTAAGTGGCCCGGCCATACTGCAAAAACTCACCTTTCGCCTGGGCGACAGCAAATGGTTTGCGGGCTTTTACCAAACCTACCAGCACATGGAAACCAAGCTCGCCGAGGATATTAATATCGACCTGCTGCCCGACGATGAGCTGAACGAAAAAGTCGAGGCTTTTTTGCAAAACCGTCTCAACATCAGCGAAGACACCTCGGGTTTGGGGTTGATTCTTGAGTATGATTCGCGCGACAACCCCATGAACCCCGAGGCCGGTTACAACTACCGCGCCCGCGCCGTGCGCTTTGACGACGCCATTGGCAGTGATTTGAACTACACCCAGTATCAATTTACCGGGCTTAATTACTGGAAGCTGAGCGACACCTTCAACCTGGGCCTGCGCCTGGATTACCAAAGCGTTGAGGCCGCCAGCGGCGAAACCCTGCCCCCCTACGCCCTGCCCGGCTTGCGCATGCGCGGTGTACCCGCCGCCCGCTACCAGAATAACCAGGCCTTTATCACCGAAATTGAAGCCACCTACAAACTGACACCACGCTGGCATCTTAAAGGCTTTGGCGGCGCGGGCTTTGTCGCCGACAGCTGGAGCAACCTAACCAGCGACGCCGAAGACGTAGAAAGCTACGGCACCGGGTTTCGCTACCTGATCGCCAAACGCTACGGCTTTACCATGGGTGTGGATGTGGCCTGGGGGCCGGAAGAGTCCGCTTACTACATTCAAGCCGGTTCCAGCTGGTAACCCATGGCGAAAGGGAAACTGATTCGCTGGAATGACGCCCGCGGCTTTGGCAACACATGGCTGAAATTGAATTTCAGCCTTTAATATGCCCGTGTCGCCGGGCGTTGCGAGTTACTTTTTTCGGCAAAAAGTAACCAAAAACCTCGCCCAACATCTGGCCCCTTCGGGGTCCCCTCCCTCCGGCCAATTTTAGCGGTCGGTCTAAACCGCACGTCCATGTGCGCTTAGACCTTTCGCGCTCACAGCCCAGGCTGGCCTCTCTGCTACTGCGTAGCATTCACCTTCTCCAGAGCGCTCAACCCCTAAAATCGGCTTCCGCTCGGCTCAGTTGTAAACGGGCGAAAAACCCAGCCGGCTCCACGCTTTCAGCTCTGGTAAAAAGTCAACTTCGCTATTAGCTGAGCCGAACCATTATTCACTACGAAGTGCCGCTTTTTTGCCCCGTTTACATCTAGGCCGAATGGAAATCTATTTTAGCGGGTAAGCAAACAGGACGTTTGCGCAAGTATCGCCAGCGCATGGACGCGCTGTCGATACGGCCCGCTAAAATCGATTGGAATGAGGGGACCCGCAGGGCCAGATGTTGGGGCGCGGCTTTTGGGTACTTTTGGCCAAGACCAAAAGTACCTCGCAACGCCCGGCGACACGGGCATATAAAAGAGAAGCTTTCGATTAACAGACCGTTTTTCAACGGTCAGCTAAACAATTCCAGCCACTGGCCGATACAGGTTCTATCGACGATTGATTTCAAGGACCCAGTATGAACCGCCGCCTGTTGCTCGTGACTTCACTGTTTTTATCAAGCCTGTTAAGTGGCTGCGGTATTATTGAATGCCAAATTTGCGGCGGCTATGACGCCAGTACGGCCAATGCCTCGGCAACGGCGTCGGCCAGCGCAACCGCCAGTACCAAAGCCCAAAGCACCACCACCTTATACCCTGCGCCCGTTACCATCACCGCGGTAGGCTATGGCGCGCTGGACCCGGCCCTTGCGGGTAACCCACCCCAACAAGAGTTAATGGCGCTGCGCGCCTCGGAAGTGGAAGCCTACCGGACCCTGGCCGAACGTGTGCGCGGTGTAGAGATTACCGCCGACACTCGGGTGGCGGACTTTTTAACCGAGCACGATCGTATTTACGCATTGGTGGACACCTTTGTGCTGGTTAAATCCCGCGTGATTAGCCAGGGCATTAACCGCAAGGGCTACTACGAAACCACCGTGGCCCTGTCACTGGATACGGATTTTTATCGCGACCCAATCGGCGCCATGCAATCGGACATTGAAAACTCGGGCACGGCGTACCACAAAGCCGCGCCAAAAGCCGAGCAACCCCGCACCGCGTCGGTCACCGCCAAGCACTTTGACATTGGCACTTACGCTCAACTGTCTAACAGGTAAATCGTTATGCTGCGCTCCTACGTTCACATAGCCACTTTTTTAGCCTTGCTGATCGGCGCGGCCGCCGCGCAGGCCGACATCATTACCGCACAGGGCAAAAGCAGTGTGGTGAACGGGGACGTTACCGGCGCGCGTCAGGCCGCCATCCGCGACGCCGCTCGCACAGCGCTGATGCAGGCGGGCTTTGATTTACGCAGCAGCACCAACGTGATTAACGTGACCGAGGTAAACGACCAGATTCGCGTGAGCACCCGCGGCCAAATTCAAGCCATGGATGTGATCGACGAATCACTGCAAAAAGGCATTTATCAGGTAACGGTAAACGCGGACATTCGCGATAGCAGCATTCACGCCGCCGAGTGCCCGGTGGCGCCCTACAGTAAATCGCTGCTGGTCACGGCGTTTAATAATCGCAAACCACAGTCGGTGCGCGTGGGCAAACTGTACAACGCCGAAAGCGCTATCGCGCAAACTCTGGCCGAACGCCTTTACCCGCAGCAAAACCTGGAGGTGCAAACCCAGCCCGAGCTGACCCTGGCCAGCGGCAACCGTTTGCTCAGTAACCACTACGAAGTGTTTAACGCGGTGCAACTGGTGGCCAGCCAATACCAAACCCAGTACGTGGTTACCGGCACCATTGAAGATATGTCTATGGCCAACCCGGACTACTTTCGCTACAACAGCCTGGGGCGCACGGGCAACCGCGTGGGCAGTACCCTGAAAAGCTGGGTGGGCGCCAACCCGGCGGACATTCGCGAGCGCCAGTTCAGTTTTCGCCTGATGCTGCACGATGGCGTCACCGGCACGCGCATTTTTGATAAAACCTACTCCACCCGTGGCCTGTGGGACGCGGACTACACCGCCGCCACCGGCTTTGCCAGCCCGGGCTTCTGGGCCACCGATTACGGCCAGGCTGCCGACAAATTGTTAAGCCAGGCCGCGCTGGAGCTGGGACAAAAAGCCCTGTGCCAGCCGTTTATGGCGCCGGTAAAAGTCTCGGCCCGCGACAGCCAGGTGTACGTACTGGCCGGAGCTAACAGTGGCGTCAACGTGGGCGACACCTTTAACATTTACGCCGAAGGCGAGGCGCCCTTTGCCAATATCGAGCACTTTGGCACCATGGCCTTAGCGCCCTCGGCCTACAAAAAGCTAGACCACACCAGCGCCCAGTTACAGATCACACAAACCTACCCCGGCTACAGCATCGGCACCTTCGATGCCCC
The DNA here is from genome assembly GCF_024204685.1 of Gilvimarinus sp. DA14. Taxonomy (NCBI): domain Bacteria; kingdom Pseudomonadati; phylum Pseudomonadota; class Gammaproteobacteria; order Cellvibrionales; family Cellvibrionaceae; genus Gilvimarinus; species Gilvimarinus sp. DA14. The sequence goes on from NZ_CP100350.1 coordinate 2,243,469, forward strand.
CCTGCAGCCGTACCTAAGGTACATGGCCGTCGCACACTGAGGTATCATGCCCGTTTTTCTGCGGGCATGATGTTGTATGAACCACTTTGATTGCGTGATTATCGGCGCCGGCGCCGCTGGCTTAATGTGCGCCGCTACCGCAGGCCAGCGTGGCCGCAAGGTCGCTTTGTTAGATCACGCCAATAAAGTGGGCAAAAAAATTCTTATGTCCGGCGGCGGGCGCTGCAACTTTACCAACTACGACATAGCCCCAAACAACTACCTGTCGGCCAACCCGCATTTTTGCAAATCGGCCCTGTCGCGTTTTACCCAGTGGGATTTTATTGCGCTGGTAGAAAAACACGGCCTCGCCTACCATGAAAAAACCCTAGGGCAATTGTTTTGCGACAATAAAGCACGCGACCTGCTCAATATACTGCTCGCCGAGTGCGAAGCCGGAGATGTGGACATTCGCACTCACTGTGAGATTTTAGAAATCAAAAAACACAGCGACGGCGGTTTTATTCTCACCACCGGGCTCGGCCTCTACCAGTGCGACTCGCTGGTTATTGCCACCGGCGGTTTGTCCATTCCCACCATGGGCGCCACCGGTTTTGGTTACGACATTGCCAAACAGTTTGGTCTGAAAGTGACCGCCCGCAACGCCAGCCTGGTGCCATTTACTTTTAAGGGCGACTGGCTAACGCTGGCACAACAATTGGCAGGCGTGGCCGCCGACGCCACCGTGGAATGTAATGGTCAGGTATTTCGCGAGGCCTTGCTGTTTACTCACAAAGGCATCAGCGGCCCCGCCGCACTGCAAATTTCCAACTACTGGAACCCGGGCGACACCGTCACCGTTAACTGGCTGCCAGAGCTTGATTTGCAGCAACAGTTACACACCTGGCGCCAGCGCGCCGAAAAATCACAACTAACCACTTTGCTCAGCCCTTGGCTCGCCAAACGGTTTATTACCCAATGGCTGGAGCATCACGGCTTACCACATTTACTCAGTAAACCACTGGCGGACTGGAGCAACGGCGACATCGACAACCTTAGCCACGTGCTCTGCGCCTGGCCCATGCAACCGACCGGTACCGAAGGCTACCGCACCGCCGAAGTCACCAAGGGCGGTATAGATACCGACGGCGTTTCCTCCAAAACCTTTGCGGCAAAAACAGAGCCGAATTTGTACTTTATTGGCGAAGTATTGGACGTAACCGGTTGGCTGGGCGGGTATAATTTTCAGTGGGCGTGGGCGAGTGGATATTGTGCGGGGCAGTATGTGTAATGTTTTGTGTTGAGTAACGCTGCATGAGCAGTTGGGATTCGGATCCAGATCGCCCACAGGCTAAAGCTAGATTCCGCTCAGCTCAAGTATAAATGAACGACAGCCTCACCCGAGTTTGATTCCATATCCCTTCGTATAGTCCTCTGCCCGGCTGTGAAAAATATACTGCACTGCCGGGCACATTTTTAAAATCAGACATTGATAGGCGTTTAAAATCCGGAATGAGAGCTGAGCTAAACCAACAGATGACTATGCGGAGAAAAGTGAGGTCAGCGACTAACAAATACTTGCAGACAACCCCTTGGTAAACCCCTCGAATCAGTGTCTAATCTCGCCACATTCATTTCCTGGAGCTTTGCGTGACGTCGCAACCCCCAATCGTAACCTCGGCTAATACCCCTGCTACCCGCTTGGCAACCCGGCTGGGCTTTCTTGTGGCGGGTTTTGGTATTGCCTGCTGGGCGCCTATGGTGCCTTTTGCCAAGCAGCACTTGAACCTGAACGATGCGGTACTGGGGCTATTGCTGCTGTGTATTGGCATTGGCTCGATCGGGGCGATGGTGCTGACCGGCATTATTGCCACACGCCACGGTAGCCGCCCGGTGATTATAGTCAGTGGCTTTGCGCTGTTAGCCATTTTGCCTTTACTGACGCTTGCACCGGGCCCGCTGTACTTGGGCGCGGCTTTGCTGGCTTTTGGCGCCGCCCTGGGCTCGTTAGATGTTGCTATTAACCTGCACGCGGTTGAAGTAGAGCAATCCGCCAACAAACCCATGATGTCTGGCTTTCATGCGCTGTTTAGCCTGGGTGGATTCCTCGGTGCGGGGCTGATGACGCTACTGCTTTCAACGGGCAGCCCGCTGCTGATCGCGAGCCTGGTCTGTGCGGCTATTATGCTGCTGGCCATGGGCCTTACGGCGCCGAGGTTGCTGCGCGATAAACCCGAGGCCAGCGAGACGCTGTTCGCCGTTCCCCGCGGCATCGTATTGTTGCTCGCCACGCTAACGGCCATTGCCTTTTTGGTGGAAGGCGCGATTTTAGATTGGAGCGCGGTGCTGATTACCGAGAGAAACCTGGTGGACGAACAAAGCGGCGGCCTTGGCTACATGCTGTTTGCCATGACGATGGTAGTGGGTCGCTTCAGCGGCGATGCCCTATCAGAAAAACTGGGTGATGCTAAACTTTTGATGATCAGCTCTATGCTGTCCATTGCGGGGGTAGCAGTACTGCTTAGCGTGCAGCAGACTTATATTGCCTTAAGCGGTTTTTTACTGATCGGCTTGGGGTTAGCCAATATTGTGCCCGTACTGTTTCGCCGCGCGGGCACACAAAGCATTATGCCCCCGGCGCTGGCAATCGCCAGTGTTACCACCATGGGCTATGCCGGCATTTTGCTAGGCCCAGCGGCCATTGGCTTTATTGCGCAAACTATAGGGCTAGCAACTTCTTTCTGGATGCTAGCCCTACTCTTGTTTGGGGTAATGCTATCAACCCCTAAAGCGTGCAAGTAAATTTACTCTAAACAGTTTCGCTAGGCAGCGCTTTTTGAGCTAGCGTTATCTAGATTTACCGCAGGTGGTGTGGCCTGGTTATAGCTGATGCCGGCGATGGTGGTTGCAAACTTCTGCAACGTTTTCCAATCGTCGTTTGCCATATTCAGGTCATGCGACAGAGCTTCTAAATCCATATTCGACAAATCAGCATCAGCGTTAGTTAGGTCTTGAATAACCGCTGAAATCTCCTGCTGTAAGGTTGACCAAGCCTGGAGAATCAAATCAATTTTTGAACTTGCTTTGGCAGACAGATCAATCAAGTCGTTTAATGCTGATTCAAGTACTTGCAAGGTTGATATTTGCTGCTCAATATCACCCATTTCTGCCTGTTCTTTCTGAATTTCAGCCGATAGGTTTTTGATCTCGACGCTCGCAGCGATTATTGTTGCGATGCCCGCCGTTGCGGCAATCACACCAAAAGCGAGACCAGCGCCGAACGTGAAAATAGCGATTACCGCACCAGCAAAAAAACCAACACCAGCAGCAAGCCCTGCCGCCGTCTCGACCACTTGCCAGGTTTTCACTTGCTGTTTTAAGTCCGCAATTTTCTTCTTCAGGCTCTCAACTTTATCTTTATCGTACTTCTCGGTTTCCTCAGCGTTGGCGACCGCGTTACGCATCACCTCTGCATCGTTTTCCAGATTTGACGAAAATTGATTAATCTTTGATTTGAAATCTGTGGCAGATGAAATTTGCGCACTTAACCCCTGCAGTAGCGATGATAGAGAGTCTGCAATCGCATTCTTCGCCGCCGCGTCCGCAGGGTTCGCCTTTAAGATATCAAGGTTTTGATTCATCGTGATCATATTCAAACTGAACACAGACGCGTAATTTGCGATCCCTGCGGGAATACTTACCAAACCCGGTGTAATTGTATTAAACCAATCCATGGCATGAATCTTGGCATCGGCGAATGCGCTGCTAAAGCCTGCGTACCACTCTGGCTCTGGTGATAATGCCGGCAATGAGCTGTTAGCCAATCCATTTACATACGCAAGCACGTCGTTATTCGCGTTAAACGCATCGGCGAGCTGCTGGTCAATCGGGGTGTCACTGCCACTGGCGGCAGCCATAAGTTGGTCGTTAGATGAAACGACAAAAGGCATAAAACGATTTTTCATAAATCCCTCCACGATAACTCGTATGCTGTAACACTCACCGCCTATTCGATGAGTTGACCTGAGTCTAGGACGGGGATTTAACAGCCTCCATTACAGCCGATTACGGAAATAACAATTATTATCACCTAATACCGCATTGCAATTTTTTCTGCCAACTTAAACCTGAGACAAAGCTTATTGTTTGAGTAGAGCTATAAAAAAGCCCGGGGCTTAGCGCACCCGGGCAAAGAACTTACAGAGAAATCGAACTTACAATTTACCGTCGGCAGCCATTTTTACGTAGCTGGCATCGAAGCGAAGTTTAATATTACTTTTGTCGCCAAGTACGGCGCCATCGGCGAATTCCATACCGACTACATCCGGGCTTGGGCTGGCTTCGCCCAGCAAACCTTTGTCAAAAGAGAACTGACGCACTTTGTCCATAAAGCCGAGTAAATCTTTATTGCTGGCAAACTCATACGCCGACGCAGGGGTGTAGAACAACATGGTGTCGGCCAGCTGCGCTTCGTACCCGGCTAGATCGGTGCCGGCTTGGTCGGCCATATAGCTGCGCGCGGCCTTCGCTTCTTCCGAGTCGCCTTGCATTAGGGCCAGGGTTTCAAACCATGCCCCAACCAGCGCTTTACCAAACGCAGGATTGTCTTTCAGGGTTTCTGTATTGGCGGCCATCATGTCGATAATTTCACCCGGAATTTCTTTTGAGGTGAATACTTCGGTCGCGTCTTCGGCGCGATCCAGAATAATTCCCAGCTGCGGGTTCCACACGGCAGCAGCGGTGACGTCATCAGTCATAAACGTTGACACTGCATCCGCATCTGAAGTGTTCACCACGGTCACGTCGCGCTCTGACATGCCATTCATATCCAGTGCACGAGCCAAAAAGTAGTGAGATACAGAAAGCTCTACCAGGTTAACGTTACGGCCTTTAATGTCGGCGATGCTGTCGGCATTTTTAAGCACAAGGCCGTCGTTACCGTTTGAGTAGTCACCCAAAATCAAGCCGGTGGTATCCACACCGTAAGCGGCCGGAATGGTCAGTGCATCCATATTGGTCATGGCGCAGGCGTCAAATTCACCGGCCGTAAACTGGTTAATGGATTCGATGTAGTCGTTCATCTGCACCACTTCAATCTCAATACCGTACTTATCGGCCCACTTTTTAATAATGCCTTTGTCGTTGGCATAAGCCCAAGGCATCCAGCCAGCGTAGATGGACCAGGCAACTTTAAAGGATTTTTTTTCAGCCGCCTGCACGGACGCCGCACCAAACACAAACGCCAACAAACACAACGCAGCGGTAATTTTTTTACTGTGTACACTCAATAGACTAAGGAGTTTTTTCATCGTTTGACCTCTCGGCATTAGTAACAGGGTTGGTTATAACGGCACAGGGTTTCACTTTCGCGGTCAAACCACTGCTTAGATTGTTCGCAGGTTGGCGTTGTCTGAGTAAACTCAACACCTGACTCAATGGTATCGATCGCGTAGATTCTTTCCACAATATCGCCATTGGCAGATTCAAAGTTTTGCGTAAGCGTTTTTGAGTCTGAACTTATAGCGAACCCATCCAGACTGAAAATTTCCTTACCAATGCGCTCGGGGCAAGTGCTTAAGAAAACCGCAAAGCCACGTTGCATTGAGCCTTTGGCAACCGAGGTTTCAAAATCGAAAAGTTGCTGTAAGGCTGCTTTATCGCCCACTGCAGCTTGCGATTTTTCACGCAGGGCATTAGCAGAAGCGGCCACCATAGGCTCCGGCCGCCCCAGCACCAGTGCTGCGTAATCACCGCAAACAATCAAACCACCGCTTTTACGGGTAATGGTTTGTGTGCTTAGGTTTTTTTCTTGCAGTAATCGCAAACCAATCAGCGGGCCCGGCGCACTAGGCTGCAAACGCCAATCTTCTACATAGGCGTCGCTGGGGCAGAACTCCATCATGCAGTTGCCAACCCGCTTCAGGTAAGCGGGCTCTTGCCAGCGACCATGCAGCTGCAGCGCGATTTCTTTTTCCCAGGCTAAAGTTTCACCGTTCCATACGCTGTCGGCCACCCAGCCTTCATAGTTACCCAAGGTGCGTAGTTCCGCTGCGCTGTACTCTTGCAATGGCTTGCTAACAACTTGCTCGCTTTCTATGGGCAGGCGTAAATCGATGGTGAAGTTGCGGCTTTGCAGCCAGCACACATGGGTCTTTGTGTCAGTTTCGCCATTGGCGAAACTGATGCTGCGACGTTTAAAGTAGCCCAGCATCCAATCGGGTACACCAGCTTTTGCAGGAGAGGTGTGGTTATTGACTATGTCTAATAAATGCATACCCCGCTCCTATTGCCCGTGATAGCCGAAGCTATCCACCGATTGAGAGTTTTCGGGCATGCTGATTTCGCCGCGAGCGAGTTTATTTTTTAAATAGGTGAACGTTTGAATGGTTTGCGCGTATAAATGATCGCCGCATTTCAGGGAGGTGTAGTCGCGCCCCGGATTCGCTTTTGTCAGCGATTCAATGGGCGCAATTTCGGTGTCGTAATCGCAGGCGCAAAACAGTGGAAAGGAATAACGCTCTTCTTTCACCTTACGCACTCTGTGAGAGGTGGCGACAAACTGGCCATTACTCAACACCTCCAGCATGTCGCCTATGTTGATCACAAACGCATTGTCTTTGAGTGGCACGTCAATCCATTCACCCGCACCGTTTAATACCTCAAGCCCCGGAGCGGTAGGCAGCAAAATGGTGAAGCATTCGTAATCGGTATGGGCGCCAATACCCGGGCGGTCCGAGGGCGCTTGCTCGTTGTAAGGGTAGTGAATCATCCGCAGCTGACTCGGCGGATGGTTAACATGGCGGCTTAGCGCATCCTCATCAAGCTGCAAGGCCAGGGCAAAACCGCGAAATAATGCATCGGCCACATTCAGCGCTGCTTGATAATAGCTTTGCACATCCTCTTTAAAGCCGTGCGCATCTGGCCACTGGGTTGGCCCCAACATGGGCCGACGACCGAGTTCGGCGCGGTAGTCGTAATTAACATCGTAGGCTTCTTTGCAGTCCACCGCGCCATCACCGAGTTTTTCTTCTCCCTCGGGCACATAGCCACTGTGGTTCTCAGATTGGCCGATGTAAAAGCGCATTTTTTCGTCTAGGGGCTGCGCAAAATAATCTTTGGCGCGCGCTATTAAGCGCGATTGCAACTGTGGGCTTACACCATGGCCGGTGATGTATAAAAAACCCACGTCGCGAGCCGCGCGGCCGAGTTCGTCGGCCACGGCCTGACGCTCGGCAAGATCAGCACTGAACAAGCCAGCGATATCAACGCAAGGCAATGCGGTAAACGCAGTATGGGGGGATGGCGAATTGTCTGGCACTGGGCAACCTCCTGAATAAAATTGAATATTCAAAACGCCGCCTGGTCGTCCAGACAAAAGAAACGGCAAGCCGCTCCGGGTCGTCCCGGATGCTTCTTACCTTACTGTACAGCAATGGTTGTACCAACAGCCTGGCTGATCACCTAAAGACTTGCTAAAGGCTTACTGTACAAAGGAATTTTCTACAAAAAGAAAAATAGCGGAGGGTACAGCGACAAACCCATTGCACCGTAATAGGGAGCATAAACAGTCGTTTGCACCGCAGGTGCATGATGACACCCGATGCCCACTATCCCAAACTCAGCAAGTTTAAAGGTTTAAAAGAGCACGCGGAGCAACCGCAGATCAAAAATCAGCACGGCATTGGGGCCAATTTTATTGCCTACACCTTTTTTGCCCCAGGCTAAATCCGGCGGCACCACAAACTCGTAACGAGCCCCCTCTTGCATTAGCTGCAGGCCTTCGCGAATACCGGCTATGGCTTCTTTCATGGTGAATTCGTCGGGCATGCCTTCTTTGTAGGTGTCGCCCACCACTTTGCCACCCACTAGCTGGATACGCTGATTCACTTCAACGCTGTCCGCTTCGGTGGGGGTCATACCGTCGCCCGACTCTAGGACGCGGTAGAGTAAGCCGCTGGCGGTTTCCTGCACATCGTCTTTCTGACGATACTTTTCAATGTAATTGTCGCTGGCAGCGCGATTCTGCCCCGAGGAGCCTTTGTTGAGTTTCTTCTTTGCCATGGTCTTTGTTTACGTAAAAGCGGGTATTTTACCTCAGCTTTTACTCTGACCATAACAGGTAGGCGAAGCCGGACCGTCTCGAGCGACGGCATCTTCGGCCTCAAGTGCGTCCAACAAGGCGCGGCGTAGCACCGGCAGGTGGGAGTGTTCGGGCTCGCGGCTGGCAGTCAGCAAAGTGACGGTGCCTTGGCGGGCGGCCCGCAGAAGCGGCAAAAGTGTTTCGGGAGCCTTGTCCAACTGGTGGCGGTAGGCGTGACCGAAGGCATCCTCGGTCAGCTCGCCGCGATGCCAGCAGCGGCGCAGGTCTGTCGACGGGGACGCATCCTGATACCAGTCATCCATGGGCAAGTCATCTTTACTCTGCCCGCGCGGCCAGAGCCGATCCACCAGAATTCGGGTGCCATCGGATAAATCGGCCTGCTGGTAAATGCGCTTGAAGCGTATGTCGTAGCTCATGCCTACAGGCTACTCTTTCACGCTTACAATTCAACTCCTTCCATAGCGCGGCGCTCATCGTCCAGTACTTTTAACGCCTGTTCAGGAGTTAACCGGCTGGGCTTGGTCAACAGTGATACCAGCACCCCTGCAACCAGCGCGGTTAGCACCGCCGGAATTACCGGGTTGCCCCAAAACTCTTTATAAAAATTGACCACCACCAGTGAGGCGACAGAAGCGGCCAGCAAAGACGCAATCGCACCCGGGGCATTGTAGCGCGGCCAAAAGCGCCCCAATAAACCACACACGAACAAGCCCGCCATAACCGTGGAGATCATGGTGGTGATGTAACTGATCACATCATTCGAAAGCAGTGCGAAAGTCAAAGCCAAGGCAATGACTATTACCAAAGACACGCGCGAGTAATAGATGACTTTGTCCCGCGGCGGCATTTTGCCGGTGGCCAGGATATAAATATCCCGCAGCAGTACGGCCACCCCGGCAATGGCATCGGAGCTGGCGCTGGACATGGTGGCCGACAGGCCAGCAATTAGTATCACCACGCCTACAGCCAAAGGCAAAACTTCAACCGCTAAAAACGGAAACGCGAAGTTGCGATTGTCCAACTCGGGGCTTAAGGCATAGGCCCCCATGCCTATAATGGCGGGAATGCACGAAAACAACAGATACAAGCTACCCGAGGTATAAAACGATTTGCGCACCGAGGCGACATCGTGAGATGAATAGATTCGCTGACGAAACGAAGGAGTGGCCAGCACGCCAACGGCCACCACAAGCGCCAGTGACAGAGCGTGCAGAGCACCGATGGATTCAATCGCCAAGAATGAAATATTTTCTTCTGGCTGCGCCGCCATCAGCGCGCTCCATCCTCCGGCTGCATCCACCGCCAGCAAGGCCATTAGAATAAAACCAATAAACAGAACAATGGCCTGCAAGGTGTCGGTCCACACCACGGCGTTGTAACCGCCAATAACCACATAAATGGCAAAGCTGATCGCGATAATAATTTTTGCCAGCTGCAAATCAATATCCGCAATCCAGGCCAGGTACAGACCGCCCCCCAGAATATGCGCCCCCAACCAGCCGATACTGGCAATAAAAATTAGCAGCGCGACAATATTTTTTACCCAGCGATTGGCTCCCACATAGTAGGACAGCTCTTCGCTCATGGTCATAAACTCCAGCTTGCGCACCGGCGCAAACCACAAACCCAAGAGTAAAATACCAATAGCGCCGCCTACACCGTAGAGCATACCGCCCCAACCATTGGCATAGCCAAAGCCCACCGCCCCCATGGATGAGCCAGTGCCCACCATTGTGGCCACAGTGGTGCCGATGGTTAAGAAAACCGGCAGGCCACGACCGGCCAGCAGGAAATCTTCGCCGCTTTTGTTGTTGCGCGAGACATACCAACTTAAGGCGATTAAAAAAACGATGTAAGCGGTGAGCGCGGTTAAAAACAAGCTGGTGTTCATAATATTATTCGAATAATCTGGGGTTGGGTTTCAGCGTTCAGCATTCAGCGTTCAGCGTTCAGCGTTCAGCGTTCAGCGTTCAGCGTTCAGCGTTCAGCGTTCAGCGTTCAGCGTTCAGCGTTCAGCGTTCAGCAATTATCAAACTATGCCGGCTGCTTATAACAAACAACGCCCACCTCAACCTTGCAGTCCACTACCAGATCGCACACCGAGCAAATTCGCGCGGGCGGGTGCTCGCCAAAGTTTTCTTTAAACACTTTATTAAACGATTGAAAGTAACGGGCATCGGTCAAAATTACCGTCAGGTGCACCACATGCTCTTTGCCGTAACCGGCGTTTTTCATAATTTTTAAGCAGTTGTCGATCGCCAATTGCGATTGTTCAACCACCGAGCCCTCAACCACTTCGCCGTCTAACATGGGCGTTTGCCCCGACACATACAACCAACCGGCCGCTTCAGTAGCCAGAGAAAAAGGTAAATGCTGACCACCAGTGCCTACGCTACCCTCGGCGCCATAACGTTTTATACTCACGATAACTTACTCCTGATTACGATTGTCGATACAAAAATTGCCCGGCGCGTCCGGTTTCGCGCGCGCCCGGCTGATAACTTAAAACCCCGTTGACCCACACTCTTTCGATTCCGGCGGCGGCTTGGCGCGGTTTAACAAAGGTGGCGATGTCGGTTACCCGCTCAGCGTCAAACAGCACCAAATCGGCACAGTAGCCTTCGCGAATTAAACCGCGGTTTTGCAGGCGAAACTCCTCGGCGGATAAACCCGTCATTTTATGTACGGCCATAGGCAGAGAGAGAACGCCTTTTTCACGGCAGTAGTGGCCTAAAACCCGGGGGAAGGCGCCCCACAAACGCGGGTGCGGGTGCGGGTCATTGGGCAGACCGTCGGAGCCGATCATGGACCTGGGATAACTGACAATGTTTTCCACATCGTCTTCACTCATGCAGTAATACACCGCTCCGGCGGGCATTAAACGCCGAGCCGCATCCATCAGACTCACATTCCAATCATTGGCGATGTCGGCCAAGTAGCGCTCGGCTTGTTCGCCATGAGGCTCAGACCAGGTAATAAAAATAGCCGTTTCATCGGTGACCTGGGCTAAATCCAGGGTGCTGGAGCTGGCCGAGTATGGGTAGCAGTCGCAAGCCACCCGCTGATGCTTCGCCGCCGCTTGCAAATGATTTAACAGCTCTTCACTGCGCCCCCAGTTTCCTTTGCCTGCGCACTTTAAGTGGGAGATCACCAAGGGTACTTTACCGCTGCGCGCGGTGTAGAAAGCCTCGTTCATGGCATCTATAACGCCGTCAAATTCGGTGCGCAAATGAGTGGTGTAGACAGCGCCCTGCACACCCAGCTCTTTTACCAGGGCAATGACTTCGTCGGTACTGGACTGTTTGGCGCTACCGTATGCCAGCCCCGAGCTCATCCCCAGGGCGCCATCTTTTAGCGCGCCACGCAAATCACTGCACATAGCATCTAGCTCAGTTGCGGTGGCGCTGCGCTGCAAATCGTCCATATGATTGTTGCGAATAGCCGTATGCCCAACCAGCGCCCCCACATTAACCGACGGCAAAGCTCTACTAACGGCTTCGGCATACTGAGAAAAACGCGGGTAACAAAAAGAGCTTTGATCGCCCAACAGGTTGAGAGGATCGGGAGGATCGCCCGCCAACACAACCGGGCTGGCACTGATGCCGCAGTTGCCGACAATCACCGTGGTCACCCCCTGGCTGATTTTTTCCAGCATATGGGGGTTGTGGATTACATTGAGATCGTCGTGGGTGTGAACATCGATAAACCCGGGTGCCAAACACAGGCCGCGAGCGTCGATTACCTCGGCGGCCTCTTCGGCCATAGCGTCGGCAATCGCAATAATTTTCCCGTCTTTTATCGCGACATCAGCAACATAAGCCGGGGCGCCTGTGCCATCAACAATTTGAGCTTTGCGAATCAGGGTGTCGAACAAAACTTCTACCTCTAACACCCTGTTCGCCGCAACAAGGGTTAGTCGCCCAGTGGCAGACGGTCGTCCCCTTGTTTGTGGTTGTCCAGCGTGTGTTTAATGCGCCGAAGTGTTTCCCGGCTTTTGCGTTTATGCCTTACGGCTAGTTCCATCACCAGTACGTCAATCGCCGCCATCATCACGTAGCGCGAAGCACTGGGTTTAAAAATATAATCCGTTTCAATGGGCTCTATGGGCACCAAATAATCTGCAGCTGCCGCCAGCGGCGAGCCTTCGGTGGTCACCGCAACAACCTCGGCGCCGTATTCCTGGGCGATCTCAGCCGCCTCTTGCACGTCGGGGCTATAGCCACCGGCGGACAACACAATCACCACATCGGTGGTATCCACCGCCGCTGCCGCCATGCGCATTAGCATGGGGTCAGAGTAAGCCGAGGCGGTAAACCCCAAACGAAACAAGCGATACTGGCACTCTTGCGCCAACACGGTAGAGCCGCCACCCACGCCAAATATTAAAATTTGCCGCGCCTCGGCCAGTGCATCCACCGCCGGTTCGACTACCTCATCGGTGACGAGGCGAGCGTTGTGATCCAGCGCGCTTTTAACCGCTTCGTACACCGCGTGCAGGCCCGCAGGTTCGGCTGGGGTCTCGGTGTAAAACCTCTGCCCCACTGCCAGCGACTGGGCCAGGCGCAACTTTAAGTCGCGCACGTTTTTGCAATCCACCGCCCGTGCAAAACGGGTAATGGTCGCCTCGCTTACCTCAGCCCGCAGCGCTAATTCGCTGATACTGGCGTGAGAGGCAAACTCGATATCTTCCAGAATCACTCTGGCAATTTTTTGCTCCGCATCGCGCAGCTGACCAAACAGGGCGTTAATACGCGAGACAATATCCGGTTCGTGAGTCACTGCCGGGCTCCTTTTCTATCATTACCATGGCGCCCCGGCGCAGGCCTGCCAGGGCAGTGTAAATCATTTTGTTATATACTAACAGTCGTTGACCAATGAAAACGTTATTTTCTATCATTGCGGATAATCGACCTTGATAACCGCTTACCCCCAGGTGCTCCATGAACCAGAAACCATCACTTCGGCCACTCTCTGCAACCAAAGGCGCCGCCACGCCAGATACCGAGGGAACATTGAGTTTACTGCACGAGTCCGTCAGCCTGCCAGCGGCAGTGGTGTACCGTTCGCGCCTGGCCAACAATCTGCACTGGATGCAAGACTTTGCCGACTCGCAACGGGTTAAGCTGGCCCCACACGGCAAAACCACCATGACACCACACTTTTTTCAGCTGCAACGCGAGGCTGGCGCCTGGGCGCAAACCCTGGCCAGCGCCCCACAGGCCGTGGCCGCTGCCAATGCGGGCATTGAGCGAATTCTGATGGCAAACCAACTGGTGGGCAAAGCCAATATGGCTCTGATCAGCGGCTTGCTGGCCAAGGGCGATGTGGAGTTCCACTGCCTGGTAGATAGCGCCGACAATATTGACGAGCTGGGAAATTACTTTCACACACGGGGCCAGGTGCTCAATGTGTTAATTGAAATTGGCGTGACGGGCGGGCGCTGCGGCTGTCGCGACGAATCCCAGGCACACGAGCTGGCCGAACGCATCCGTCAGCAGCCTGGCCTGCGCTTAAGCGGCATAGAAACCTATGAGGGTGTAATTGGCGGCGCGGACGCGGCGAAGAAAATTCGCACTCATCTGGCACGAGTGCGTGACCTCACCCTGGATCTGTACAGTAAGGGTTACTTTGGCGAGCACAAAGCCATACTCACCGGCGCAGGCTCGGCCTGGTACGATTTAGTCGCTGAAGTTTTTGGCGATACCGACGCCGATAAAATCATTCCGGTTATCCGCCCCGGCTGCTACCTGATTCACGACAAAGGCATTTACATGCAGGCCCAGCAACAGGTGCGCGAGCGCCTGGGCGACAGCTGCAGTATTGGCGGCGATTTACAATCGGCGCTAGAGGTTTGGGCCTATGTGCAATCTCTGCCCGAGCCAGGTCTGGCGATTTTAACCCTGGGAAAACGCGACTGCGCCTTTGATGCCGGACTGCCGCAACCGGCGCTGCATTTCCGTCCGGGGCAAGAGGCGCCAACTCCCGCACCCGATACCTGGCAGGTGTTTCATATCATGGATCAGCACAGTGCCATGAAAATACCTGAAGGCGCGGACCTCAAAGTGGGAGATATTATCGCGCTGTCCACCTCTCACCCCTGCCTCACCTTCGACAAGTGGCGCGAGCTGCATGTTATTGACGACGATTACACCATTGTGGCGCAAGCCGAAACCTGCTTTTAAAAAACGCGATTAACTTTGAAGATAAAAACATGAAGATAAAAACACTGCTTTTTGCCGTCGCCTGCGGCGGCCTTGCGGCTTTTTCTCACGCCGACTCTTCCACTCTTGCGCTTATGCCTTGGCCCAGCTCGGTACAAACAAGCGAGCAATCTCTGCCGTTAAAAGCCCTGCCAAACATCCGCGTAACGGGCGCTGACAGTGAAACCTTACAACAGGCCATCGCGCGCTTTAAAACACAATTAGCCAAGCAAAATAACCTGACCGCAGGCGAGGCAGAACAAACACTGCACATTGAAGTTGCCAGCAAACACTCGGCGCTGCTGCAAACCGATGCCGAAGCCTACCAATTAACCGTAAACGCGGACGGCATTGAGCTAACAGCCGCCACCACCATGGGCGCCCAACGCGGCATGCAAACTCTGCTGCAGTTAGCCGCAAGCAATAACTCGACGCTGCCCGGAGTGACTATCAAGGATTCACCGCGTTTTGCCTGGCGCGGTCTGCTACTGGATTCGGTGCGCCACTTTTTTAGCGTTGACACCATAAAGCGTCAGCTCGATGGCATGGCGGCGGCCAAACTGAATGTATTCCACTGGCACCTCACCGACGACCAGGGCTGGCGCCTGGAATCCAAAGCCTATCCAAAATTGCACCAAAGTAATCAAGACGGTCATTACTATACCCAAGCGCAAATAAAAGACGTGATTGCCTACGCCGCAGCGCGGGGCATTTACGTACTGCCAGAAATCGATATGCCCGGCCACGCCAGCGCGATTGCCGTTGCCTACCCCGAGCTTATGTCGGCCCCCGGCCCCTACCAGCACGAAGACCGCTGGGGGGTACACAAACCACTGCTCAATCCGGCCAACCCCGAGGTGTACACCTTCGCGCAGAAGATACTGGCCGAAGTAGCCGAGCTTTTTCCGTTTCCCTATGTGCACATCGGGGGCGATGAAGTTGACCCAGAGCACTGGGAATCCAACGAGCAAATACAAGCCTTTCGCCAACAGCATAAACTGGCGGACAGTCACGCTCTGCACGCGTATTTTAATCAGCGCCTGGCGGAAATTCTCACCGAACTGGATCGCAAAATGATCGGCTGGGATGAGGTGCTGCACCCGGATTTACCCCAGGGCACAGTGGTGCAATCCTGGCAGGGGCCAGATGCCTTGGGGCGCGCCATCAACATGGGTTACCCGGCACTGTTATCTACCGGGTTTTATCTGGACCAGCCACAGTACGCCAGCTACCACCACAGGGTGCGCCTGCTGCCCGAACCGATTCGCATTGCAACCACGCCGGGCAATGATGAGCCCTGGAGCAGCTGGGAGTTTACCGCGCCGCGCAAACGTGGCAGCGCCATCAGCGGCAGCATTACCGTTTTAGGTGAGGGCGACTCTCTGCGCGGGTTTATTGATTTTAAAAATAAGTCGCGCCAAGTACTGCGCGACCTTTCTTACGCGAACCACACGCTTAGCTTTGCCGTCGACACCTGGATGGGCCCGGTGAATGCCACACTCGACACCCGAGCGGACACATTAAGTGGCGTTTTTGTTACCGGCAACGCGCCCTACGAGGTAACCGGCAGCAAAAGCGCAGGCCACACCATGGAAAACTCCAGCGTTCCCACCCCGGTGGGCAAAGATTTAGTTAGCCCCGACAAAGAGAATTTATTGTTGGGGGGCGAAGCCGCGCTCTGGACCGAGATTATCGATGAAAACAGTATCGACCTGCGCCTTTGGCCGCGCGGCTTTGTAGTCGCCGAGCGGCTCTGGTCTAAAGCCGATGTGCGCGACCAGGACTCTATGTACCAAAGGCTCGATAAGATCAGTGAGTGGGCGGCGGATTCGGTGGGTCTGCAACATTTCGCCGAGCAAAAAGCCGCTTTGCAAAAGCTCTACCCAACACTGTCTCAAGACAACTTGCTATCGCTCAGCTCAGCGATGGAACCGGCGCACTACTATCATCGTCATCATGAAAAGTCCGTCAACGAAACCTATTCGCGGCGCGATCCGTTAAACCGTTTTGTCGACAGTTTGCCAAGCGAAAGTATTGCCGTCCGTCAGTTTCGACAAAACATCAACGCCTGGCTGCATCAGCCCGAGAATAAAGCGCTGCAACAAAGTATTACCGCGCAATTGCAATCCTGGCGTCGCGCCGCGCAGAAAATTCAATCAGCCAAGCTGGAAAACGCTTATGAGTTAAATCAACTTAGCGATAACCTTCTTGCCGTTAGTGAAATAGGCTTGCAAGAGGTAGAGCGAATTGCAGAGGGTAAACCCGCCCACGCCAGCAAACAGCAACAACTCGAACAAGCGCTCAGTATTCAACACGAAGTCATCCTTGCCGCTGCTTTTGGCGTGCAAACCTTAAGGAACTTTCCATGAAAAAAAGTACAACCTTAGCGGCCCTGTTAACACCACTGCTTTTCAGCGGCGCACTGAGTCAGGTATGGGCGGGGTCTGCCAGTGAAGACTGGGTGGCCGAGAACACTTTTACCCAGGGGGTAGAAGGCCCTGTGGTTGGCCCGGACGGCACCCTCTACGCGGTCAACTTTGAAACGGAGGGCACCATTGGCGCAGTGAGTGAGAAAAACAGCGCAAGCTTGTGGGTAACCTTGCCCGAAGGCAGCACCGGCAATGCGCTGCGTTTCTCCCCCGAGGGGAAAATGCTGGTGGCGGATTACTCGGGTCACAATGTGCTGAGTATTGATCCAGACACACAAACCGTTAGCATTCTGGCTCATAACGACCAAATGAATCAGCCTAACGACATAGTGGTGGCCGATAACGGTTTAATCTACGCCTCCGACCCCAATTGGGCAGACAACACAGGTAACCTTTGGCTGATAAGACCAGACGGCCTCACCGAGCTATTGGAAAGCGAAATGGGCACCACCAATGGTATTGAGCTATCGCCCGATGGCAAAACGCTTTACGTAAATGAAAGCGTGCAAAGAATCGTCTGGGCTTACGATGTGAATACGGACGGCACTGTAAGCAATAAACGTGAGTTTTTTCGCTTTGCCGATCACGGTATGGATGGGATGAGCACGGACGTAGAGGGCAATTTATATATCGCCCGCTATGGGGCGGGAAATATCGCGGTATTAACAACCTCGGGGTTGCTGCTTAAGGAAGTTCCGCTGACCGGACAGCACCCCACCAATATCACCTTTGGCGGGCCTGACGGCAAACGCGCTTTTGTCACCATGCAAAAGCGCGGCAATATTGAATCTTTTATTAACGATTTGCCGGGCTCCGACTGGAACAAACTGCAATCACCCGGTCAGGCGAAAAAAAATAAATAAATGAGCAGAAGGTAAAGGCCGTACTGCAGGCCGTAATACAGCCTGCGGTTATAGGCCTTTAGCTTTTTCCCCCACACTCGCAGCTGGTACACCTTGCCGAAAATTCGGTTTAAAGCGCCCACTTTATCGCCGGGCATATTTTTGGTGGCCGTGGCAGACATAACCATTCGCGAAAAGGCACGGTTAAACCAGTCCACCGGGGCGAAGGTTACCGGGCGCTTGATATCCAAAAACAGCACAATGCGATTGCTATCAGTGGTGTTTTCGGCGTAGTGAATGTAGGTTTCATCAAACATCACCGCCTCGCCATCGCGCCAACTGTAGCGCTCACCATCCACTTCGATATAACAGCCATCATCATTGGGCGTTTGCAGGCCTAAGTGATAGCGCAGTGAACCCGCATAGGGGTCGCGATGCTTAACCAGGCGCGCGCCCGGCGGGAGCATGGCAAACATGGCGCCTTTAATTTCCGGCACGGCGGCGAGCAACTTCACCGTTGCGGGACAAAGCTTTGCCGCGGAGGCCACGGGCTCACCGTACCAGCTGAGGTAAAAGCGCTTCCAGCCAGTGCGAAAAAATGAGTTAAACCCCAGATCATCCAGATCATCCGAGGCTTTAATCTCCGCGGCGCGGTTTAAGTGGATCGCCTCGTCGCGAATCACCTGCCAGTTGTCTTGTAACAGCGTTAACCGCGGAAACTCTGACACCGAAATATAAGGTTTATTTTTGACCGCCGAGAACAGATAAAACAGACAATTGAGCGGCGCCATCAAATTGGAGTGGTCTGTCAGGCGGCGTGTCAGTTTTTCGTGCTTCACCTTGCCGCGCATTTGCACATAGCAGGCGCAGACCACAAATAGAATAAAAATCACAACTCCCACAATTACCTCTCCTTGAATACAGGTTGCGACGGGTCGGTTAAATTTTTGGCTTGATTTGAGCTTATTGTGGCGGGGCGACTTAGACGCTATATAGCCTGAGTGCTATATCGCTGTATGCCGTATATAGTGACGCGAACTATTTAAGTAAGTCGTTACACAAGTCGCCGAGGCAGTCGACTAAGAAGGTTGTCGACCAAGAGCGGAAAATTATCTCACGGCTTGAGAAGCGCGCAAGCAGAAGAGTTAAAAAATTTGTTAACAGCAGCGCATTTTGTCAGCAAACTTTACAGATATTGATCAATGCTCCCCACCATGGCGGCAATCCCCCCGCCTTTTAGTTTTTCCATCAACTCTGCCAACCCATCCAGCTGGCGCTGCTCGACCTTGCCGTCGCCGTTTAAAGTCAGACGGCCCTTATCGATCATGGTATGGACGAAAGTTTCGCTCACTTGCAAATATTCGGCGCTTTCAGCGATGGTGTAGCTGGTGGACATACTTGGCTCCTGAGGCCGGTGTTCGGAATCATTTAGCTTGTGCCATAATAACTGTTTTCAACGACACACCCCACTGAAGAAACGGAAGCATTCATGAGCAAAGGCATTCTCTACACTGTCTCCGCGCCCTCCGGCGCCGGTAAAACCAGCCTGGTCAGCGCCCTGGTAAAATCCAGCCCGGAAGTCTGCGTTTCCGTTTCCCACACTACCCGGCCCATGCGCCCTGGGGAGCAGTGCGGGGTCAATTATCACTTTGTTAGCCACGACGAATTTAACAGCATGCTGTCTGAAGGGGCATTTTTGGAGCACGCCCAGGTGTTTGGCAACCTTTACGGCACCTCGCAGCAGTGGGTAGAAGCCACCCTTAATAGTGGTCTCGATGTGATTTTAGAGATCGACTGGCAGGGCGCCGCCCAGGTGCGCAAATTAATGCCCGAAACCGTCAGTCTGTTTATTCTGCCGCCCTCGCTGTCTGCCTTGCGCCAGCGCCTCACCGGCCGCGGCCAGGACGACGAGGCCGTGATCGAAGCGCGCATGAAAGAGGCGATTAATGAAATCTCTCACTATGTCGAGGCAGACTATCTGATCATCAATGACGACTTTACGGTCGCGCTGGCCCAGTTTCAGGCCCTTATCACCAGCCAGCATTTGCGCCAGAGCTCACAGGCCGAGCGCCACGCCCATCTTTTGACGGAGTTGCTCGCTAAATAAGCTCAGACACTTCCACCTCTGGGCAATTTGTGTACAATAGCGCCCCCGCTCGCGACCGCCCTCACTGGCTCTTGGCGCCAATCTCGCGCATAATAGCCCCAAAGGCCGCGATTCTCGCGAGCTCCCGAATTTCTTGAGATCAGTAACGGAAAACCTATGGCACGTATTACAGTTGAAGATTGCCTCGACCACGTCGACAACCGCTTTGAATTAGTGATGGTGGGCAGCAAGCGCGCCCGTCAAATCGCCGTGGGCGGCAAAGAGCCCCATGTTGCGGAAGAAAACGACAAGCCCACCGTAATCGCCCTGCGCGAAATCGAAGAGGGTTTTATCGATGCCAGCATTCTCGCTGAGCGCGACGAACCGGCGCCCACGCCCCAACTTGAAGAACCTAACTTCGACCCGCAGATATAAGCTAAGACCTGTTACTCTCAGGGCGCGCTCATCAACCGGATCGGAGGACGACATTGTTAACCATTGAGGCACTGAGCCACCGGCTTTCGTCTTATTTGGAACCCCCTCAGATCGATCAGGTGAGGCGCGCCTATTTTTACGCCGAACAGGCGCACGACGGTCAAAAACGCCGCTCGGGTGAAGACTATATTACCCATCCGCTAGCGGTTGCCGATATTCTCTCCGGTATGCACATGGACCATCAAAGCCTGATGGCCGCCATGCTGCACGACGTTATCGAAGATACCGGCATTCCCAAAAAAGCTATCTCGGCGCAGTTTGGCGACACCGTGGCCGAGCTGGTAGACGGCGTCAGCAAGCTCACCCAAATCGAGTTTGAATCCCAGGCGGAAAAGCAGGCCGAGAACTTCCAAAAAATGGCGCTCGCCATGGCCGATGACCTGCGGGTGATTCTGGTTAAGCTGGCCGACCGCCTGCACAATATGCGTACCTTGGGCGCCATGCCGCCACACAAGAAGCGCCGCATCGCCAAAGAGACCCTGGAAATTTACGCCCCCATCGCCCATCGCTTGGGCATGAACGATTTGCGTCTGGAATTTGAAGACCGCGGCTTTTACGCCATGTACCCGCTGCGTGCCACGCGTATGCAGGCGGCACTCAAAACCGCACGCGGCAACCGTAAAGAGCTGGTAGAGCAAATCCAAACCGCAATTGAAAAACGCCTGGGGCGGGAAAAAGTGAACGCGGTAGTGATCGGCCGCGAAAAGCATCTGTACAGCATCTACCAAAAGATGCGGCAGAAGAAAAAATTCTTCAAAGAGATCATGGATGTCTACGCCTTTCGCATCATTGTCGACAGCGTAGACGCCTGTTACCGCACCCTGGGTGTGATTCACAACCTCTATAAGCCCGTGGCCGGCGAGTTCAAAGACTATATTGCCATCCCCAAGGCCAATGGCTATCAGTCTTTGCACACGGTGCTGGTGGGTATGCACGGCGTTCCCATCGAGGTGCAAATCCGCACCAAAGAGATGGATGAAATGGCCAACACGGGCATCGCTGCGCACTTTCTGTATAAGTCCAACAGCGACGACACCCTCAGCAGCAGCCACAATCGCGCGCGCCAGTGGGTGCAGGGCCTGCTCGAGATGCAGCGCCGCGCTGGCGACTCGCTGGAGTTTATCGAAAACGTAAAAATCGACCTGTTCCCGGACGAAGTTTACGTGTTCACCCCCAAAGGCCGTATCGTCGAGCTGCCCCACGGCGCCACCGCCATCGACTTTGCCTACGCAGTGCACACCGACATTGGCAACACCTGCGTCGCCTGCCGAATTAACGGCCGCCTGGCGCCATTGTCACAGCCGCTGCAGAGCGGACAGAAAGTCACCATTATTACCGCCCCCGGTGCTCAGCCAAATCCCAATTGGCTCAACTTTTCCATTTCCGGCAAAGCGCGCAGCGCCATCCGTCACTTTTTGAAAAATCAGCGGCATCACCATTCTGTGGCTCTGGGTAAAAAGATGCTGGGACGCGCCCTTGCGGACATAGATCTGGATATCGACAACTTGAGCGAAGAGCACGAGCAAAAGCTGCTGGTGGGTACCGGCTTGAGCTCGCTGGAGGCCGTGTGCGAAGACATTGGCCTGGGTAACCGCATCGCCTATGCGGTGGCCAAGCTGGTCCAGCCCGATGCCGACATCACCCCTCGCGGTGGCAGTATTTATTCGCCGCTGACCATCGACAGCTCCGACGGCGTGTTGATTACCTTTGCCAAGTGCTGCCGCCCCATTCCGGGCGACCCGATTATCGGCCACATTAGCTCGGGCAAAGGCCTGGTGATTCACCAGGAAACCTGCCACAACCTGGCAGAAATTCGCCACAACCCGGAAAAAATCAGCCACGTAAACTGGGCCCCTACTGTGTCTGGTGAATTCCTGGTAGATATTCGCGTCGAGGTGGAATCCGAGCGCGGCATTATCGCCACCCTGGCCACTCGCGTTACCGAACAGGGCGGCAATATCGAGCACATTCACGTCAACGAACGCGACGCCCACAACAGTGTTATCAACCTGTGCATCGGGGTACAAAACCGTATTCACCTGGCCAATATTATGCGCCGCATCCGCAACCTGAGCTTTGTGATTCGGATTCAGCGGGCGAAGAATTAACCCGCTCTTTAATGCGGCCGTCTTGTCGAAGAAGCGTTCTGTTAAAAAAAGCGTGCTGTTAAAGATTGTTACCAGCGCTCCCAGAACAAGATGTCATTGCTTACAATCCTCCCGGTAATCGATAAATCTCAAGGAATCGAGAATGCGCCTGACACTCACCCACTTATGTTGTCTTTCTATTTTGCTCAGCGCCTGTGGCGGCGACAGCAAAGGCATAGCCGACTGCGGCGATTTACCCCCCTACCGGGAATTTGTGATTACCGATTACGATATCTCCACCAGGCAACACAGCGACCCCGTAACAACGACCACCTACGATTATGGCGAGCCGACCACCACCGAGCCGGTGCCATGGAACCACTTAGGTCTCCAACTCGAAAGCCAGGCGAACGTCTATGTGGCGCGCGAGGAGACTACGCGCTGGAGCCTTTTCCCCACTGCCAATGCCTGTAGCCCCGTCCCCCCGCAGCCCACGCAAACCATTCAGTCTATTAAAATAGTCAGCGATAACGCCTATACCGATGCTTACCCGGCGGGTACCGATTTGGCCGCGATTATGAACCGATATTGGGATGACTACGGCGTGCATACCGACAGTGTTTCCGCCTACCTGGCTGAACAACCTCCGGCACGGCGCTCGCTCAATTTATTTTTTACTGAAGCGCCGCAGTACCAACGCCACACTTTCACCATTACCATCGAGCTGGACGACGGCAGCGTGTTTGTCGTCGATACACAAGAGCTTTACCTTGCGACTACCGAGGGCACATAACTAGAGAGATTGTGATTCGCGAAACAACTGTGATTGACGACGGGAAAGCTCCACCGCTCTGCCGTCGCGCAAAACCAATTCGAGATTTCCATTGACGGCCGTATCCACTCGCTCGACATGAGCGAGGTTAACAATGTGTTGCCGACTGGCGCGAAAAAAAAGCGCGGGTGGGAGGCGACTTTCCAGTTGATTGAGTGAGCGGCGAATCAAGGGCTTGCCATCACTCAATCGAATTTGAGTGTAATTGCCCACCGACTCCATTAAACCAATATCGGACAGAGGCAGATACCAGCAGCGCTCGCCATCTTTTAAAAACACCTTATCTTCGGCCGCGAGGGGAGCCTCGCTGAACGAACGGGAGTGATAGTCAATACGGGCGCGCTTAAGTGCTTTGGCGAGGCGGGCGGGCTCAACAGGTTTAAGAAGGTAGTCAATGGCGCTGGTTTCAAACGCGCGCACGGCGTATTCATCATAGGCAGTCACAAAGATCACCAGTGGGCCCGGCCCCAATTGAGCGAGCAGCTCAAAGCCACTTTTGCCCGGCATTTGAATATCCAGAAATATTAGATCGGGCTGACAATCCTCAATGCGAGCCATGGCCTCATCCGCGTTGCCAGCTTCTGCAATCACTTGGATATCCGAATGTTCGGATAACAATTCGCGCAACTCGTCGCGCGCCAGACGTTCATCGTCGACAATCAGTGTGTTTATTGTTTTGTCAGCCACAAGATCGCCTCCACTGAATCATCCCCCTGCTGTGACACCGCAAGACCTGCCCCCTCACCAAACACCAGCTGCAAGCGCGCACGCGTGTTGCTAAGTCCCGTGCCTTGCGGCGCAGAGGCATCGAATTGCCCGCTGTTTTGTACAGTCAATAGCACTTGATTGCGCTCCTCGGCGACTCGCACCTTGACCCAACCGCCACGCGGGCACTGGCTGATACCGTGCTTGAGTGCATTCTCGACCAAGGTCTGCAAACTCATGGGCAATACCGGTTGCTCAAGCAGTGCGTCGTCCACCTCAATTTCGTATTCCAGCCGCTCTTCGAACCGCACTTTTTCCAAGGCCAGATAAGCGCGCACGCTGTCGAGCTCTTCGTGCAGGGGTATGGTTTGTCGCTCTGTACTGCGCAACGATTGACGTAACAAACCAGACATTTGGGTAACCATTTCGCGGGCCTTGTCGGGATCAACGCGAATCATGGCACGCACACTGTTGAGCGAGTTAAACAAAAAGTGCGGGTTCATCTGCCACTTTAAGTTCTGCAGGGTGGCATCTCTAAGCGCGATTTCCAGCTGCAGCTTTTCCACCAGGTCGCGGCGACGATCAATCACAATTTTGCTGGAGAAGTACAACAGCGACCACAGACTCAATACTACAAAATAGTAGTAATACCAGAAAATGGCGGCGGGGATGCTGATGGTTTTCCAGTCATAATAATTGAGCATTCCTATATGCAACACCACAATAATGGCCAGCTCCCACAATGCTGTGGCAACCAGCACACACAGCAAAACTTTAACAAGCAACGACCAAATTTGGTTGATGTTAAACCAGTGCGTCAGATAACAAAGACGCAGTCCGTGGGACACCAACAAACCCGTAGCACCAATAAAAACCCCGTTCACTACAGTGGAAACGTTGAATGGCAAGTTCATGGTTGAAAACAACACATGCATCACGGAAAAAATACCCCAGCCGACGCCCTGCAGAGCGTAGTACCTCTTTTGCGAGGGTTTTACATAGGAAGGTGCTCGCATAGAAAATGGCGTCCAGCCGGGTGTGTCTGTGAGTTATTGTAAAAATTCATCCATGCGCGCCATGGTCCATTGGGCGTCGTCCAGCATAATAAAGTGGCGGGCGGACTCGTGCAGGGTAATCTCAACGCCATCGAGCTGTTCGTATTGCTGCTGCATATGTTCGGCAACAGATTCCATAGTACCACCAAAGGTTTTGGCCGAGTACCAACTGCCCAACACCAGCGTCGGCACGTCAATAGCGGCCAAGTCATCGCGTAAATCTGTGGTCATCATTTCGTACATGGATTGAGCCGTCATGGCCGGGTCGGACGTCATGCTCCAGGCAACTACGCGCTCGACATCGTCTTTGTCCTCAACCAGCCCGGGAATACTCTGTTGGTAGTACTGGCGCCGCCCCTGCTCGTCTGCGCCGGCAATGCCCTGAGTCTGTTGCTTGGCCATCGACGCCATGTTGTCTTCGCTAGCGCCGGGATTAAACACCAGCGGAAAAAATGGCAGCGAATCCACTATCACCAATGACCCCGCGGCTGCGGGTTTTTCGCTGGCCGCCCAGAGAGACAGAAAACCACCGAGACTATGCCCCACAAGCACAGGGGCGTCCAGCTGCTGCTCGCTTATGTAGGCCAGCAAGTCGTCTTTTACGGCGGCCAAAGAAGGCTCACTTTTCAGCGCCGCGCCGGCAAAACCGTGCAAGGTCAGAACATGAACTTGATACTGCGACTGATAGTGGTCAGCCAATTCATTCCAGACCTTGCCGGGCGTATTTAGCCCGGGAATCATAATCATCGCCGGCCCCTCGCCGGTAACTTTCACATCAAATCGCTTGTCCGCAGCATTGGCCGAGCCTACCGCTACTGACACAATAAATCCCAGCGTCATCAACACAGCAATAAGTAAACGCTTCATAAATTTCTCCTGGCAAAGTAAGTGCGTAAATGTCGCTGTCACTGTATCTGGGCAGACGCCTGAGGAGAGGAAAAAGTGATGGGCGGCAAATCAGCGCCATGGGCGGCACATCTTGGCGGGTGCGGGAGGGACGCGCTATACTCGGCGGTTTTTACGTAGTGGAAACAATATGCCCAACAAAGCGATTATCCATACCGAAAACGCACCCGCCGCCATTGGCACTTACTCGCAAGCGGTCAAGGTCAACGGCACCGTATACCTGTCGGGACAAATTCCCCTGGTACCCGAAACCATGGAAATGGTGGCTGGCGATTTTGCCGCCGAAGCCCACCAGGTTTTTAAAAACCTGAGCGCGGTCTGCTCGGAGGCCGGTGGCAGCCTGCAGGATATTGTGAAGCTGAATATTTACCTCACCGATCTCGGAAACTTCCCCATCGTCAATGAGGTCATGACCGAGTATTTTGATGAGCCCTACCCCGCTCGCGCCGCCATCGGCATCAGCCAGCTGCCTAAGGGCGCTCAAATTGAGGCCGATGGCGTCATGGTCACTGCGGGATAAGCTTGCTGAACCCCTCGCGGTAACCGCAATACTGCAATTGATAGCCGGTGGCCAGCATGCGCCGGTTATCAATGCGCTTATTCAGATTCTCCGCATCCTCTGGCGCAGGCCGGGCAACACCTAGCTGCTCCGCCAGCCAGTTGACCACCTCCGCCTTACTGGGCGCTTCGCCGTCACTCACCAGATAAAGAGCATCCGGCTGCTCCATCCGCAGCACCCAGGCCATAAACCCGGCAGCGTCATCGGCATGAATGCGGTTAGTGTAGGCTGGCGAGGCCTTCGCTTTGCCCTCGGCTACCGATTGCACTAATCGCGTTCGGCCCGGCCCGTAAATGCCCGCCAAGCGCAGAACCACCAATGGCAGACCTGCCTCCGCCAGCACAGTTTCCGCTTGCAACAACCGCTCGCCGTTGTAGCGTGTGGGCATCGCTTCGGCCGCTTCATCCAGCCACTGGCCGTCGCTCTGACCGTACACAGACGTACTGCTGACCAAAATAACCCGCGGCTGGCGCCCCGCGAGGGCCCGGACCAGCACCTGACACGGCTCTACATAGCCGCGCCGGTAGCCCTCGTCACCGCGGCCGGTCGGTGTCAGGGTCAGCACTATAGCGTCAAATTCACGCTGTAAAACACTGGCCATAGCCTGGCCGTCGGCAGCGTCGCCACGCAGATAGTGAATGTCCTCCATACCGCTCGCGGGTGGGTTGCGACGCAGGCCATAGACCTCGTATTCATCTGCCACCTGAGCCGCTAAACGCTCGCCCAAGTCACCGCAGCCGATTATCAATAGTTTTTTTCTATCCATTTTGCTAGATTGGTGCCCATCGTTCACTTACTGATTACAAGCCCATGACTCTGACAGAATTGCGCTACATCGTCACCCTTGCTCAAGAACAACATTTTGGTCGCGCCGCCGAGCGCTGCTTTGTCAGTCAACCGACGCTGAGCATCGCGGTAAAGAAGTTAGAGGAAGAGCTGGGCGTGGCCCTGTTTGAGCGCTCCAAATCTCGCGTATCCGCTACCCCGCTGGGGGAGAAGATTGTCGCTCAGGCCAATTTGGTGCTGGAGCAGACCTCGGCAATCAAAGACATTGCCAACGAGGGTAAAGACCAGCTGTCCAGCCCCCTGGCGGTGGGGGCCATTTTCACTATTGGCCCCTACTTACTGCCCTATTTTATTCCCGAGCTGCAAAAAGAAGCCTCGGCCATGCCGCTGTACGTCGAGGAAGGCTATACCGGCACTTTGCGCACCAAGCTGCGCAAGGGCGAGCTGGATGTGATTATTGTGGCCCTGCCGTTTACCGAGGCGGATGTGGTTACCCAACCACTGTATGAAGAACCTTTTGTGGTGCTGCTGCGCAAAGACCACCCGCTGGCTGAACAGGATGCCATTGACCCGCGCGCCTTGGACGACGAAGAAGTATTGCTATTGGGGGAAGGTCACTGTTTCCGCGATCAGGTGCTGGAAACCTGCCCCAATCTGCAGCCCTCACTGGAAGGTAGCAAAGGCAAGGTGCGCACCGCCGCCGAGGGCAGCTCGCTGGAAACTTTGCGCCATATGGTGGCCTCGGGCCTCGGGATTACCATTTTGCCTGTCTCGGCTGCCAGCACCGCCGGTTACAGCGAGGATGTACTGGTAACCAGACCTTTTAGCGGCAAGGGCCCTCAGCGCACCGTGGCGCTGGCCTGGCGCGCCAGCTTCCCCCGCTTTAAGGCGGTGGATGCTCTGCGCAACGCCATCCGCCGCTGCCAGCGCGATAACCCGCTGATCAAGCTTATTAACTAACCTCATGGCGCAAACAGGCGACAGCCTCGCCACCCGACCGGTTAGCACCCTGAAGGGAGTGGGTCCGGCGCTGCAGCAAAAACTGGCCAAGCTCGGTATTTTCACCGTGCAGCAGCTGCTGTTTCACCTGCCCGGTCGCTATGCCGACCGCACCCGCGTGCTGCCCATAGGCGCGCTGCAACCCTCGGTAAATGCCGTTATTGAAGGCGAAGTGCGCGCCGCCGATGTGGTCTACGGCAGGCGCCGCTCACTGCTGTGCCGCATTCAGGACGGCACCGGCACCCTCAGCTTGCGCTTTTTCCACTTTAACGCCGCGCAAAAACAGCGCTTGGTGACTGGCGCCCGCCTGCGCTGCTTTGGCGAAGCCAGACGCGGCGCCACCGGCCTGGAAATGGTCCACCCGGAATACGAATTGCTGGAGCAGAACCAGCCCCAGCCCTTAGCAGGCAACTTAACGCCCCACTACCCCACCACCGAGGGACTGACTCAACCGCGCCTGCGAACGCTCACACAGCAGGCTTTAGCACAGCTTGAACATACCCCCATTGAGGAGCTGCTGCCGGATAATGTGCGCCGCCACTTGCACCAGATACCCCTGGCCGAAGCTCTGCGCCTTTTGCATCAACCACCGGCCGATGCCAATATTCAGCAGCTGGCAGACGGGGTGCACCCATACCAACAACGCCTGGCGTTCGAGGAGCTACTGGCGCAGCAGCTGAGCATGCTGCAATTTCGCGCCCGCGCCAGACAACAAAAAGCCGCCCCTCTTAAAGACCTGAAGCAGCTAGGCGAACAACTCAAAGCGCAACTGCCCTTTTCTCTTACCGGCGCTCAGCAACGTGTCAGTGCCGAAATCTCCGCCGACCTAGCACAGCACACACCCATGCTGCGGCTGGTACAGGGCGACGTGGGGTCGGGCAAAACCATTGTCGCGGCTCTCGCGGCGCTCAGTGCCATCGCCTGTGGCAAACAGGCGGCGGTTATGGCGCCCACCGAAATTCTTGCCGAACAACACCGCATCAACTTTAGCGCCTGGCTGACACCGCTGGGCATTACCCCGGTGTTTTTAAGCGGTCGGATGCGCGCCAAGCAAAAGCGCGAGGCTCTGGCCGCCATCGCCAGCGGCGAGGCGCAGCTGGTGATCGGCACCCACGCCCTGTTTCAGGAGGAGGTCGCCTTTGCCGATCTGGCGCTGGCAATCATCGACGAGCAGCACCGCTTTGGCGTGCATCAGCGTTTGGCTTTGAGTGAAAAAGCGCGGGACGAATTTACCCCGCACCAGCTGATCATGACGGCGACGCCTATTCCCCGCACCCTGGCCATGAGCGCCTATGCCGATCTGGACTGTTCGGTAATCGACGAGCTGCCACCGGGTCGCACGCCAGTAGCCACGGCCGTGATCGCGGACGATCGTCGCGCTCAAGTCATTGAGCGGGTGCGTGCCGCCTGCGCCGAGGGCCGCCAAGCCTACTGGGTGTGCACTTTAATTGAAGAATCTGAAGCACTTGAGGCGCAGGCCGCCGAGGCCACCGCCGAGGCTTTGCAACAGCAGCTGCCGGGGCTTGAGGTAGCGCTGGTTCACGGGCGCATGAAAGGCGCCGAGAAAGACGCGGTGATGACGGCCTTTAAAGCCGGCGACATTCATTTGCTGGTAGCCACTACCGTGATTGAAGTGGGTGTGGATGTACCCAACGCCAGCCTGATGATTATTGAAAATCCCGAGCGCCTCGGGCTATCGCAGTTGCATCAGCTGCGCGGTCGGGTCGGCCGTGGGGCAGCTGCAAGTGCCTGCGTGCTCTTGTACGGCTCGCCACTATCCAAACACGCCAAATCGCGGCTGCGGGTTATGCGCGAGAGCAACGACGGCTTTTATATCGCCGAGCAGGATTTAGAGCTACGCGGCCCTGGCGAAGTGCTGGGCACCCGGCAGACAGGGGAAATGGAATTTCGCATTGCCGATCTTGCGCGTGACAGTCACTTGCTGCCAGTTGTGCGCCAAGCGGCAGAGCATATTCACGCACACTATCCAGAGCGGGCTGCAGCTATTGTCGAGCGCTGGCTGGGTGGGCGCGAACGCTATCTCGGCGCGTAACGGGCCCGTGCATTGAGGCCCGCGGCAGGGTGATTCAAAACCCGGCGACAATAACTCACTCAGCCTTTGGCGGGTGACTGAACCCCGAGCTTTAGTGAAAAAGTATGCGCCAAATCACGCCGGGCATAGTATTCGGCTCTATAAGACACTATATTTACTGCTACTCTGCATAAGATGCCATTGTCTTTCCGACTACACTGAATGAAATGCAAACAATAACGGAAAAAGACGCCAAAAATGGTCGCGCAGGCGAGTTTACAGGAGATTTTTCACGTGCCAGTACCCACCAATGTTGAAACACTGCTCAGCAATCAGAATATCCGCTACGACCTGACCGCCACCCCCGTCAACGAAGGCAATTCGCTGGTTTGGCACGACGAACATCTGCGCAATGTGGGTGCCGCTCGCTCCATGCTTTTGCAAGACGACATCGGCCAGGTGCAAGTAGTTTTTGCCGCTGACAGCCTGCTGGATATCTCAGCGGTAAACCGCCACCTCGACCGCCAGCTGCACGCGGTAGGTGAACAGGCTCTGCAACAATTTTACGAAACCCACCAGTGCAACTCGATTCCCGCCCTGCCCCAAGTCGCCGGGCTGCTAACGCTGGTGGATCAGTCCCTGTTACAGCGCGACAACTTACTACTTGACTCCGGCGATGAGTCGCAGCTTATTCAAGTACTGGGTTCGGAGTTTCAGCAAACTCTGACCGACGCAATTGTCTGCGATATTTCCACACCCTTAACGGCACTGGAAAAAGCGCAGCCCAACGAAGACCAAATACAGCAAATCGAGACCGCGGTGCGCAACTTTACCGAGTTGCGGATCAAGCAGCGGCTGGAAGAAACACTGGAGCTGCCGCCTTTGTCGGATACCGCTCAGCGTATTATCAAATTGCGGGTAGATCCCGACGCCGATATCTCCGATCTGGCGCAAATAGTCAGCACCGACCCAAGCCTGGCGGCGCAAGTGGTCAGCTGGGCCGCCTCGCCCTACTATTCGGCACCGGGAAAAATTAAATCCATTCACGACGCCATAGTGCGGGTGCTGGGTTTTGATATGGTGCTGAACCTGGCCCTGGGTCTGGCGCTGGGAAAAACCATATCCCTGCCCAAAGACGGCCCGGACGGTGAACTGCAATACTGGCAGCAGGCAGTGTATATGGCGGCCACCATCGAGGGCTTAGTAGCTGCCATTCCCCGCGAGCAACGCCCGAGCTTTGGCATGGCCTATTTGACCGGCCTGCTGCACAATTTCGGCGCCCTGGTCATGGCCGAGGTTTTTCCACCCTACTATTCTCAGTATTGCCGCCTCAGCGAAGCCAACCCGCATGCATCGCCCCAGGCGATTGAGCGTCACCTGATAGGGATAACCCGGGATCAAATTGCCAGTACCCTGATGGAGCTATGGAATATGCCAGAGGAAGTCGTGGTTGGACTGCGCGAGCAGAGCAACCCTTTTTACCAGGGCGAGCACGCTGCCTACGCCAAGCTGGTTTATGTTGCCAGCGGATTGCTACGCCAGCATGGTATCTGCCGCGGGCCCAAACACGCAATTGCTGAATCGCTGTTTCACGAGTTGGGCCTACCCCGCGATAAGGCCGAAGCGGCGATGGTGAATATCATTGAATCATCCGAGGAACTCGAGCATATTGCCGGCGCCCTGTCTCCCAGCTAATGGTTGACAGGGCGCACACAAAAACCGGCTGCGGCCGGTTTTTTATTGCGCGCTTTCCGGCAAGTGCGCATTGTACGTGGCGGGCTCCAGTAAGCCTTCGCTTTTCGCCACCACCGCCGTTACCGTGGCATCGCCCGTCACATTTACCGAAGTTCGCAGCATATCCAATAACCGGTCCACGCCGATAATCAGTGCAATGCCTTCCTCGATTGGCAAGCCAGCCTGCTGCAACACCATAGTCAGGGTAACCATGCCCACACCCGGCACCCCGGCCGTACCAATTGAGGCCAGGGTTGCTGTCAACACCACCATCAGATACCCGGTAATGCCCACATCAACGCCATAAGCCTGAGCAATAAATACCGTCGCCACACCCTGCATGATCGAGGTGCCGTCCATATTGATGGTGGCGCCCAAAGGCAGAGTAAAAGAGGCAACTTTGTTATCCACCCCCAGCTTTTTTTCTACCGTACTCAGGGTGTAGGGCAGAGTCGCATTGCTGGAGGCGGTGCTGAAAGCAAACACCTGCACCGGGTACATTTTGCGAAAAAACACCAAGGGGTTCAGTCCCGCCAAGGTCTTTAGCAAGGTGGGATAGACCAAAAAACACTGCAGCAGTAGCACCCCGATAACCGTGAAAAAGTAAAACAGCAAGTCCTCGAAAACTTCGAACCCCATGCTCGCAAAAAGCTTGGCCAGCAGGCAAAACACCCCGTAGGGCGCGAGCTGCACCAGCATCAGAATCATTTGCATAACAACCTCGTTGAGATTGTTAAAAAAGCTGGCGATGGGTTTGCCTTTTTCGCCGCTGCGACTTATGGCAATGCCGAACAGCACGGCGAATACAATCACCTGTAGCATCACGCCATCGGCCATGGCCTGCACCGGGTTGGAGGGGAAAATATTGATAATCGTGTCTTTTAGCGAGAGGCTGAAATCGGCATCCGCAGCGCCTGAAGAGGTCAACCCCAACCCCTTACCTGGGCCGACCAAGCTGGCCACTGCAATGGCCAGTGTAATTGCCACTGCGGTCGTCAATACATACAACCCCACGGTCTTAGCGGCCATAGGCCCCATGCGACTCTGAGCGCCCAGCGATGCTGTACCGCACACCAGCGATACAAACACCAAGGGCACCACCAAAAGTTTAAGGGAGTTGACAAACACCGTGCCCACTATGTCGAACAGGCCTTCGACGATATAGCGATCAAGCCAGCCGCCTGGAGCATGAAACAAATTGAGCACCAATCCCAGGGCAATCCCCAGCACCATTGCCAGTAAAATGCGCTTGGTCAAGCTCACCGCACACCTCCCGAGCCCAGGAGTCGGTTTGTATCGATCATAGTTTTATCCTTCTGTCGCGATGGGCCATTAAACCAATCAACCTAGGGCGGGTAAAGTAGCGGGCGAAGTGGGCGCAGCGGTATCTGGCTGCTAGAATAGCGCCTCCGCTTTCTGTGTACCCCGAGGTTTTTTTGCCCCCTACAAAGCGCCACATCGCTCGCGACCGCCGCTTCGCCCGCCAGGGTTGGGGTTTATGGCGGCCGGCCGGGCAGCAGCCAAATATGCCTAAAACGCTGCGCCCCTGGCTACTCGATAGCGGCTCATTGACCGCCAAGCTGCGCCGCCTGAGCGTGGGCCAGCTAAGTGTCGAGATACTGCGCCAAAGCTGGGGTCGCCCTCGTCTGAGCGAAGCGCGGGCACTGGGCTGCAAACCCAACCAGGCCTGTTTAATCCGCGAAGTGGTGCTGCAGGGGCCAGGACAAATGCCCTGGGTTTATGCGCGCAGTTTGTTTCCGGCCCCAAGCCTTACCGGCGCATTGCGGCATTTGCGCCAGCTGGACAACCGTCCCCTGGGTGGGTACCTTTTCAGCCACCCGAACCTGGGGCGCTCCCCCATCAGCATCGCCGCCATTCCGCCTTATACCGGCGTACCCGACCAATTACAGAAACAGCAATTGCTCTGGGGAAGACGCTCGATTTTTGGGCTTTACGGCCGGCACATTTTAGTGAGCGAAGTATTTTTGCCCGGGTTTGTCACCCGGGTGTCAGGAGACCAAAGGCCATGAAAACCGCAAGCCTAAACCGGCTCAAGCTCTACGCGCAATTGACCCGCCTCAACCGCCCCATTGGCTGGCTGCTGGTGTTGTGGCCCACCCTCTGGGGGCTGTGGCTTGCATCCGACGGATTGCCGAGATTGGATTTGTTTGTCATCTACACCCTGGGCGCCATTGTCATGCGCTCGGCCGGCTGTGTGATTAACGACTATGCCGACCGCGATTTTGATGGCCATGTAAAGCGCACCCAAGACCGCCCCCTGGCCACCGGGCGCGTAACCGTGTCCGAGGCCTGGGCCGTCTTTGCCGCTCTGGTCTGCGTAGCGTTTATTTTGGTGCTGCTAACCAACACCCTTACCCTGTGGCTGGCCTTTGGCGGCTTGGCGCTGGCCTGTTGCTACCCATTTATGAAGCGCTATACCCACTTACCCCAAGTAGTGCTGGGGGCGGCTTTTGCCTGGGGTATCCCCATGGCATTTGCCAGTGTGCGCGATTCTGTGCCCGCCGAGACATGGCTAATATATTTTACGGTGCTAATCTGGACCGTGGTATACGACACCTTCTACGCCATGGTCGATAGAGACGACGACTTGCAAGTGGGTATTAAATCCACCGCGGTGCTGTTTGGTGATCAGGACCGTGTCATCACCGCCACCTTGCAGGTGCTGGTGATTTTTGGCCTGCTAC
This sequence comes from Gilvimarinus sp. DA14, assembly GCF_024204685.1. NCBI lineage: Bacteria > Pseudomonadati > Pseudomonadota > Gammaproteobacteria > Cellvibrionales > Cellvibrionaceae > Gilvimarinus > Gilvimarinus sp. DA14. Next base: position 2,278,001 of record NZ_CP100350.1, read on the forward strand.
TAATGAAGCCTCGCTTTGAGCTAAACAATTTTTACTACCTGGGCGTAGCCGCCGCGGCAGCGCTGTTTATCTACCAGCAAAAACTCATTCGCTATCGCCAACGCGGCCCCTGCTTTAAGGCATTTTTAAATAACAACTGGGTGGGCCTCGCGGTATTTATTGGTATCGTTTTGGGTACGCTGGATATCCGCTAAAGCACACAGTATGTAAAAATGAACGCCGAACTGTCATAAATATGCAACAATTAATACATTAAATACGCTTGCACGGAGGAGCCCCGGCGGGAAAACAACCGCTCACCGCCGCGAATTACCAGGTAAGGTTCTTCCCTCTTAGAATTTCCGCTCCACCAAAGTTGGATCACAGGCAGGCAATATGACAAGTCGCACCATCCTAATCGTTGACGACGAATCCGCCATTCGCGATATGTTGCGTATCGCACTGGAAATGGCCGAGTACCGGTGTTTGGAAGCGTCGAATGCGCAGGATGCACACGGTTTGATCATCGATGAAAAACCAGATTTAATTTTGCTCGACTGGATGATGCCGGGCACCAGTGGCATTGAGTTGGCGCGGCGCTTAAAGCGCGATGAAGTCACCGCCAATATCCCTATTATTATGCTCACCGCCAAGGGCGAAGAGGACAATAAAATTCAGGGGCTGGAAGTGGGCGCTGACGATTACATCACCAAGCCCTTCTCGCCGCGCGAACTGGTAGCACGCTTGAAAGCAGTGCTGCGCCGCGCCGATCCGCAGTCCTCTAGCCAGCCGATTAAAGTGCAGGGCTTGTGCCTGGACCCAGCCAGCCACCGCGTTACCATCAACGATCGCGAAGTGGATATGGGCCCCACCGAGTTTCGCCTGCTCCAGTTTTTCCTCACCCACCAGGAGCGCGCCTATACCCGCAGCCAATTGCTGGATCATGTATGGGGCGGCAATGTCTATGTGGAAGAGCGCACCGTTGATGTTCACATTCGCCGCCTGCGCAAAGCCCTCACCGTCGACCAGCACGAAAACTTAGTGCAAACTGTGCGCGGCACCGGCTATCGCTTTTCTACTAAAGCGGGTTAAGCTAGCCCCATCTTCGCTTTAGCCCGGTACCGCCGGGCTCCGATTTGCAAATAGGTTCCGCTTTGCTACAGGGATTTCACGCCGAACTCAAACGCCTGGCCGTAGTATTGGCCATCGCTTTTGTCATCGGCCTTCTGCTCGATCAACTTGCCTGGACACTGGTCGCCTGTACCTTCTGGTATATCGGCTGGAACCTGTGGCAGATGCTGCGCTTGAATATTTGGCTACAGGGCAAGCGCAAGGCACAGCCGCCCGAATCCACCGGCTTGTGGGGTGATGTGTTTGATGCCATCTACCATTTGCAACGCCGCCAAAAACGCGAGAAGAAAAATCTGCAGGCGGTTATCAACCGGGTTCAGGAAACTACTTCGGCGCTAAAGGACGGCGTTATTCTATTGGACTGGCGCGGCTACCTCGACTGGTGGAACCCTGCAGCGCAACGCTTATTGGGGTTTTACAATTCCGATCAGGGGCAATCGGTCATTAATTTTATTCGCCACCCGCGTTTTGTGGATTACTTTGAAGCAGGCGACTATGCCGAGCCTTTGGATATACCCTCGCCGCGCTTTCCCGACAAACGCCTGCAGTTTCAAATTACCCGCTTTGGTAAAAACGAACGGCTGATCGTGGTGCGCGATATCACCCAAATTTACCACTTGGAGCAAATGCGCAAGGACTTTGTGGCCAATGTCTCCCACGAGCTGCGCACCCCTCTGACGGTGATTAGTGGCTATTTGGAAACCCTGGCCGACAATAACAGTATTCCCACCTGGGACAAGCCTTTGGAGCAAATGCAACAGCAATCCAAACGCATGTCGCTGTTGATTAACGATTTGATCATGCTGTCAAAGTTGGAAACTGCGGATACCGGCTTTAACCAAAAGAGCATGCCGCTGGAGCCTTTGCTACAAACGGTAAAATCCGAAGCCTGGGTGCTGGCGAGCGAAAAGCAGCAACAGCTGAGCCTGCACTGCGACGAGCCCATCAGCATTATTGGCAACGAGAAGGAGCTGCACAGCGCTTTCTCTAACCTAGTCATTAACGCAGTAAAATACACCCCCGAGAAGGGCAAAATTGCCATGCGCCTGTGGCGCAGCGGGCCCAGTGTGTACTTTTCGGTGACGGATAACGGCACCGGCTTCGAAACCAAACACATTCCCCACCTCACCGAGCGGTTTTATCGCGTCGATGCCAGTCGCAACAGCAAAACTGGCGGCACTGGTTTGGGCCTGGCGATTGTAAAGCACGTACTGCTGCGCCACGACGCCGAATTACAAATTAACAGCGAGGTCGGCAAAGGCAGTGTTTTTACTTGCGTCTTCCCCGCCAACGATGGCCGCACCGGCTTGCGTCCGGCGGACAAGTAGCCCCGCAGAGGTTACACTAGGGACTCAATAGCTTAATTTGAGTGCTCTGATGCTGACACGTTTGCTTCCACTTTCCGCCCTGTTGTTTTGTCTGCTCACCGGCCAAACGCTGGCCGCCAGTGACAAACCCGGCTTTTACGTTAAAGGGCGCCACCTTTACGACGCCTGCGATGCTCGTATCGTGCTTATGGGGCCCAACCGCATGGTGTACTGGATGGACCGCACCGGGCTTTCCAGCTTCAGCGAGATCGCCAAAACCGACTCCAACACAGTGCGCATTGTCTGGACCACCGAAGGCAAACCCGCCGAGCTGGACACAGTGCTAAAAAATGCGCGCCGCTTCGAGCTGGTGCCCATTATTGAGCTGCACGATGCCACCGGCGACTGGAGCAAGCTCAAGCTTCTGGTGGATTACTGGACCCGACCGGATATCGCCGCCGTGATCGCCAAGCATCAGGCCTACACCATCGTTAATATAGGCAACGAGGTGGGCGATAAAGTCGCGCTCGAGGATTACATTGCCGGCTACAGCAAAGCCATCAAACGCCTGCGCGAGGCCGGCTACCAAACGCCGCTGATGATCGACGCACCCGGCTGGGGCAAAGATATAGACACCCTGCAAGCGGCCGGCCCCAAACTGATTGAGGTCGATCCCAAGCACAATATTTTGCTGTCGGTACACATGTGGTGGCCCGCCATGTGGGGCTATGATGAAGCCCGCGTGCGCGCCGAAATTATTGAATCCGTAGAGGCCGACCTGCCGCTAGTGATAGGCGAGTTTGGCGATCGCTGGGACGACTCCGAAGGCGGCGCCATTCCCTATCGCGCTATTATTAAAACCGCTCTGGAGTACGATATCAGCTTCTTACCCTGGTCTTGGGGGCCGGGCAATAACCCTCAAAAGCATCTGGACATGACCGACGACGGCTCAGCCGAGGGTTTGACCGGCTGGGGCCGCGAGGTAATGCTGGACGAGGACTACGCCATCGCCAAAAATGCGGTAAAGCCGGATTGGGAATGCCTCTTGAACGGTGAACGGTGAACGGTGAACGGTGAACGTTAAAAAGCTGTCTTAAGCCGGACCGACGAACAACACGAGTGACTCTATGACACTTCCAGAAAACGAATTAAAACCTAACAAGCGCCACAATGTGCTGCGCCGCAGCTACGACAAGGTAAAGCGTAAGTATGCAGGCAAAATTCGCCACAAGGCTATCGAACGGGCCAAAACCCGCATCTACCTGCACGGACGCAAACCCGAGGACTATGAACCCGATATTCTCGAGTCCATTGTCAAAGAAGAAGAGGATAAAATTATTAGCGAGTACAAGTCCCGCGGTATTGTGGCGCTGGTAGCCGCCTTGGGCATCAGCCTGTTTCCCTAACCTAAGACAGCCGCGCACTCATGTTCCGATTTTTTGCCAAATCAGCCATAGCCACACTTATCTGGAAGCGTTACCACCGGGTGATTGTCGCCACTCTTTCGTTGTTGCTGGGCTACTTTCTGATCTCCATGATCCACGGCGACTATGTTGACTACGCCCAGGGCGCGCAGGACACCAAACTCTTGTGGCTGTCCTACATTGCTAAATGGTTTGGCTTAATAGCCATTACCGCACTGTATTATTTTTATTTGAAATTTGTGCTCACACCCAAACCGACAACCCCAACAAGCGAACCCGCTAGAGATTCGGCCAGTAAAACTAGCACCAACCGCCAGACTGACACTACTACCTCTGAGAGTGATCCCTTTGCCAGCATTCGCGAAAAAGAAACGTTAAAAAGCCGCGCCGACATTGCGCTGGATTCTCACCGTCACAACAAACGCAAGTAAACCAACAAGAAAAATTTATTTATGCGCAGCTTTTCCACTATAGCTTTTGGTATTTTCCTGTATTTTTTTACTCTTAACGCTCTCGCGGTCACCGCTGCCGAGTCCGAAAATGCCAAAGCCGAGTATTTATTTGAGCAATTCTTTGCTGAGCAAGTGTCCCTCAGCCCTATGTATCAGGCACAGCTGGGCCGCAAAACCCATTACGGCGAATGGGACGATATCAGCCCCGCCGCCGATGAGTTGGCTCGGCGCCTGACGGCCGATCAACTAAGGCGCCTCCAGCAGCTGGATGCCTCTTTGTTAAACCCCGCCAATCAGTTAAATCTGACTTTATTGCAACGCGACCTACAGCAGCAGTTGGACCACTATCAATGGCGCGACTACAACTACCCGGTCAATCAAATGTTTGGCCTGCATGCAGGCGTAGTATCGTTTTTAATTAACACCCATCGCATCGACACCATAAGCGACGCCCGAGCGTATATCAGTCGCTTAGAAGGCATAGAACCGTTATTCGCGCAGCTCATTAGCAATTTGATGCGCCGCGCCGAAAACGGCATTATCGCACCCGAGTTTGTCTACCCGTACGTGATTTCCGATAGCGAAAATATCCTGCACGGCAAACCCTTTAGCGACAACGGAGAAAGCCCGCTATGGCGTGACTTCACCGGCAAACTGGAAACGCTGAAGCTACCGCAAGAGGAAAAGAGCCAGCTGCTTGAAGATGCACGCAATGCCCTTTTAAGTCGTGTGCAACCGGCATACAACAGACTTATTCAAGCACTACAGCAATTGCACAGCCAGGCCGACCAGCGCAGCGGTGCGTGGAAATTTCCTCAGGGGCAGGATTTTTATAACGATAAACTCAAAGCGGTAACCACGACTGCCCTTACCGCACCACAAATACACCAATTGGGTTTGCAAGAGGTAGCGCGGATACAAACCGATATGCGCAAACTGCTGCGCGAATTAGATTACGACGGCAGCTTGGCAGCGTTTTTTAGCGAGCTGAAAAGCGACAATAGGTTTTACTACCCGGACTCGCAGTCCGGCAGAGATCAATACCTTGCCGACACCCGGGCAATCATTCACAGCATTCAAAGCAAGCTGCCCGAGCTTTTCGGCCATATTCCTCAAGCTGAGCTGAAAGTTAAAGCCGTTGAAGCGTTCCGTGAGAAATCAGCCGGCAAGGCTTTTTATCAATCGCCGGCTGAAGACGGCTCGCGCCCGGGCATTTACTACGTAAATCTGCACGATCTTGCCGCTATGCCCAAATATCAAATGGAGGCGCTGGCTTACCATGAAGCCTTGCCCGGCCATCACATGCAAATTGCCATCGCGCAGGAGCTGGACCAATTGCCCGAGTTTCGCCGCCACAGCCATTACACGGCATATGTTGAAGGCTGGGGCCTGTACGCCGAACGGGTACCCAAAGAGCTCGGCTTTTACTCTGACCCTTACTCGGATTTCGGTCGTTTGAGCTTTGAGCTGTGGCGCTCTATTCGCCTGGTAGTGGATACGGGCATTCACCACTATCGCTGGAGCCGCGAACAAGCCATCGACTATTTTCTCAAGAACTCACCTATGACCCGCGCCGACGCCACGCGTGAAGTTGAGCGCTATATCGTTATGCCCGGCCAGGCTACCGCCTACAAGGTTGGCATGGAAAAAATACTCTCTCTGCGCGCCCGGGCGCAGCAGGCGCTGGGTAATCGCTTTGAACTTAAACAGTTCCACGATGTCGTTTTGGGCGGTGGCGCCCTGCCTTTAGATGTTTTACGCCAGCGGGTTGAACAGTGGGTCCGCTCTGTCAACGACGCCGCTAACTCGCCCCGCAACTGATACAGAAGCGCACAGCAATGTTAAAATGGGCAAAATTTATATTCTCTAGGTACACTCAGAAACTTATGCATTTATTTTCCAAGCTTGTCATCATCAGCGGCCTGCTGGCCATCGGATCCTCTGCCAGTGCGGGGCCACGTCAAATGGGGACCGACTTTCGCACCATGCAATCCAACTACTCCATGCTGGATTTTATTAGCCAAAAGTGTCCCGACTATGTATTGCCGGAAGTCATAGGCAAGCCCACGGTAGAAAAAGAAATGCAGACTAAAATCGGCATTCAATCTTATATCCAGTTTATGATTGCGATAAACAAATCGGATTTGAAAAAAAACGCACAAGACACGATTGACACACTCTTCAACAATATTGAAGGCTGTGAAGACCCCAAACTAGACCAGGCCGTGGAGCGCATAGCCTCGGTGCACGCCCAAGCTTACGAGCGCTTTCACGCCGAGCAGGCTCTGGTAAAACCCAACGCCGTACCAGTACCAATGCGCCGCTGAGATATCCCCGTCACCAACCGCTGGTCTAGGCTATAACTTAACCAGGTAACCACCGAAGCAGACCAGTTATGCCAGACCAGACCAACAATCTGCTGCTCGATGTACTGAGCAGTTTGCCGGACCCGGTCTTTATCATCACCGAGTCCGGTCGCTATGTCGCTATTATTGGCGGGCACGACCGCCAGTTTTATCACGACGGCTCCCACTTAGTGAACTTTACTCTGCACGACGTTCTTTCCCCCGAAAAAGCCAATTGGTTTTTACAGCAAATCCAAATTACTTTGACGGAACAACATCTGCGTTTGGTTGAATACCCTCTGTCCGCCGCGCAAGTCCAGGGTATTGTCCCCGATACTGGCCCCGCGGGTGAACTCTGGTTTGAAGGCCGCATACAACCTCTGCCCAATATGATCGAAGGCGAGCGGGCGGTAATCTGGGTGGCGAGCAATATTACCGAGCGCCATAAGCTGGCGCAGCAACTGCAGTATTTGAGCGAAACGGATGAGCTGACGGGCGTCTATAACCGCCGCAAGCTACTGCACGAGTTAAATTTGAGGCTGGCTGAAAGCCTGCGCTATCAGCTGCCTTTTTCTCTCATCATCTTTGATATTGACTTCTTCAAACGCGTTAACGACCGCTATGGCCATATCGCCGGTGACTCTGTACTGCAAGAAATGAGCAATCTGTGTCGAGAGCAGCTGCGAGCTGCGGATATTTTAGGTCGGCTCGGCGGTGAGGAGTTTGCACTGGCACTGCCCAATACCAGACTGGAAGAAGCCTGCCAAACAGCGGAGCGCTTTCGTCGCTTGATCGACGCACACGCCTTTAGCATAGGCGCCCATGTCAGCATTAGCCTGGGCATCGCCGAATTTGACGGCACAGACACTAAAATTGAAAACCTGCTTAAACGGGCTGATAGCGCCCTGTACAAAGCGAAAAAAAACGGCCGCAACCAGTGGCAGACCGACCAGAGGCCCGCCACCCCCTTGGCATAGCGAGAGTCCCGGGGCTATAGTTATCCCACTGATCGGAGGACTAGCAATGGCTGTTTTAACACGTACAACCTTGGCTCTGGCGCTGTTTCTATTGTTGGGTGTTGCAACTAACCTCCAGGCCGCGCCCATAGAGGGCCGCTGGATTACCATCGATGACGACGATGGTAGCGAAAAAAGTATAGTGCTCCTACAGGTCACCGACGAGGGGCTACTGGAGGGAAAAATCGAATCACTGCTGCAGCCAGAGAGCCGCGGCAAGGTCTGCAAAAAGTGCCCGGGGGAATTTAACAATCAACCCCTTGAAGGGCTGACCTTTATGTGGGGGCTGAGCCAGCAGGCGCCGAGCGAGTGGGCGGAAGGTAAAATTCTCGACCCCAAGTCCGGCAAGGTCTATAAAGCCAAAGCTTCTCTTTCGGAAGATCAGGCGACGCTAACCGTGCGCGGATTTATAGGCTTCTCGCTTTTTGGCCGCAGCCAGACCTGGCGCCGGGCCGATTAAGCCGCATCCGGCGGCTTTTATAGAAACACCCAGCTGATGGCAAAGCCACCGGTGATATTGTGCTCGGTTTCCACCAAAGGGCTATCAGCAAAATTCACCCCCTGGATATTCGAATAACGCAGGTAAAAAGCATACCAGTAATCTGAGAAACGACGACTTAACGCGCCCTGTAAATTAAAGCCATTATAACCGCTTTGTGCATTGTACTCGGGCCTATCGGGCAGCGCATACTGCGAATCTACCGAATAGTAGTAATCGTGGTACTTACCGCTAGCGAACACCGGGCCGCCGCGCAGGGTGGATTTCCAGCCACCGCTAAAATCACGCCGGAACACCAGCGACGGAGCGCTGACCATACCAATATACTCAGGCGAGCCGTCCCCCAGCGCAATCACAGCGCGCACGGGCAAGGTAAGTGACAATCCTTGAGAGAAGTCCACTCCACTGAGATTAATATTAACCGCAGGGCCCAGCTCCAGAGTAGAGGTTAACTCCGGCATGCCCTGACGCAGCTCGTTCTTATCGCTGTCTGGTGTTACCGATACGGCCATACTGGCCGTAAATTCGTAGGCATTGGTGCGCAAAAAGTCTCCACGCACGCCGTCGCGATCGGTGCGAATAACCGGGCCGCGATAGACGACGTAAGGAATAGGAGCGAGATAGTCGCGATAACTTTTCGAGCCTTTGTAATCCGGCGCGTAAATACCACCTACACCTATACCCAACTCCCAGCGTTTTTCTGGCGTTTGTTCAGCGTGCACCGTCGCGGCCGTCAGTAAGCCAATAAAAGTTAATAGTTTTTTCATTACTAGTGCAGCGTCGATTGACCAAACAGATCGCGCACCGCCGCCGCGTCAAAGCGATACACCTGATTGCAAAACTGGCAATCGATAGTGATTACGCCTTTCTCCACCAGCAGCTGCTCCACTTCATCGCGCCCTAACGACTGAAGCGCCTCGGCGCTGCGCTCATGGGAGCAACTGCAGTGAAAGCTTAAAGAGGCCGGACTGAACAAGCGCACAGGCTGTTCGTTAAACAGGCGGAATAGAAGCTCATCGTGGCCCACACTTAAGAGTTCATCGGCGGTGACCGTATCGGCCAAGGCCACTGCGGTTTCCCACTGATCACGATTGTGCTCTAGGCTGCTCGCTACCTGAAGCGGCAGCGCCTGGACCAGTAAGCCGCCGCAAGTTTGCTCGTTAGCGGCCAACCAAAAACGGGTCTCGAGCTGCTCTGACTGACGGAAATAATGCTCCAGACAACCAGCAAGTGTATCGGCCTCCAGCGGCACTATGCCCTGGTAGCGCTCGCCGATGGCGGGGTCGAGCGTGATAACCAACACCCCTTTGCCCAGCAGCTCGGGCAAACTGGCAATCGTTTCGGGCATCTCTTGGCCCGGTTGCGGGCGCACTATGGCACGCACTTCGTTGTGATGGCTGCACTCAGCCATAATCAGCGATATCGCGCCCTCGCCTCTTGCCTGCAGGGTAATCACACCATCGAACTTCAAGGTGCTGGACAGTAACGTAACCGCCGCTAAGAACTCCCCTAACAAGCGCTGTACAGGTGCCGGGTAGGGGTTATTTTCCAGCACCTGCTGGTAACTTTGCTCTAAAGTGACTATTTCACCGCGAATGTCGCACTGGTCAAAAATAAACCTGTGTAGTAAATCGTTAGACTTCATTCAGAAACACTGCTCTTTTACGTATGCTTCCATTTGAGCCTGGCGCTCTTGGCGCTCCCGCTCGGAAACGTGGACCATATTTCCATCTTCATCAATAAACTGAACTCGTCCGCTGATTTTTCGTAAATACTCCCGCGCCTCGCGACAATGCTCCTCTTTGCGCTTGGCCATCTCGCTCTTGCGTTTACTATCCGTTCGGCTGGGCTGTGGGTGTTGCTCGGGAAATACCTGCCGCATCGCCGCTGTCGCCTGCCCACTGTCTTGGATATTGATAGGTTTGACCTGCTGCTCAGTGACCTCCGCGCCTTCAGCTTTTGTCGCATCGGGCTTGCGATCACTGTAGTGCACCTGACCATCGGCATCTGTCCAGCGATACAGCTCGGCCTGTACCGGTAAAGTAATGCACAATGCCAAAAACCAAAATTTGTTCATCGTATCCTCCGTGACCCGACAGCATTGCCCCAAGCAAATGGCAGCTGCTTGCTGTCTATTGGGTATCGTCCATTTCTCGTTTGAAGCGGTGAATTTGCCGGCGCTGCTTTTTGTTGGGCCGGTGCTCACTGACAATAAAAGAACCCAGCCCTGCTTTGCGCTCGGCGGCGCGCTGCTCACGCAGAGCGATACTCTGCTCAGTTTCGCGGTACAACTTTTGCGCCTCGGGCGCACCGCGACGCTGGTCAGATAACGCCAGCACTTCAACGGTTTTATCGTCCCAGCCCTGGCGGATGGTTAAGTTTACCCCGGTGGTGATTTCGCGACTGGGCTTAATGCGCTGACCATCGGCAGTGATTTTACCACCTTCTATGGCCTGCTTTGCGATACTGCGGGTTTTAAAGAACCGCGCCGCCCACAGCCATTTATCAATACGTACTTTTTCCACGTTTAGACGCCCTCTGCAGAAGGCATAATTTCATCGAAGTGTTCAATCGCTGGGTATCCGCTGACCCGGCGGGCAATTCGACTGTCCGGCTGATGAATCGCCAGCAGATGTCCAATACCATAGTCGCGGGCCGAATCTAACACCCGCAAGGTGTCGTCCACAAACAACGTTCGCGCTGGATCGAAGGGTTCTCGCGCCGCCAGAGCATGCCAAAACTCCTGTGCTTCTTTGGGATGGCTAAACTCGTGGGAAGAGACGATCAGATCAAAATGCCTATCGATTTGGGTGACTTCGAATTTTAAGCTCATCACCTGTGGATGGGCATTGGTCACCAGCATAACTTTTTTATCTATGCGCCGCAGCCAAGCCAAAAAATCCGTCACATGGGGGCGAATGCTAATTTTATGCTTTACCTCTTCTTTCAGCGAGCGGATATCCAAAGCTAGGGTGTCAGACCAGAAGTCCAGGCAGTACCACTGCAGACTCCCCTCATAAGAGGCAATTTGTCCGGCCAGCTCGTCTCGCACTGTAGCAAATTCGCGGCCGTGTATTTGCGCATAGCGCTGGGGTAAGTATTCAACCCAAAAGTAATTGTCAAAGTGCAGATCCAGCAGCGTGCCATCCATATCAAGCATGACGGTATCTATCGACTGCCAGTTAATCATAGTTCACCTCTAACTAGGGGCAACCCAGTTCATCGTACAGATTACAAACGCTTGATTTTATCACTTTCATCAATGCCAGATACAATCTCGATATTAATACCGTCGGACAGGCCAGTTTCCACCGTGCGTTTTTGGAATTGCTGGGGCCCTGTTTGCACCTCGACATAGTGCTGGTCGCCCTCAATAATCAAGTTGCCTTCGTTAATAGCCAATACATTTTCGCGTTTATCGAGCACGATATCGGCGTTAGCACTGTAATTGGCGCGCAAAAATAGATGCTCTTGCAGACTGATTGCGGCGCGAATCTCAAACTTGATGGTGCCTTGATCCTCCACCCCCTTGGGGGAGATGTACTCCAGCTCGGCACTAAAAGGCTCGCCGCCGAGAGCGCCCACGTCTAACAGCAGCTCCATGCCCTCGCGAATTTTACCGACTTCGGCTTCATCCACCATACCTTCAAAAATCATGTCCTGCATATCAGCCAAGGTGGCGATTGCCGTACCCGCGCCATAGGTACTCGACTCGACAATAAAGGCACCCTCTTTATGAGGCACATCGAGAATCATACCGTCGCTGGTGGCGTGAATGACATTGGAAACCAAATCAGATTTTTTCGTTGCACCTTCGCGAATCAGCAGCAGGTTATTTTCCGCTGCATTGACCGCCTGCTGTTTTAATTCGAAATCCAGCAAAAACCGGTTGTATTCTGATTCGGAAATAAGCTGCTGCTGCATCAGGTTTTGCTGTCTTGCCAACTCCTGTCGGGCATTGTTTAAACTGATCTTAGCGCTTTCTAATTGTGACTCGGCATTGTTAATGACCACCATACTGGGAGCGAGTGAAATTTTGGCAATAATGTCGCCCTTTTCGACCGTCTGCCCCGCCGTTACAAACAGCGCATCCACCACCCCCGACACCTGCGAAGTCACATTAACTTCCTTGCGCGGCACCACTTTTCCCGTAGCAACAGTCTTGTTCACAATCGTGGTTACGAAAGGAGAATCCACCTCAAAGACTTCGGGCTGTTGCTGCGATTTCTGGTAGAGAAAGACCGCCGTACCGATAAACACCAGCAAAACGATTAAACCCAGTAAAATCAGAAAAAATCTTTTCATAGTTATTGTCCAGTTACTATTCATCCTGAAGTGCGACAATGGGGTTGACCCGCGCAGCTTTAGCGGCCGGCAACAAGGCGGCCAACAAGCCCGAAACAATTAAAATACATACCGCCAACATCGCGGTATCAAAGTCTACCGAGGGGTTTAAAAACATATCCGAACCACCGGACATTGCGACAGCTTTAGACACTAACTCAAGAATCAACACCCCGGCCACTAACCCCAGGTAACCAGAAACCGCGGTAATTAACACCGACTCTTGCATAATCATGCCGACAATCGAAGCGGGCGTTGCCCCTAATGCTTTACGCACGCCGATTTCGCGGGTGCGCTCTCTTACCACAATCAACATAATATTACCGACACCTATGGCGCCCGCGAGAATCGTACCCACAGCTACTAACCAACTGAAAAAGCCAATCCCCAGAAACAGCCCCTGAATCTTGTCAAACTCCTGCTGCAGGTTAAAACTTCCAAATACGCCGACATCGTCTGGGTGAACATGCTTTCGTTCTTTTAAAAAACTCAATACTTCTTGCTCCGTTTGCGAGGCGTGCACGCCCTCAGCGGGAAGAATCGTTAAGCTGCCCACCCAACCCACCTGGTTGAAGGCGTAACGCAAAGTATCATTGGGCACATATATTTTTTCCTCTTCCTGAGTAGTATTACCTTTGGATAGCGATTTAAAGGTGCCCACCACCTGAAAACTAATACCATTGATGGTGATGTACTCACCCAAAACAGTCTCGCTACTAGCGAAAAGCTGTTGCTTAACCCGCGCACCAATAACAGCAACCTTGCGTTTTTTTTCGGTGTCAATCTGGTTCAAGTAGCGGCCCGCCGTCACTTCCAGTGAATGCATTAATGCCATCCCCTCGTGGGATCCCTGCACAAAAAAAGTTCCGTTTTTATCTTCGTAAACAGTGTATGGTGGCGTGCCGCCCCAGATACCAATACTGTTTTGCCCGCGCACAAATCCCACACTACTCACATTTTTTCGCACCGCATCTACATCTTCCGGCAACAGAGTGACACGCCTGCCTATGCCATGGCCTTTATAAGGGATTTGGGTTTCGCTGCCGGACCAAATAAATACTCCATTGGGCACCTGAGGGAAACCTGCCATGACGCCGTTTTCTAATCCCTTTGCCGCACCGAGTAATATGGAGAGCATAAAAATGCCCCAGAAAACCCCAAACGCGGTAAGAAATGTGCGCAATTTATGCTGGCCCAGAGTGGTGAAAATCTCCCTCCATTTATCGACATCCACCAGACTCATTACTCCGCCCTCATAGCTTCTATAGGCGGAATTCGGGCGGCGCGAATGGCTGGCATTAATCCGGCCAACCCACCCACCACAACCAACAGCACCAGGGCGGTGACCGCGGCAGAAAAATTCACTTCTGGGCGCTTAAAGAACTCCATCTGCGCCCCACTTACCTGCAGCCCGTAAGCCATCAATTCAATCAAAGCCACCCCCAATACCAGGCCCGCATAACCGGCAATACTGGTTACCAGAATCGACTCCAACAGCAATGTGCTGACGATGGAAAATGGAGTTGCCCCCAGGGCTTTGCGAATACCGATTTCGCGGGTGCGCTCTTTTACGGTAATGATCATAATATTGCTGATACCGACGATACCCGCTGTCAAAGTACCGAGCCCGACAAACCAAATAAAGCCATTGATAGCGACGAACAACCCTTTCACCATCTTGGCCGGCTCGGCAAAATTAAACGTTTGAATCGCACGATGGTCTTGCGGGGAAACGTTATGGCGCTTTTTAAGCAGCGTGACAATTTCCTCTTCCAAAGCAAATCCGTCTACATCGGGTTTAGGACGCGCCCAAATCACGTGTACCTGATTGCCACGGCCAAAGGTTTTGGTAAATGTGCTGTAGGGGACAAAAACCCGCTCCGAGTCGCGGCCATTGTTATTGCGATCGTGAAAGACTCCGATAACGGTCAAATTAATGTTATTGACCTGTATCATTTTTCCTTCGGGCTGCGCATTGGCGCCAAACAGGCGATCGCGCACACTGGTGCCGATCACCGCAACTTTGCGCGTTTCAAAGTTATCGAGATAGTTTACCGTGCGACCCGACGGAAAAGGCACCTGGTCGCGGATTTTAAAGTAGGTGTCGTCAATACCGTAGAGATCAAAGAAGCCGGTTTTATTGCCGTAAGTAACCGTCCCCTGCCCCATGGAGTTGGCGCCGGTGATAAACCTTAGGCCATCCACCTGTTGGCGCAGCGCGGTAATATCATCGTCGGTATAACCGATACGCCGCCCCAGGCCCTGCCCCCGATAAGCCACCGAGGTGGTGCCGCTCCAGATAATAATGGTGTCCAGCGCGTTGTCGGCAAAACTATCCATCACACCGTTTTGCATGCCCCGCCCGGCGCCGAGCAGCAGAATTAACATAAAGATTCCCCAGAACACGCCAAAGGCCGTGAGTGCGGTGCGCAATTTATTGCGCCGCAGTGTGTAGAAAATCTCTTGTAGGCCGTCGATCACCCCATGGCTCCGGAGGCAAGCTTTGCATCGTTCACCACCAGACCATCGCGCAAAATAATACAGCGCTCGGTCTGATCGGCAATATCTTGCTCGTGGGTGACAATCACAATGGTATTGCCCAGCTCGTGAACCTGTTGCATCACCTGCATGACTTCAGCAGTGGTTTTACTGTCAAGCGCACCTGTGGGTTCATCGGCGAGTATGACCTTGGGCTGGGTTACCAAAGCCCGAGCCATTGCGACCCGCTGTTTTTGCCCGCCCGATAATTGATTGGGCATATGCTCGGCGCGGTCGGCCAACCCCACCATATCTAAATACTCTGCCGCCCGGCGGTTGCGCTCGCGCCTGCCCACCTTTTGGTAGTAAAGAGGCAGGGCCACGTTCTCCAGCGCCGATTTGAACGGCAACAGATTAAACGACTGAAACACAAAGCCGATAAATGCATTGCGCAATTGTGCCGCCTGGCGCTCTTTAAGGTGGGTAATTTCCTGCCCGGCGAGAAAATAGTGGCCGGCGTCGTGGGAGTCTAGCACCCCGAGAATATTCAGCAGGGTAGACTTACCCGAGCCGGACGACCCCATAATAGATACCAGCTCTCCCTCACGGATATGCAGATCGATACCCTTTAAGACGTGTAAGCGCTGATCTCCGGTTTGGTAAGATTTATGGATATTTTCCAGGCGAATCATGGCCGAGGCTTCCTTTTTCTGTGCGGCATTGCCTTGTTATTGTCCGTAGGACGCCTTTAGGAGCGGTAAAGTTGCACCTGCGGCTATGCTACCATGGCTTTTTGTCATCCACCCGAACGAAACCAATCACCAATGCCCACTAAACCCGAAATCATCAAACGGCATACCGTCGCCAAGAGCCGTCTGTTTCGTGCCGACGAACTACACCTTAAATTCAGCAACGGCGAGCAACGTGTGTATGAAAAGCTGTGTAGCGGCGGCCCCGGAGCAGTCCTTATGGTTCCCATGCTGGATGACTCTACAGTATTAATGGTGCGCGAATACGCGGGCGGCCTGGAGGATTATCACCTCGCCCTACCCAAGGGCGCAATCGACCGGGGCGAAACCCCGGAGCAGGCCGCCAACCGCGAGCTCAAAGAGGAGGTAGGCTATGGGGCGAGCAATATCCACTGGCTCAAAAGCATCCATTTGTCCCCCGCCTATATGGAGCACAAGATCAATGTCCTTCTGATGCGCGATCTCTATGCCGAGAGGCTGCCAGGCGATGAGCCAGAACCCATTGAAGTAGTGCCCTGTAATATCGATGATTTGCTGGCCCTGGTTATGCGTGATGAGGTTATCGAAGGACGCACCATCGCCGCACTTTTTATGGCCAAGGCGTGGCTGCAATCACAATAATAGTCGGGCATATAGCACAACATAAACATCTGCTAGCGGCAAAACACAAAATAATCTAACGGCCGACTTGGGGCCGTGCTAGGCTGTTATTTCTATTTATTTGGCAGTGGCAAGAAAAGGGAGATTGTTATGTCACAGGCTCGCGCCCGCAACGCTGACACCTTCGGTGTTTCCATCAATATCAACCACACAGGCCGGTTACGCCAGAAGCTTATCTCGGAAATTACTGGGCTGGAACGTCAGGTACACGAGCTAAAATTGGCTGGCCAGGCAGTGGATTTTGAGCTTATGGCCTCTTATAAAGAGTTGATACACAGCCGCAAGCAACTACTGAAGCAGCTGCCCAACTCCTGGTGCTGGTAACCGGCAAGGTTAGCAGCACCACTGAGCGAGCGGCAGAACGTCTACCCACTGACCTCGCTCAATGACCTCCCCCGCAGGCAATCGCACCAGACAATCGGCCCATGCTACCGATGACAAAACACCGGAGCTTTGCTGGGCAAACAGCTCAACCCCACTGCTGGACATTCTGCCGCGCGCGTATTCATCGCGCCCACCGGGGTGCATACGCTCAAACAGCGCTTGCTGTCGTACAGACAGAAGCGGCTTTTGCTGACCACCCGCCATCACCAACAGCGCCGGGCGCACCATAAGCTGGAAAGTGACCCAGGCGGAAACAGGATTGCCCGGCAGCCCAATAAAAGGCGTTTTCGCTACGCGGCCAAACGCCAGAGGCTTGCCCGGCTTCATCGCGACCTTCCACAAATCTAACTCGCCCAAGGCTTGCACCGCGGGCTTTACATGGTCCTCATCGCCCACCGACACTCCACCGCACGTTAAAATCACGTCCGCCACTGCCGCTGCATGACTTAAAGCCTCACATGTCGCCTGGTAGTCATCTTTTACTTGTTGCTGCAGCACCACCTCGCCGCCGAGCGAAGTCACCAGAGCCGCCAGCATAGGCTGGTTGGAGTTATAAATCTGCCCGGCCTGTAAAGGGCTTCCCGGCGCCACCAGTTCATCCCCCGTGGACAGCAGTGCTACCCGCAGCGGCTGGCAAACACTTACTTCTGCAATGCCAACGGAGGCTAACAGACCGATATCCTGGGGGGTTAAATACCGGCCACCAGACAACACCAAGTCGCCCTTGGCAATATCCTGCCCGCGCGGGCGAATATTGGCCCCGGGTTGAACCTTGGCATTGAGAGTTATCCGGTCCCCATCGCGGGTGACATTTTCCTGAATAATGACACTATCGGCGCCCGGCGGAATTTCAGCCCCCGTGAGAATACGCGCCGCCGAACCGAATGGCAGTGGTCTAGGTGCGGTGCCCGCGGCAATGGTTTGACTGACCGGCAGAGTCGAACCTGGCGTGCCGTCCATCGCCGCCAGCGCATAACCATCCATAGCACTGTTTGCGGCCGGGGGCACATCCATAGGGGCCAAAATATCCTGCGCCAGAATGCGCCCACAGGCGGATGCGATGTCTATCGTTTGTCTCTCGGGTTGCGGCTGGCTAAGCGCCGCCTCCATCAGTAGCCTCGCGGCCTGTTCGACACTAAGCAGGTTTTTCATATCAGCTGGCCGACAAAATTGCAGGGCTTGTGGCGCGCATCCAGCTGAGACTCGATAATTCCCCAGGCAGTTTTGCATGCGCCTGTAGAGCCCGGCAGGCAGAACATTAACGTACGATTGGCAAGCCCTGCCGTCGCGCGCGACTGAATAGTCGATGTGCCAATTTCCTGGTAGGAAATTTGACGAAATAGCTCACCAAAACCCACCACTGTCTTGTCGAATAAGGGCGTCATGGCTTCAACCGTAGAGTCGCGCCCCGCAAAGCCTGTACCGCCGGTAATAAGCACCACCTGAACCTCGGGGGTGGCGATCCACTGGGACACCAGGGCGCGAATTTGATAGATATCATCTGGCACCAACTCGCGCGCCGCCAGGGTATGGCCGGCCGATATAAGCGCATCAACCAGCGCCTGGCCAGAGGTGTCATTCGCATGGGTTCGGGTATCTGATACGGTAAGAACAGCAATATTTAAAGCAACAAATTCACTACTGGCTGACATATAAAGTCCAGAATTTACACAAGATAATAAGCGGCTGGGGCTAGCCGCCGGTGGTATTCATAAAGCGGACAATTTGCGGCTCATCGGCACTTAAGTCAAAGGTGTGCTCCTTGGGCTTTAAGTCCATAGCGGCAACAATGGCTGCCTCTAGTCTCGCCTCATCGTTCGGGTATTCGCGCAGCACAGCGCGTAAATCACTACTGTGCTCTTGCCCCAGGCAGAGTAGCAAGCGGCCGGTAGCGGTCAATCGCACACGATTGCAACTGGCACAAAAGTTATTGCTATGGGGCGAAATAAATCCGATGCGCGAGCCGTACCCCGGACTCATCCAGTATCTGGCCGGACCACCGCTAGTGCTACTGCTCGGCAATAGCGGAAAGTGGGCGCTGATTATCTCGCGCAGCTCGGCACTGGAAATAAATTCCGCCGCACGACCATGGCTATCAATTTTGCCCAGCGGCATCTCTTCGATGAAACTAATATCCAAGCCTTCACTCAGGGCGTAACGAACCAGCGCCACGACTTCATCGGCGTTGCGATTTTTAAGCGCCACGCAATTGAGCTTAATACGTGTAAACCCTGCTCGCTGCGCGGCGTCGATACCACTTAGCACCTTGCGTATATCGCCAAACCGGGTCAGAGCGCGAAATTTTTGCTCATCCAAGGTATCCAGGCTAATGTTTATGCGATCCAGGCCCGCCCTTTTTAAATCGGCGGCAAACGCATCAAGCCGCGTGCCATTGGTGGTCAAGCATAACTCCTGCAACCCCGGCAGGCGGCGCAGCCGTGACACTAACTCGACCAACCCCTGGCGCACCAGAGGCTCGCCTCCGGTTAAACGCAATTTGTTTACTCCCAGGCGGGTAAAAGCCGCCGCCAAACGCTCCAGCTCTTCCAGGCTCAACACTTCACTGCGTGGCAAAAAAGTCATATCTTCAGCCATGCAATAAACACAGCGCAGATCACACCTGTCTGTTATCGACATGCGCAGATAATTAACCGTACGACCAAAACGATCGACCAAGGTGTTGGCTGTAGACATCACAAAACCTAATTAATAAAGACACTGGCGTCTTCAATAGCAAATAGCGAACCCACTACCCAGATTGTATACCACGAGGCCCGGGGGCGCAGGAACAGGCGCACCTGACAGGAGCTTTCTCATTCCCACCAAACCAAAGCGAACCAATAAAGCGCACAACAAATCTAAAATGAGTTAATTTTTACGATTTGGCACCAAAAAGAAGCACTACTAATGCCCACCAAAAACTCATTCTTGGTGCATATGACGGTGCAAGCCGCCCCACTCTGATGCGCGACTGTTTATGCGACGCAACCTTCCCCATAAAAAACTAGACCTCTAACACAATGTTTTTAAACAATAATTTTTAAAAGCAAATATTTTTTCTGAGGCTGGCACCGTCTTTGCTCTAACCCTAGGCAAGTCAACTCGATGTTTGAGTTATACGAATTGAATAGCCGTGAGAAAGCACCATGCACAAGCAAAGCACACAACAAGCCGCCATTATCAGTCTTGCGAACAAAGCGCCGCAGCAACGTGGCAAGGTTTGGCTGGTGGGCGCGGGTCCGGGCGATGCCGACCTGTTGACCGTAAAAGCCGTACGCGCCATTGAAAGTGCTGACGTGATTTTCTTTGACCAACTGGTCAGCAGCGATATTCGCGAGTTGTTCCCAAAGCATGTGCCGGCGATCTATGTGGGCAAGGTCAAAAACTGCCACAGTGTCGCCCAGGGTGATCTCAACCAAATGCTGGTTGAACACGCCCAGCGCGGGCTTAAAGTGTGCCGTATTAAAGGCGGCGATCCGTTTGTATTCGGTCGCGGCGGCGAAGAGCTATTAGAGCTGCGCCAGGCCGGCTGCGATGCCGAGGTCATTCCCGGCATTACCGCCGCCTCTGGCTGCTCTACTTCAGCGGATATTCCGCTGACCCATCGCGGCGTCTCCCAGGGTTGCACACTGGTTACCGGGCACGGCGAGAAAGAACTTAACCTCAATTGGCAGGCCCTGGCGGGGCTGAACCACACTCTGGTGTTTTACATGGGCGTGACCCGCGCCGGGCTGATCAGCGAGCAGTTGACTCGAGCAGGTCTCGACGCCGCAACCCCGGCGGCCATTATCGAAAATGGCTGTCGCGACAACCAGCGCGTCATTACCACGCCTTTGGGTCAATTGAGCGACGCCGTTAAAGAACACGCCGTGAAATCTCCGGCGCTCATTATGGTGGGCGAGGTGGTCAACCTGGCTCAGCAACTTAAATCCATCGAATCACAATTAAAAGACGCAGGCCACTACCAGAGCCTGAGCGCCTAACCGCATTAGCAGAGGAAGAAAGCCATGAGTAAACAACGCATTATTGTCGTCGGCAATGGTATGGTCGGCCACAAATTCATCGACGGTATTATCAATAGTGATAACGCCGAGAACTACGAAATCCTCACCTTCTCGGAAGAGCCACGCCTGGCCTACGACCGGGTGAAGCTGTCCAGCTACTTTTCCGGCTCTACCGTAGATGACTTGATGCTTACCAGCGAAGAGCACTATCAGAGCGCGGGCGTGGTTTACACCCTGAACGACAAGGTAGTGGACATTGATCACGACAACAAAACCGTGAAACTCGCCTCGGGCAAAGTGGAAGGTTACGACAAGCTGATTCTGGCCACAGGCTCCTACCCGTTCGTACCTCCCATTCCCGGTAAAGATCAGCCGCACTGCTTGGTATACCGCACCATCGAGGATTTAGAAGACATCACCGCTTCAGCAAAGGAAAGCAAAGTAGGCGTGGTAGTCGGCGGTGGTCTGCTGGGCTTGGAAGCGGCCAATGCGTTGAAAAACCTGGGCCTGGAAACTCACGTGGTGGAATTCGCTCCGCGCTTGATGGCGGTGCAGCTGGACGAGGGTGGCGGCAACCTGCTGCGCCGTAAAGTTGAAGCGCTGGATGTGAATGTTCACACCGAAAAGAATACCAAAAACATCACCGCTGGCGAAAAACATCGCTACCGTATGGAGTTTGCCGACGGCAGCTACTTAGAAACCGACATGATTTTGTTCTCGGCCGGCATTCGTCCGCAAGATGAATTGGCGCGCAACTGCGGCATCGACATCGGCGAGCGCGGCGGCATTATCATCGACAACTATTGTCGCACCTCAGTCGAAGACATTTACGCCATTGGTGAGTGCGCTCTGTGGGACAGCAAAATTTTTGGCCTGGTGGCACCCGGCTACCAAATGGCCAAGGTGGCCTTCTCTCACATTGATGGTGGCGCGGAAGAGTTTACCGGTGCCGATATGAGCACCAAGCTGAAATTACTGGGCGTTGATGTGGCCAGCGTGGGCGATGCTCATGCGCGTACCCCCGGTGCGCAAACCTACACCTATGAAGACGGCGTTAACGAAGTCTACAAGCGCTTAGTGGTTAGCGAAGACCGCAAAAAATTACTGGGCGCGGTGCTGGTGGGTGATGTAGAAGCCTATGGCACTTTGCAGCAAATGTGCGTCAACAGCATGGACCTGCCCGAAGCGCCCGAACAGTTAATTCTGCCCGCCTCAGACGGCAGTGCTGGTGCGGCCATGGGTGTGGATGCCCTGCCCGACACCGCGCAATTGTGCTCGTGCCTGGATGTCACCAAAGGCGATATCGTTGAGGCGGTACAAGGCGGCTGCTGCACCATGGGCGACATTAAGGCCAAAACCGAAGCCTCGACCGGCTGCGGTGGCTGCGCCGCTCTGGTGAAAAGCGTAATGGACAACGAGTTGAAGAACTTGGGCGTGGAAGTCAACAACCACCTCTGCGAGCACTTCAATTACTCGCGCGCCGAGCTGGCCGATATTGTCCGGGTGAAAAAGATTGAGTCGTTTGACGAGCTGCTCGACAGCCACGGCAACGGCGGCCTGGGCTGTGAAATTTGTAAACCCACTGTAGGTTCCATTTTAGCGTCCTTCTGGAACGACTATGTGCTGGAAGACAAGCACATGGGCTTGCAGGACACCAACGACATTTACCTGGGCAATATGCAAAAAGACGGCACCTACTCTATTGTGCCTCGGGTTGCCGGCGGCGAAATCACCCCCGATAAATTAATCGTTTTGGGTGAGGTTGCCAAAGAGTACGACCTGTACACCAAAATTACCGGTGGCCAGCGCATCGACTTGTTCGGCGCGCAACTGCACGAGCTGCCTGAGATCTGGAAAAAACTGGTAGACGCCGGTTTTGAAACCGGTCACGCCTACGGTAAATCCGTGCGCACGGTTAAATCTTGTGTGGGCAGCACCTGGTGCCGTTACGGCGTGCAGGACAGCGTGGGCATGGCAATCGCCGTCGAGAACCGCTACAAGGGGCTGCGCTCGCCTCACAAACTGAAGTTTGCCGTTTCCGGCTGTACTCGCGAATGTGCCGAGGCGCAGTCCAAAGATATTGGCGTTATCGCCACCGAGAACGGTTGGAACCTTTATGTATGCGGTAACGGCGGCATGCGTCCGCGCCACGCGGATTTGTTCGCCACCGATCTGGACGACGAAACTCTGGTGAAATACATCGACCGGGTACTGATGTTCTACATCCGCACCGCCGATCGCCTGCAGCGCACCTCGGTATGGCTGGAAAACCTGGAAGGCGGTTTGGATTACCTGCGCGAAGTGGTGATCGATGACAAGCTGAACATTGCCCAAGAGCTGGAAGACGAAATGACCAGCAACATCGGCAAATACCAGTGCGAGTGGAAAACCACCATTGAGAACCCCGAGAAACTCAAGCGCTTCCGTCACTTCGTTAACAGCGAGGAAACCGACAGCAACCTGGCCTATGTGGTCGAGCGCGATCAGCGCCGCCCTGCCAACGAAAAAGAGCGCGAAAACCAAATTCCCACCGTTGAAGTAACGGCTTAAGGAGCAACAGACAATGAATGCAAATGCAGTAAGCAACGAACAACAAACCCAATGGGTAGAAGTCTGTGACAAAGACGCGCTGGATGCCGATACCGGCGTCTGCGCGCTGATTGACGGTAAGCAAATCGCGATTTTCTATGTCGGCAAGCTGGACGAAGTTTTTGCCATTGATAACTACGACCCTATTGGCAAAGCCAATGTTTTGTCGCGCGGCATCATCGGCACCCAGGGCGAGCGCATTTGCGTCGCCTCGCCGCTGTATAAAGAGCATTATGACCTGAAAACAGGCGAATGCCTGGAAAGCCCCGATAACAGTGTCACCGCCTATGCGGTAAAAATTGAAAACGGCAAAGTCATGGTTGCCGTATAACGGTTCCGGTGAGCCCCTCTAGGCTGATAATGGCAGTATCGCGGCACAGGGATGCGCTGCCACCGGACCTTAAGCCAGGGCGAGGTGAACGCGAGACGGAGCACGGGCTAAAAAGATAAGGTCGGACGTCTAACGCCGGGAAAAACAAAATTTTAACAACTTAGAGAGGCGGGTTACCCAGCAAAAATTAAGATAACTCGCTTAAACGCTTTCTTCCCCCGATAGCTTCATGATATCGGACTTAAGGGTAGCCTCCCGGCTACCCATTTTTTTGTCTGTTAATCGCCACCCGATCCACCATCACCCCCGTGGTCGTGGGAATCGAGTACATCATAAGCGGTTGGCTGTGCCCCCGAACTACGCCGAGCCGCCAGAGCAAACACCGTCCAAATCATTAGTGCCAGCGCGAACAGCACAACGCATAACGGCATAAACAGGTTAAAAAAACCACTCTCTGAGCGCACATCAGTAAAAATCCAGCTGAGAATCAACCCCGCCACAATAACGCACAAGGACTTCATGCTCTGTCTCCTATCACTGCAAGCGCTATATTGTGAGAGCCACACGGGAGTTTGTACACCGCCACCCATCCGGCAAATAGTCGCACTTATCCATTTACGAACGTCTGAACTGGTAGATATTCAGCCCACAGCTAGCTACTATTGCCGCAATTAAGTGCCACAATTAAAAATTCGACAAGGAGAGGGAAATGAAGCGTCATATTTGTGTAAAGCTAGGGGCTCTGCTATTGGCAGCTGTATGTATGTCCAATGCCTGGGCAGCGCCGCGTATCGCAGTGGTCGATTTTGAAAACAAAAGCCAATACGGCGGCTGGAAGGTCGGCCGTGGCGCCGCCGATATGCTCACCACAGAATTGGTGAAAGAAACCGATTTCGATATCTACGAACGCGACCGCCTAAACGCCGTCCTGGACGAACAGAACCTGGGTCAATCAGGCTTGATGGATGTCAGCACCGCCGCCAAGGTCGGTAAGTTAATCGGGGTTGAATACATTGTCACAGGGGCTGTGACTGAATACGGTGACAGCAGCGCCGGCGGCGGCGGTGGCGGAGTGCACGTGGGTAAAAAAGGCTACTACGCCACGGTCGATGTACGCCTGGTGGACGTAAACACCGCACGCATTGTCTTTGCCGACACCGGCAATGGCAACAAAGCTTCCATGAATGTCCGTGTTTTTGGTTTTGGCGGAGGTGAGGGCTGGAATGAAAAGCACGCCTCAGAAGCCATGCGAGGCGCCATTCAAGAACTTACCCAAAAGCTCGCCGACGCAGACCTTGAAGGCGGGGGTATTGGCGGCTCGGTAAGCGCACAGCCCATTCTGTTAGCCGATGTTGCCGGAAGTGCCATTATTCTCAACGCAGGTAGTGGTGCGGGACTTACCAGCGGCGACACCCTGACCGTTAAGCGCAAAGGTCGCGAAATCAAAGACCCGGCCACGGGCGCCATACTTAAAGTGACTTATGACACCATCGGCACAATCAAGCTAACCAATGTTGAGGCCGCCTACGCAGAGGCCAAGGTGGCCAGCGGCAGTGGTTTTAAGGTCGGCGATATCGCCGAGTAACCAAAGTAAACCACCAATGCACGGGGCCGCCAAGCGGCCCTTTTTTATGCCCGTGCTATAATCGGCGCCTTCCGAAACAGGGCTAAGGTTATGATCAAAGGCATTATTTTTGACCACGATGGCACTCTGGTAGATTCCGAGCGCAAACACTACGGCCTTTGGGTAGAACTGCTTAAAACCTACGGCATTGACTTCCCAGAGCGTGAATACAAAGACCACCTGGCGGGCGTTCCCACTCAGCAAAATGCAGAGTACCTGGTTAACGCCTATTCCTTGCCTGTTAGCAGCGATGAATTATTTGCCGCGCGTGAAATTGCCACCCAACGGGTACTGGGCAGTGAAGCCTGCCCGCTGATCCCCGGTGCCCAAGAGTGTGTGCAATGGGTGGTTAATCAGGGCCTCAAAACAGCCATTGCTACTGGTGCCTCATACAACGAAGTCAAACCCACACTGACCCAGCATGGCTTTGATCGTTATTTCTCTATCGTCGCCAGCCGCGACAATGTAAGGCACGCCAAGCCAGCGCCTGATGTCTATCAATATGCGCTGCAGAAAATGGGGCTTGAGGCCAACGAATGCATTGCCATCGAGGACAGTCCGACCGGCCTGAAATCGGCTCTTGCCTGTGGTCTAGAATGCATTGTGGTAGAAAACGAGTACTCGGCGGGTCACGACTTTAGCAGCGCCACCGCCGTTTTCTCGACAATGACAGACGCGCGCCTGTGGCTTGAGCAAAGATTTTTGTAAAAATCACATACCACCGCAAGCCGTTTGCAAGCAATGCAAAACTCGCCTCTCCATTGACGCCTATTTCTCGCAAAACAGCGGGTCGCAGAAGGTTTTGCGTATCCGGCCCACACTTTGCAACCTCCTGATCGAAACCACAATTACTGTCAGGAGGTAATTATGTCTAAGTCAGTAAAAGGTAAACACGTAGCAATTCTTGCCACCGACGGCTTTGAAGAATCGGAGCTGTCATCTCCACGTGAAGCGTTGGACGCCGCAGGCGTCGATGTTGATATTGTGTCAATTAAAAGCGGCCAGATTACCGCGTGGGCCAAAACCAACTGGGGCAAAGATTACCCGGTGGACAAAGTGCTCGATGACGTCAGTGCCGACGACTACGATATGCTGGTATTACCCGGCGGCCTGTTTAACCCGGACACGCTCCGAGCCAATAAAGAGGCACTGGAGTTTACCCGCAACTTTTTTAAACAACACAAACCCGTAGCCGCCATTTGTCATGCCCCTTGGGTGCTTATCAGCGCGGGTGTGGTCAATGGACGCGATATCACGTCCTACCCCACGGTCAAAGATGACCTCATCAATGCGGGCGCCAACTGGCACGATCAACCAGTAGTGGTCGACAGCGGGCTGGTAACCAGCCGCAGTCCTGAAGATCTGGAAGATTTTAACCGCAAAGTGTTGGAAGAGTTAGCTGAAGGCAAACACCAACGCCAAGTAGCATAAAAACTTCAGGCGCCGTTCGCCCGAGCGGCGCCTTATTTTCACTCACAAGGAAACATTATGGACGTTATTCGAGTACTGCTCTCAATTCTACTACCCCCAGTAGGGGTATTTTTGCAAGTAGGTTTCGGCCTGCACTTTTGGCTAAATATACTATTGACCTTATGTGGGTATATACCCGGCATCGTTCATGCGGTATGGATTATTGCGAGACGGTAAGTGTGAAAAGAGGAGATTCGAAAATCGCCGCCAGACGTCAATTTTTGAATCTTCTCGGAGGCTAAAGCTTACTCCTAGCTGAGTTGTCGGCGCATCAAAGTGAAAGCTTCAATCGCACGCCTCGAAAGATTTATCCTGCACTTTAATAAAAGTAAACCTTAAAAAGACAAGCCACCTCAAACTCAGTCACCTACCCGAAGCGTCACTTGTAAGGCCCGAAGCTGATGCTCTTGAACTAATTAATTTGCGGCACACGGCTAGGCGTCAGTTGGAACCTCCATAAATCCAGTGTACAGAAGCGCCTTTTCTTGCTGGTCAGTTTCCGCGCTAACGAGAACATAAATGGACCGCTTATCGGCAATTTTCTCGTAAGGTATGCAGAACTCCCAGCCCGATGAATTTAAAGCCGTATTTTCGAAAGCGCGCCCGACATCGGGCCGCGATAGCCCGGTCGGGCAAGTATACTGCTTACCATCAATAGTTATATTAACGCTTCGAAGTGCACCATCATCAATGGATGCGGCCCAGCCGCGTAAATACAGTCCTTTTTCTCTAGTGATCATTCTTTCGTCTACCCATCCCCATGGTCCACGACGAATTTCGTTGAGTACCGCTAGCGACTTTCGCTCAGTGCCGCCCACAACGTATACGTCTTGTTCGTGGGCCAGGCCTTTAGGCAGTCTGAAGGTGGTCCGGGCCTCGCCACAAACATCGTGAATGGTACTTAGTACAAATTGCTCATTAACGAAAGTGTTGCCGTATATACTGGTGTCAAGATCCGCATTCTCGCTTTCCGGCAAATACAAAAACCCCTCTTCCTCAGAAAAATTTCTTGTTCCTTGCAATAAAGCCGCATCATGAACGCTAAAACACAAAATCCCATTCGGCGCGAGAAGCTCTGCTAACCTGGTTAGCCATTGCTTAAACAATGCTTTTGGCAGGTGCGAGAATAACGATGCAACCCAAATAACTTGATATTGCTCGCCAGGCTTAAAATCATCGGGGCAAGGGTAGGAAACAAGGGTTTTAACGCCGAACTCTTGCTCGACGAACTCAGTGGCATTCTTTTGAATGTCGGCTCCCGTAACCTTCTCTTTTTCAACCATTTCACTTAGAAAGCGGATGAGCCTACCGTAGCCGCAGGCGAAATCAAGGAACTTAAATGCTGGCTCCCTCATTATATGAGTGAGCTCTAAAATCTGGCGTACGGTATTAAACTGTTGTAAGGCAACGTTGTAGTACTGACTTGTCGCCGCATTGGCGTCGTTATGGTGCTTTAGGGAGTGATCAAGCATCTGATCGCCAGCATAAATATGAGTGTTCAGCTTCGCTGCCGACACCCCAAGGCAATGCGCTTGAAGGACCTTTTGAAACTCTGGGCTGTTGCAAAGCTCGATTACTCTGTCTCGCAGGTCTGAAGTCATAAAATGCGCCTCGATTGCCATTTGCGTGAAAACAGAATGCTAACATAAGCGCTTTACGTCAACGATAGGAGAGGTAGGACCGGGGTCACATATGACCCCATTACCTGCGACCGACTATCAGAGCATTTTCTTCAGCTCTGCGGCCATTGAGTTTGCGATTTTCTGTAAATCCTCCTGCTCTTTTTTAAAGTCGTTACCCAGGCCTGCGGTGGCAACTGTTTTTAAGTTATTAAGAAAACCCTGACTCAGGGTCTGATTGGCTTTACTGTAGCTATCGATAAGTTTATCGCCCTGGTAGAACTGGTAGGTGTAACCGAAAGTCGGGGTAGCTACAGAGCTCGATGGCGCAAAAGTATCCTCGCCAGAAAAATGGCGGAAGTAGCCTAATGTAACCTCAAGCCTTATGGAGTTCTCCTCGCCTGAAATTACCAAGCCCCCCACTTCCGACAGCGACGAGCGGAGGTTCTCACTAAACTGCTTTTCAAACGCACGTTCATCTGGGTACCCTTCAACGGTATGCTTCTCTTCTAAAGTCACACTGACATCAGCCAACTGATAACCTTGCGCGTCAGGCACCACCAATGTTTTCTTTGGCGGGTTAGAGCCACAGGCTGATAGAAAACCAAGACAAAAAATAGTGATAAGAATATAACGCATAACTTCTCCTAGGTTTATTGTAATTTTAAATTTAGAGGTGCATAGATACTACAGAACTCTCAATTCAAGACGTGACGCTGATGACCTTTCGGCGCGCACCGAGTTGAGTAATACGATGAGGGTAATTCGGCACAACCAGTCGAGACATCCTTGCCATAAGCATCTCCTGTCAAACTTTGAGTATTAGGTACAATAAAACCGATAGGCTATGAATTGAATTAAGTAAACTGTCCTCGGAACTTCCAATCGTCGAATTCACAATTCAAGACCTTCCCCCGACCTTCTGACCCCGACCTTTTTAGGTGGAAGAGGTAAGTCGTATAATCCTGATCAACAACGAAACAGGCTTCTCTATTATTTCCGCGTTGAATAACGTGTTGTGCACAACCAGGCAGATATGGACGACGAAGACGGGGCATTTGCTCCTCCTTGAACGAATCATTTGTCCTAATCTTAAAAATCTAAAACAACCAAACCACTCTCAAAATTCAACAACTCAAATCAACGACTCTGACCCTATTGATCTTCAAGCTCCAGTGTATTTTTATGACGCTAGACATAGATTTTTGCTTGTCTAAAACGGATGAAACCCTTCCCCATTCGTATATATAGGATACTGAAATATCATTTTTATCACTTGGCTTACCTAGGCATTCTTTTAGAATTTTGTTGTGGCAAGAAAACCTATCTTCGATCGTACCGTAAACACACGCGTTGAAGCCTACGGTCGCCTGATTAAGCGTTCCAAGATAAGAGTGTAAAGCTATCTGCCCTTCAAAACCGCCAATCTGTATGTTTTTAAAAATCTTAATTTTCCAACCATTTTCCATATCTATTTCTTCGTCGGGAATTATAGCTCGAGGAACTCCACATTCTTTTTGTACATACTCCCCTGCGATACATACCGCTCCAGTTGACACATCTATAAATTTACTCATTTCCTTCGACCTTTTTGAATGGTATGGAAAAAAGTGGTTCTAGAGAATTTCTGAAATTAGGTATATACAACTGTTCTACTCCACCTTCACCAAAACCTGTATTAGCCAAGGCGCGGGAGAGCGCTGCATTCGTGCTTCCGTTAACACGATAACAGTAACTCCATCTCTGTACACTCCATAGTTTGGGTTGTCTAAATTTGGTTGTATCTGCAACCCTAGGTAGTAGCCCTGAGCTGTACCATTTGCAATCAATGGGCTCAGACCTTACATTTGACACCCTATCCATCGAGTTTCTTTACGCCACGACTGATCATTATGTAGCCAAAGACTTGCCCGACTTCCGATAGCGTGTAATGACCGCTGCGATAGGCTGCTGACATACCTTCCTTCGGTTTTGTTAATGATCGACCTAGTGCTCCAGCGGCTTTGGTGGAATGAGTTTCTATGGTGTGGGAATTTCAGCAAGGGTGTAACAATCAGGTGCGGTATCCTTGCCATCTGCATCTCCTATCAAGTTTTAAACTTTACGCATAGTGAAGTGACAATCGATATACTGAGTTAAGCCCGCTGCCCAAAGTTCGCTCGCTCAAGCAAGGGCGAAACTCAAAATTTTCCAACTTATGCCGACTTATTATTTTTTATCGATTTCTCGTAATTACTCAAAGTGCTTTTGTATCTTTCGAGAGGTAGGTCCAGGGATTCTGCCTCTTTTACGGCTTTCTCCTGCCAGTTTTTTGCGCTGGCTAGATCACCCTCTGCTGAAGCAACTGCGGCGGCGACTTCGTAATAGGTCAACCGATCTGCATGATCTTCCGGTACTTGTGAGAAGTATTCGCGCGCCTTTGCAATAGCGTCCTGATTGTTATTTTCAGATCTTGCCAGGTAAGCTGCATAGCGCAGTTTAGCTTCCGGTAGGCTTTGCGCCGCTTCACTTAACCAATACAGCCCTTTGGTTTCATCTTTGGGAAATGAGGCGCCCCCCATATACTCGATGGCCAGTGCGTATTTGGCATCCGCGTTACCGAGCATTGCGGCGCGATAGAGCCAACCGGCGCTTTTGTAGGTATCTCTTTCACAGTAGCGCCCCTGAAGTGTGTTCAGCCCCAGAAAGTAAGCCGCGGATGCATTGTCGTTAGCTGCTGCCTTCTCAAACCAGGTGTTGGCGTTTTCTTTAAAACCTTGGATTTCTACTTCCTCGCCGAAGCGATTAGTTAACCCGTCGGTAAAGGAACTGGCGGCACCCAGGGTGTAGCCGTAAACAAACTGTTCGGAGGCATCACCAGTTTCCGCCTGCTGCTTTTGCTCCGCCAATAGTTCCTCTAATTTTGATGCCACTAAATAATTGCCAGCCAATTGAAACACCATGCGAATACGAACGCCCGGGGTTACTACCGGTTTACCATTCACTGTGCGCGGTTCATACAGGGATGCTCGCGTCGCTTCAATAGCGGCATTATCAAAACCTTTTTCGTTGCTATATAGCACCGTATGATCACGCGTCGTTCCATCTTCGGCGATGGTGTACATGACATCAACCCAGCCTGTTTTACCCCGTCTGGCCATATTTCGGGGATACTCCGGCGCTTTGCGTCGTAACACTTTATAGGGTTCGCTAACGGCGGCGCCCAGACTTAATTCGGGCGACAGTGAGTTGATAATATTCTCTTTTGAATATTGCGATAGCAGCTTATTCTTCTCTTTATCAGCCTGAGCTTTTTGTTCGGCAGATAACCGATTATAGACTTTGTCGGATAATTCGCTGCCTTGCGGATGACCTGTCGCGCCAGATAGCGCAAACCAAGCGTAGCTTTTTACCAGATCCTTATCGAGATGCTGGCCGCGAAAATACATAGCGGCAATATTAAACTGAGCGTCTTTATCGCCGTATGCCGAGGCCAGTTTGAACTCTTCGTAGGCTTTTTGCATATCGCCTTGCTCGTAGTACATAGCCCCCAGCTTAAAATCTGCTTGTACTGAGGCAGATAACAAGCTAAAGACCAACGCCACTGCTGATACTGCTTTTATGTTCATAAATCCTCCTTGATTACTTACTGCTCTTAAAGTGGATATAGCCCACTTCAGCCGAGCCTTTCGAGGTAGCTAACACCAGCTCGTCCGGCATATCGGTAAGCTCTACAGTTGTTTCAAAGTCGCCAGCAGAGAGGGTTAAGCCCGAAGGCGAGTCCCAGGAAATTACCAAATCAACCGGTCGGTTCCAGGGCAAGACGTCAGAGCGTGTGTACAGGGTGCCGGACTCTTCAGTTTTATGAGATAGAACCAACTCGTAGCCATCGCGGCAGTGCTCGCCTGAAAAGGCCAGCACTGCGACCGGAAATTTTCTACCGTCAATCTGACTAGACTCTAAAAATTGCAATACGGTGTAGGACTCAAAAGACGGACTAATTTGCATTTCAATTGTACCCGGCTGCGACATGGCAGCTAAAGTCCAAGGCACTGAGTCTTCTGAGAGCGAAAAATCCTGTTGCGACTGGGGCTCAGGCTGGGCGCAAGCAGCCAGAAAGAGCACTAACAAGAGTAAAATAGTGTTGCGAAAATTCATGGCAAATCCATTATTTATTATTGAATAGTCCTTAAACATCCCTGTCACCTCTACCTCCTACTATAAAATTATTCGGCCGCTTCTGCCTCATTTTCCGCCTTAGCGTCTTCCAGCATCTGCATCAACTCAGCCTGATGCTCCTGGGCGATGCGCATGCCTACCTGGCTGCCCTCTTGGAATAACTGCGGCATAACTTCGATGGCTTTTTTGCCCACCGGACTGCTATAGAATTCAATCAGTTTTTCAATTTCTGCATCGGTAAAATACTTTTTGTAAATCACCACCATGTCGTCTTTCATGGCATCCCAGGTGAAGTATTTCTCTGACCACTGGCCAATTACATCCTGATAAGGCGCCAGCGCCGGGTTGGCCTGCACCATCATATTCACCATTTGCCCCGACATCTGATTTAGCTGATCTTTACTTCCAATTAAATCCATTAGTTCGTAAACGGGCTCGGCTTGGGCGCCACTGCAAAGTACCAAAGCGGCGGTTGCGAGTAGTTTTTTCATCGTCCTTTTCCTTATAAAAAATGAAGGGGTGTTATAGCACAAAAATGCGCGTGTTTCTGATAGCGTTAACTTTGGCACACTGTACAGTAGACGGTGGCGCGCTGCCCCAGCTGGATCTCCTTAAGCGGTTTGTGACACACCGCACAGGGCTGCCCGCCACGGCCGTACACCATCAGTTGCTGTTTAAAGTATCCGGGTTTACCGTCGCCGCCGACAAAGTCTCGCAGAGTAGTGCCCCCCTGCTCAATGGACCTTTGCAGCACAAACTGAATTTTCTCCCACAGCAATTCACATTGCTTACGGCTCAGGGTACCGGCTTTGCGGATAGGCTTTATACCCGCCATAAACAGCGCTTCGTTGGCGTAGATGTTCCCCACCCCCACCACGACTTTGCTGTCCATTAAAAATTGTTTTACCGTCTGTTTGCGTTTGCGCGAGCGAACGAACAGGTATTCGGGGTTAAATTCGTCGCTTAGGGGTTCGGGCCCAAGGCTTGCCAGCAGCGGATGGGTGAAAGGGTCACCTGGGTGCCAGAGAATTGAGCCAAACCGGCGCGGGTCGTGATAGCGCAATACCGCCCCAGTGAACTCAATATCAACGTGATCGTGCAGCTCGGGGGCAGTATTTGGCGGCACTATGCGCAAGCTGCCTGACATACCCAGGTGAACCAGCAAAACGCCGTGGTTATACCCCAGCAACAGGTACTTGCCGCGCCGCCCCACCGTTTGCAACTGCTTGCCGCGCAGAATATCGTCCAACCCATCGGTTACCGGCCAGCGCAAGCTGGGCTGCCGCACAGTCACCTGGCGCACTTTTTTGCCATTGATGTGCGGCGCAATGCCGCGCTTGGTGGTTTCAACTTCGGGTAATTCAGGCATACAGGGCTCGCGCAAAAGCGCTATTGTAGCCCCTGTCCCTCGTCTTTGCTGGCGCTTACAATGGCGCTTTTGCAATAACCGGGCGAAGCTGATGTTACTGGGTGTAGATACGGGCGGCACATTTACCGATTTTGTTTTACTGGACGGCGCTGCACTTCGCGTGCACAAGCGCCTGTCGACCCCGGATGCCCCCGAGCGCGCGATTATTGAGGGCATTGCCGCCATGGGCCTCACGGCAGCGGCCCGCGCCGGCGAGCTAACTATTGTGCACGGCAGCACCGTTGCCACCAATGCCGCGCTGGAGCGCAAAGGCGTGCACACTTTATACGTGACCAACAGCGGCCTGGCCGATGTCCTCAGTATCGGCCGCCAAACCCGCGACCAGCTCTACAACCTAACCCCAGCCCCCAGAGACAACCCGGTTGCGCGGCAAGACTGTGTCGAGGTCAATGCCCGCCTGGCGGCGGATGGCTCACGGGTGAGCGAGCTCGGCGAGACGGATATCGAACAATTGCAGCGGGTTATCGCCGAGCGTAAACCCGCCGCCGTAGCGATTAACCTACTCTATTCGTTTATTAACGACGACGATGAAAAAGCCCTGGCCGCCGCCTGCCCGGCCGACGTTTTTGTCAGCTGCTCGTCCAAGGTGCTCCCCGAGTATGGTGAATACGAACGCGGTATGGCCACTTGGTTAAACGCCTACTTGGGCCCCAAGGTACAGGGATACCTAAACCGTCTGGCCGCCGGTGTGGCCCCCAGCCCATTGGGGGTTATGCAATCTTCCGGCGGCACCATCGATGCGGCGCAGGCTGCGGAGCGGGCGGTCAATCTGCTTTTATCCGGCCCGGCCGGTGGTCTGGCGGCGGCCAAGTTTTTTGCCGAGAAGCTGGGCGCAGCCGGTGCACCGGAAAAGCTACTGACCTTTGATATGGGCGGCACCTCTACCGATGTCGCCATGATTGACGGCGAGCTCAAACTCACCAATCAAGGCAAGCTCGGGCCTTACCCAGTGGCCGTGCCCATGGTGGATATGCACACCATCGGCGCAGGCGGCGGCTCTATCGCGCAAATGGATGCCGGGGGTCTGCTGCAAGTCGGCCCCGAATCCGCCGGAGCCACCCCCGGCCCCGCCTGCTATGGCCAGGGCGGCACCCGGGTGACGGTTACCGACGCCAATGCCTATTTGGGCCGCTTGCATCCGGATTATTTTTTAGGCGGCGCCATGAGCCTGGACACTGCCTCAGCCGCTGATGCGATAGAAACCTTGGCCGCGCAGCTGGGTCTTTCCACCATGGATACGGCACTCGGCGTGATTCGCCTGGCCAACGAACATATGGCAGCTGCGCTACGGGTGATATCCGTGCAGCGCGGTTACAACCCGGCGGATTTCCGTCTGTGCTGCTTTGGCGGTGCAGGGGGTCTGCATGTATGTGCCCTGGCCGAAGCTTTGGGTATGACACGGGCACTGGTGCCGGTGCACGGCGGGGTATTGTCAGCCTTGGGGATGCTGGTAGCCAACCCCGAAAGGCAGTTGTCGCGCTCGCTACAAACACCTCTGGCCGCTTGTAGCGAGGCACAATTGCAGCACGAACTAGCGGCTCTGGCGCATTCTGGCGAACAACAGCTGATCGCCGAGGCGGTGGCGCAAGAGAGCATTAGCACCCACTCCAGCCTGGACTTGCGCTACCAGGGCCAAAGCTTCTGCCTGAACATTCCCTACACAGGTTTAGCAAACGCCGCCGAGGCCTTTCATCAGGCCCACGCCACCCGATACGGGCACCGACTGGATATTCCGGTAGAGTTGGTCAATGTTCGGGTCAAGTGCGAAGCGCCGAGCCATTCTATCCAGTTACCCCAATTACCCAGCCAACCGGCGCGCGCGCTGGAAACCCTGCACCTGCCGGAGCTGGGTGAGACCCCAGTCTACCAGCGCGATCAATTGGGAGCCGGAACCAAGCTGCAGGGGCCGGTGCTGATTTGCGAAACCGTCTCCACCACGCTGGTAGCGGCGGGCTGGCAAATGGAGGTCGACGCGACAGGCAACCTGTTACTGCAAAAGCTTCAATAAGAGGCGGGGTTGCTAAGGCATCAGCTTTTCCGGGCGGCTCACCTGCCCTAGCCAACGAAACATGGCGTGAATCACCTGCTCGCGCGCAGGCTGGGGCGAGAGGATTAAATCGTGCATACCGCCTTCGATTTCCACTAGGCTAACGTTCTGCCCCAGCCCCGGTCCGTAGCGCCGCATATGGTCAACGTCCAGCACCACATCGGTCCCCATGAGTTCGTCTGTCCAGGCAGAGGGTAACTTAAGCGAACGCGCCGAGTGCAACACCAGCACCGGGCACTCGATATGCAAACCTGCTTGCAGCTGCCGCTGCGCCAGTACCACCGCACGAATCCAGCCGAGAAAAATAGGAAACCCCACCACCGGCTTGAGGGTTAAGTTATAGTCCCACTCGCCGCGATAGCCGCAATAAATGCTCTGCCCATAGAGCGAAGGCATACCGTGGTGATAGGACCAAGTGGGAAAAAAACGCCCAAGCCAAACCAAGCCGTTCAATAAAACCCTCTGTACACCGCTTAGGGCAAAATCGAAAAACGGACTGTTTAAGATTAACCCATCAAGCTGCGCACGCTCACTACCACGATCAGCATAGAGCGAGCTGACTAACCCCCCGGTGGAATGAGCGTTGATAACCAGCCGCTCTGCGCCTGTAGCTTTAATGCGGCGCACCGCTTCATCTAGCTCGGCAAAATACTCTTCGATACTGTGGCAGTAATTAGCCCGCTCACCGGTGCGCATTGAGCGACCGTAACCGTGCAAATCCAGAGCGTAAAAGGCGCAGCCTTCATCCACACAGGCGCGCGCCAAATGAGTTTGAAAAAAGTAGTCGGTAAACCCGTGCAGATACAAAATAGCCGTATGCGCCACGCGCGGATTATTACAAGCTCGCACCAAAGTCGCCCGGTACTGGCGCCCGTGGGATTGCACCTCGACCGGCTGCACCTCAAACCCCTCAAGCTCCGCATCCGGCGTCCAGCTTATGTCCTTATCTGTACTCACAACTCACTCCCGAGTGATAACAATTGCCTAACACACATAGCCGCAATCAACACTTTCGCAGTATAGTAACTGGTCGAGCATTCCACGATAACGCCTGTTAGAAGGTATCATGCCATGGAAAGATTTCAGCTTCGCAACGCTCTCGCTTTTGGTTTCTGCGCCATTATAGCCTTTGCGATCTTGGGTTATTTTTTACGCGATGCAGCTATAGCGGTAAAAGAATATGAACGCACGGTAACGGCTAAAGGCCTGGCCGAGCGAGAGGTGCCCGCCGATATCGTCATCTGGCCGGTTAGCTTTACCCTGGCCAGCAACAGCCTGGATGAGCTGTACGCCAGCCTGGAGCAGAACACCCAGAGTGTGCGCGACTATCTCTTGGCACGCGGTATTAATGCGGCGGACATCAGCGCTAACGCCCCAGTGATTACCGATAAGTCAGCGCAGTCTTACGGCGGCCCGGACGCCCCATTTCGCTATGTGGCAACCGCTGTCGTGACGGTATACAGCCACGACATCAACACCGTGCGCGGCGCCATGCAGGGTCTTGCCGAGCTGGGTAAAAAAGGCATAGTACTCACCGCCGGCAACTACGACTCGCAAACCCAGTATCTGTTTACCGGGCTCAACGATATAAAGCCGGCAATGATTGAACAGGCCACCATTAACGCCCGCGAAGTGGCCAACAAATTCGCGGCCGACTCAGGCAGCCGTTTGGGGAAGATTAAACGCGCCTCGCAGGGGCAGTTTAGTATCAATCCCCGCGATGCGAATAACCCGCACATCAAAAAAGTTCGCGTCGTCTCCACCGTTGAATACTATTTGGCCGATTAAGGAGCCGCCATGGACTTTGATTTAAATATTCAAGATGTTATTACCAACCTGTTTCAGTTGGGCATTGCGTTAGTGCTGGCCCTACCCATGGCGGTTAACCGCGAGCACAGGGCCAAGGGCGCGGGGCTACGCACCTTTCCACTGGTGGCCATTGCTTCTTGTGCCTATATGCTGGTGGGCATGCAGGTATACGACAGCGGTGAGGCCGAAGCGCGGGTGATGTACGGTATTATTACCGGCATAGGTTTTATCGGTGGCGGTGCAATTTTAAAACATAACAACCAAACCGTAGGCACGGCTACCGCGGCGAGCATCTGGAATACCGGTGCCATTGGTATTGCAGTGGCGTACAGTCGCTACGAAATTGCGCTGGTCCTGGCGATAACAAACTTCGTGATCCTGCAGTTTGCCACGCCACTGAAAAAGCATGATACCGATCAATCGGAAGTCTGATTGCGACTTTTTGCCTCTATCCAACGCGACATAAATTCGGTACTACGCGCCGCGTGATACTGAAACATAGCGCCCAAAAAATTATCCTGGCGGTGCTGCGCCAGGTTCTGTCGCAACTCGTTTAAGTGCGCAAGCCAAGCAGGGCATAAGTGCTCAGCTAGGTAACGCGCTCGCAGCAAGTTGTCGCAATGCTGCGCTGCCAACTGCCAGCGTGTGCCATCGCGATATAACTGCACCGCGCCGGCAACAAACTCATCCACCGAATCGGCAATGACGCCGGGCCAGGGATTGCTTCCTGCCATGGCTTCACTGGCGATACTGGTAGCCACACTGGGCGTGCCGCTCAGCATAGCGTCCATCAGTTTGCCCTTGATGCCCGCACCAAAACGCAGAGGCGCCAACAGCACGCGCGCGTCAGAAATAACCTGCTGCGCATCGTCAGCCCAACCCTTGACCAAAAATCTCTCTTTAGGATTGCTTAACTGGGTCGCTTTTTTGGGCGGGTACGAGCCGTAAATATGCAGCTCAGCCTCAGGGGCCTGCTTGCGCAACTGCGGCCAAATGGTCTGCTTTAGCCAAAGCACCGCATCCCAGTTGGGGGCGTGGCGAAAGTTGCCAATGGTGACAAAATGCTCGCGCCGTGCGAAGGCCGGCACCGGCCTTTGGCCGGGCTCAACCATAAATGGCAAGTGATACAAAAGCGATGGAGGAACCGAAAAATACTGGGTAAGCAGGGCAATTTCTTTGTCCGAAATCATCAGCGTCAGATCGCAGCGAAATATCGCCGCAACTTCGCGCAAAATCATATCGCTAGCGCGCATGGCGCGATACAGCTCGGCATCGTCTGCGAGCACCGGCCCGGCACTGGCATTCACTTTCAGCGCGTCTTTTAACAGCGCCTCGCGGGCGGCGCGCAAACTGTGCAGATCTTCGGTATCCAGAACCCGCAATGCATCCGGGCAAGCACTGGTCACACGCCAACCAAATTGCTCTTCGGTAACAAAGCGATCAAAAATCACCACCGCCGGATTTAACTCGGCGACAAACTGATCAAAACTGCTGCAGTTGAGCGCTACCTGATGGGCGTGAACATTCACCGACTGCAAATCGAGTTGATGTTCGCTAAGCGCGGCGGCGCAGGCAAAGTGCACTTCGTAGCCAGCGCTGTTTAAGCTTGCCAATAGCTGTGCGATACGCGCACCGGCCGCCGATGAATTGGGCTCGGGCCACACATAACCCACAAGCAAGGCGCGCATCATAATCGCCACGCCAAACTGATCGCGCCAAAACTGTCTTTGCTGGATTTATTTTTATCCAAAGAATCACCGCTTTTGTAACTCACCGCCAAACTAAAACTGTCCCAGCTGTAGGCGAGGCCGACGGTGGAGGCCAGCTGTTCATGCTCGAGATAATCGGCGGCATTATCGCGATAGCTATTGCCGTTTACCAAAATCTGATTAATCACATACTCGGCCTCCAAACCGGCGTAGACATACCAGCCTCCCTCTACCGCCATGGGCACACTAATCCGGCCATACTGCAACGCTGTGGTAGCAAAACTCTGG
Organism: Gilvimarinus sp. DA14; assembly: GCF_024204685.1. Classification (NCBI taxonomy): domain Bacteria; kingdom Pseudomonadati; phylum Pseudomonadota; class Gammaproteobacteria; order Cellvibrionales; family Cellvibrionaceae; genus Gilvimarinus; species Gilvimarinus sp. DA14. Next base: position 2,317,846 of record NZ_CP100350.1, read on the forward strand.
CGCAAACCTTTGCCAAAACGCACGATGGCGCCCGCGCCTAACGTACTTTCTAAATTGCCGACACCGGCCTGCGCCAGCAGTACCGTGTCCCAGCGCTCGGCCAGGCTATAACGCCATACCGCTGTGCGTTCGAAGGCAAACAAAAATTTATTGCCAAGTTGATAATCCCAGCCCTGGGGCTGATCGGAGCCGGTGATTTTATGCACCAACTCCTGCGAGCGCTCGGCACCGGATGCCGGCCCCATTATCCCTGCGGTGGTGCGCACCAAATCCGCAAAGTCTTCCTCTACCACGGCGTGGCTTACCCGATACAATAACAGCCCCGCGTAGGGTGAATCGGCAGGGTCAGGTACAGCTTGGGTTATATCGCTCGGAGTAATCATCGCCTGGCCCAACGAGTGCTCACTAAACATGGTGGCATTAGCCGACGGCTGCAGCATCCACGCCAAGGGTTTGGCTAGTAGCGGTGTTTTATAGGGGGTCTCGCCCTCGGTGGATAAATCGTAAAGCGAGAGAAATAAACCGTTGGTATAGCCCCCGTCTGTGCCGATAAACAAATCGTTTTGCCACACGGCCGAGGCCCAGTCGAACGCCTGAGTATGGGGAGATAACAGAGCTAAAAGAGCGGCAAGACCTGAAGCTGAGGCTTTATTCGTCTTCGTCACTGCGCATATATACCTTGTAGTTTTCCCGGTAGTCCTCAAGGTTGTCACGCAGTAAATCCCGATACTGGTTGGTCAGATAGCGCAGCGAGGGCTCTATCTCTTCGGTAAATTCTTTTCTATCCACCGATGCACCGGCTACGGTGAATGCATTAAAACGCGCGGCGGCCTGCAACAGGGCCGCGCTGACCATGCTGGGGTCGGCATCATCGCAGCGCTCGTTGGCGCGCTGGATGAACTCATCCACCAAATTCCAAAATATTTCGTCGTTATCGCTCAAAGTTAGCCTCAATTCATAAAGGTCATGCGGCGAATCAAACCGCCTTGAAACTGATATATTTTAACCACATCCATTTGCTGGCGCGTGCCTTTTACTTTGTAGCTGGCGCGCTCCAGGGTAATCACTTTATCGTTAAGCTCGATGACTTTTAGTATTTCGCTGGTGGGCTCATGCTGGGCAAATGTACGGCTGGTGGTGGCGATTAACGCACCTTTGCCCGAGGTCACAGGGGTATCCGGGTAGTTGTACACCTCGATATCATCGTGAAAATAACTCGCGTACTTATCCGCGTCGTGCAGGTTATAGGCGGCCACCTGATCCTGCACCTGTATTGAATGTTGCGCCATCGCCAGGGCGCTCACTAGCCACAACACCACCGCCGTACACCAATGTTTCATTGTTTTCCCTCCCGAATGCTTGCGAAAGTGTAGCGCAAGCGCGCGGAGCAGCAAAACCTAATCGACAGCGGTGACTGTGCGTTGAATCTCTCTTTCGAATCGCTCTCCAGCACCATAGCTGAGATGGTAGTAACGATCGGTAAGCGCAACCAGGGTATCGTTGACTACCCCGTAGCGTCTTTGCGACTCGGTTTCTACGTGAAAGCTGATAAAAATAAAGGCACGCCCCGAGGCATCCACCCGACTGCTACTGGCAAGGGGCACACCATCCGCACGAATCCATACCGAGTAGATACCCTCGTAAGACTTTACGTATTTGCGCTGGCGTTTGCTGAGCCGACTCTCGGGCAGGCTAAAGTCCAAACGCATTACCTCGCGCCCGTCCAGTTCGTCTGCCTCGGCGCCCAGGTATTCACCCTCACCCATTACCCGGCGAATTTGATCGGCGGCGCGAACCGCTGCGCGCACCGGCAGCGCCGAGAGTTCGTGCACACCCTCTATGGCGGGCGTGGGCGCATCGGAGTTTTCCAGCCTGGCTTGTTCTTCGCTATCGATTTGCGCCAGTAGCGAGCGGCTGTAGGCGATGCTCAAGCTCGCGCCTGTATCTACGGCCTCTACCTCGGCGTAGCCCTCGCGGGTGATTTTGTCATCGCCCTTGCCGTTGGCCTCCACCACTTTTGCACTGACTTGGTAGCGCCCGCTGACGGGCTGACTGAAACGGTCTAGAGCGCTGTGCAAATCATCTAAAGGTTCAGCGCGCACGCAGACGGCGCACAGCAACAATAAGATACCGCTTGAGGATTTGTTCATGGTTTACACACCTCTGTGATCGCCAGCACTAGAATGCCTCCGCTAAACACCAGGCTTAACAGCGCTCCGCGCAGCAAAATCACATCCGCCGATGCGCGCCAGGCTGTGGTCGGCAGTTCCACGCTGGAGTGGTTAAAGCTCACTTGACTCAGCAATTGCCCGAGCCACTGCTGTAACAGTGACAACCACTCCAGGCCTAGGTTTCGCCAATCCAGATTCCCAGCCCCACGCCAAACCTCAACCTCGAGAAGGCCAACCGCATCGCCGGGCCAGGGTGGTGGATAAGCTTGAGCTGCGCCACTGCACATGGCCAGCACACAGACACTGAACAAAGCCAAATGGCGCATCCTCGCCCCCTAGATTTCAAAGCGGCGATTGCGTAAATACACCGCAGCCGTCAGCGACAAGGCCGCAACCAGCCACCCGAGATACAAACCAGGGCGGGTGAATAATTCCAGTACTGCCGCACTAAAATTATCCTGCCCTGACGGCCCATCCAGAGATTGCAGCGCAAAGCCTTCCAGGTAATCACCCAAGCCACTCAGCAGATAACTCTGACCCAGCAGAAGATTTTCAATAAACCACACCAGTAATATAAGCAGCAGCAAGTTCCCCAGCGGGTGTTTTTTGCTCCAGGCCGAAAACAGCAACAGCATGCTGTATAGCGGCAACCCCCACAGCGCCGCCAATAGCAAATACACAAAACTGGTAGCACCTACGGCCATGGCATCCATGGCGGACCAAAGAGAAAAAGCATCCAATGACAAAGAGGTTGTTCCCAGAGCAACCGTTAAGGTGCTGAATACCAGTGTTGTGAACAAAGCGGCGAGCCAATACATCAATGGTATTGCCAATACGGCCACAAACAACTTGGTCGCAACCACCAGCCACTCGGACACGGGCATGGATTTAAAAAAGAGCACACTGCGATCCTGCCGGTCCGTCAGCAGAGCTGCAAGACTGTAACTGACCATATTAATCAACGCCACTACAGTAAAAATGAGGTAAATGATGTATTGCACATGGGCTAATTTATCCAAAATGCTCTCGCCACCACCCTGCCCTTTTATCTCGACGTCCTTTTTCCAGGGCAGGTCCAGTTCGACATCCACATTCATGGAAACATCCGCGTGCTGAAACAGCGAGTGCATGGACACAACCGAAAATAAAATAATAATCAGCGCCAACCAAAACGGCACTTTGAACAAATGGCCCGGGTTTTCCCAATACTCCCGGCGCAGCTGAGCAATAACCTGATTCATGTCTGACCTCCCTGGACCGCTTTGGCCACAAACACTTCAGCTAAAGACGCGCGCGCCACCTCACCCATAGCTTCTAGCTGCGTGCGCTCTACGCCCTCAAACAGATACTGTTTAGCGCCCAGGGCTTTGATTTCACCAATAGGGTTCAGAGCTTGCGCCTGTGGCTGCAGCTCGGTGGGCACAGTCACTTTGCTAAAGCGCGCCTCAAAATCTTCCAGCGTGGAGTTCAGCACAATGGCGCCATCGACAATAAACATCACGTCGGTCAGCAGATGCTCAACTTCTTCCACCTGATGGGTGGTGATAAGAATGGTTTTCTCGTCGTCGTAATAATCGTTGAGCAGGGCGTCGTAAAAGGTGCGGCGATAGAGCAAATCCAACCCCAGGGTGGGCTCGTCCAACACCAACAGTTTGGCGTTGATAGCCATCACCAGCGCCAGATGCACCTGGGTCACCATGCCCTTGGATAAACTGCGGATACGACTGGATAACGGCACCTTGGTTTTTGCCAGAAACTCGCGCGCCCGCTGCTCGTTAAAGTTGGGGTGCACACCCGCCGCATAGGCAATTGCCTGCTTTACCGTCATCCAGCGTGGCAGGGTGGCGGTATCGGCGATAAAGCACACTTGCTCTAACATTTTTGCCCGTTCACGCCGGGGGTCAAAACCCAATACATCTATGTCACCATCGGCCACGCAAAGTCCCAGCAGCGACTGCAGCAAGGTCGTCTTGCCCGCGCCATTGGGTCCAATCAAACCGACGATCTTACCGGCGCCAACCTGTAAATCCAGCTTCTCTAGCACCCGCTTCTTGCCATAGCGTTTGCTGAGCCCTGCGGTTTTTATTATTTGCTTCACGACTCCTCCTTAAGGCTGTTAATGGCCTTTACTAATGCCTCTTTATCCATCCCCAAGCGCCTGGCCTGGGCCAGCAACTCTGGCAGCTGTTGCACAAACTGCTCGCGCTCGCGCTCGCGCAGGCGGACATCGGCCCCCGCACGCACAAACATGCCCAAGCCGCGACGCTTTTCTACCAGCTGCTCATCCACCAGCGCCTGGTAGGCCTTGGCAACAGTCAAATGATTAATCTGATAATCCGCCGCCACCTGACGTACCGAAGGCAGGGCTTCGCCGGGCGCTATATCACCGGCCACAATCAGCGCCACCATGCGCTGGTATAGCTGTCGGTAAATGGGTTGATCATCGCGCCACTGCATGCCTACTCCGCTCGCCCTTCGATATAGTGTTATACATAACTATATCACCATATCTTTGCTCGTCAATAGGGTGACGAGCTGCAAAAGACACAGATTGGGGAACAATTCAAGACTGTAATAGGGCGACGATTTGCGCATAATGCGCTGGGGCCCGACCTCAAGGGCCCTGAGACCGCTGTGCGGCGAACGAAAATGTCCAACAGAGAAACTTACATGAGCAGTATTTTTCAACGCATTGCCGACGAGCTGAGTATTCGCGAACAACAAGTAGACGCCGCCGTGGCGCTGCTGGATGAAGGCGCTACCGTGCCGTTTATCTCCCGCTACCGCAAAGAGGTTACCGGCGGGCTGGACGACACCCAGATGCGCAACCTGGAAGAGCGACTGCGCTATTTGCGCGAAATGGAAGACCGCCGTGAGGCCATCCTGAAAAGCATTGCCGAACAGGACAAGCTGACCCCCGAACTGGAAAACGACATTCGCGCCGCCGACACCAAAACCCGGCTGGAGGATTTGTACCTACCCTACAAACCCAAGCGCCGCACCAAGGGCCAAATTGCGATTGAGGCCGGTCTGCAACCACTGGCCGATGCTCTGCTGCAAGACCCCACTCTGGAGCCTGAAACCGAGGCCGCCAAGTACCTCAACGCCGAGCATAAAATTGACGACAGCAAGGCCGCATTGGACGGTGCCAAATACATTTTGATGGAAAAATTTAGCGAAGATGCCGAGCTTTTGGGTAAACTTCGCGGCTTTTTGCAGCGTGAGGCCTTGATCTCAAGCCGCGCCGCCACGGGTAAAGAAGACGATAAATCCCAGGATGTACAAAAATTCCGCGACTACTTTGAACACGACGAAGCCCTAAAAAGCACCCCCTCGCACCGGGCCCTGGCCATGTTCCGCGGCCGCAACGAAGGCGTACTCACCATCGCGATTACCCTGGGCGAGCAGGAGCCGGGCGCCACTCACCCCTGTGAGGTGATGGTGGCCGAGCACTGGGATCTGCGCGATCAAGGACGCGCCGCCGACAAATGGCTGGGCGAGGTAGTGCGCTGGACCTGGCGGGTGAAATTGCTCACCCATCTGGAAACTGACCTGTTGGGCGAGCTGCGCGACCGCGCCGAAGAGGACGCCATTAAGGTATTTGCCAGTAACTTAAACGATCTGCTGCTGGCCGCCCCCGCCGGACAAAAGGCCACCATCGGCCTCGACCCAGGCCTGCGCACCGGGGTGAAGGTGGCAGTGGTAGACGCTACCGGCAAGGTGCTGGATCACGGCGCTATTTTCCCGACAGCCCCGCAAAATAAGGTAGCCGAGGCGGAGAAAGTACTTACTAACTTATGCCAAAAATACGATGTCGAGCTGATCGCCATCGGCAACGGCACCGCCAGCCGCGAGACGGAAAAGTTCGTTAAAGACATGCTGAAAAAGCAACCCGAGCTGAAGGCCCGCCCGGTAATGGTGAACGAATCCGGCGCCTCGGTTTATTCGGCCTCGGAATTTGCCGCTAAAGAGTTTCCGGATTTGGATGTGACCATTCGCGGCGCCATTTCCATCGCCCGCCGCCTGCAAGACCCGCTCGCCGAACTGGTAAAAATCGACCCCAAATCCATCGGCGTGGGCCAGTATCAACACGACGTCTCGCAAACCCAGCTGGCCCGCTCGCTGGACGCGGTGGTGGAAGACTGTGTAAACGCCGTAGGTGTGGAGGTAAACACCGCCTCGGCCGCACTGCTGGCAAGAGTTTCGGGCCTAAACGCTTCACTTGCCAACAATATCGTTGAATTTAGAGACAAAAATGGCGCATTTACCAGCCGTAACCAACTGAAGGATGTGACCCGTTTCGGCGCCAAGACCTTTGAACAGGCGGCGGGTTTCTTGCGCATCAGCGGCGGCGACAACCCACTGGACGCCTCGGCGGTGCACCCGGAAACCTACAGCGTGGTAGAGGCCATTGCCGAGAAAAATCAGCGTGATGTTAAAGGCCTGGTGGGCGACTCGGGCTTTTTAGGTAGCCTCAAGGCCCAGGATTACGTTACCGAGCAATTTGGTGTACCCACCATTACCGACATCCTCAAAGAGCTGGACAAACCCGGCCGCGACCCGCGCCCGGAGTTTCGCACCGCCGCCTTTAAAGAGGGCGTAGACACCATTAAAGACCTGGAACCGGGGATGATCCTGGAAGGCACCGTCACCAACGTGACCAATTTTGGGGCCTTTGTGGATGTGGGTGTTCACCAAGACGGTTTGGTGCATATATCCGCACTTTCTAACACGTTCGTGAAAGATCCCCGCGAAGTGGTTAAAGCCGGTGATATCGTCAAAGCCAAGGTGATGGAGGTGGATGTGGACCGCAAACGCATCGGCTTATCGATGCGCTTGGACGACACACCCGGAGAGAAAACCGGTGGTGACAATAAACCGCGCCGCCAGCCGGGCAAACAGGGCCAGCGCAAGCAAGGCGGCAACAAACCCCAGCAGGCCTCCATGGGCAGTATGGGCGCGCTGTTGCAGCAGGCGATGAAAA